>NZ_JBFUJT010000041.1:0-47057 GCF_056401235.1 Polaromonas sp. P4_F9 | reverse complement strand
GATGACCACTGGGCAACACCACGACGCAGGGTATCGTCTCAAGCTGCACGACAGAGACCAATGGATGTTCAGGGGCAATGGTAACTATCCCGAGGTCGCACTTCTCACTGACCCTTCCGCGCGAGACCGCTGAGCGGCCAGGTGCGGGAAGGCTGTGGACACTTCGTAGGACTTTGGGTGGTTGTTTACCGAATGATCGGAAGGATCTCCGGGCAAAGCGGCGTCACGAACTCGATGCCGTTCTCGCCGAGGTAAACACACTCCTCGAACTGGAAGACTGCACCGTCGCGTTCGAGCTTCGGTTCGACATGCAGAATCATCCCAGGACGTATCACCGTGTTGTCAAACGCTCCCAGAGACGGCGTTTCAACGACGTCCATTCCCCCGCCGTGGCCCAGTCTCGCCCCTTTTGATTTAGGGGTGTGCAAGGAAAAATTATTTCCGACATTCACTGGAGCCCACTTCTTCATGGCCTCTTGGTAGAACTCCGCGCACGTAATTCCCGGACGGATCGAGCGGCAAAGCTCGAGCGTGAGCTCGCGGACGGCCGTGTAGGTATCAAGCTCCCACGGTTCCGGCTCGCCAGCGCGCGCAATGCGATTGCGGTCCGCCGGGTATCCGCCATATGTTGCGCGAAAATCTGACCATACGTAATGGCCAGGCTCCAAGCGTCGATCTGTGGGCGGGCGCCCATAGGTGAAATCGCCCTTTCCGAAAATGACTGGGAAGGGATCGCCGCTTTCGGCGCCGTTGAGAAACGTCTGCGCTTGCATTATTCGCCACAACTCGTATTCGCTCATACCGATCCGCGCTTGGGCGATCGTTTGGTCGAATGCCTCGTTGCAGATAGCAAACGCAGTGCGCTTCAACTCAGCCTCGAAAGGCGTCTTGATTTGGCGAACACGCCAAAGTGTCGGAGAGGCGCTCTTCAAGGCGCTTCCCGTCGACAAATCGCGCAACGCGTCGATCAATGACAGAATTCCCCGACCGTTCATCTCATCACCATAATCGATGGCGATCCTGGGTGTCTTTCCCTTGAACTTGGCTCGAATCGAGTCCGCCACTAGGGCGACGCCTTGAGCAAGGTAGCCGTCGTAATAGAGCGCCGAGAATGCGCGCGGCTTCCAATCCACGTACCTCTGTTCATAGTTCGAACCGATAAGAATCAGGTCGGTGGCGGTGATCAGTGTGATGAAGGGTCTGGAATTGAAGTACCAAGAGAACGAGTGAAAGTCTGTGAAGTACCGGATGTTCTTGACATCCGTTAGAACAAGCAGGTCCAGCTGGTCGGCCTCCATCTCCTTGCGAATGTTTTTGAGGCGGTTCGCCAGTTCATCTGACGGGACGTCGGGGGCAGGGGGGCGAGATCCGGCGATCAGCAGGGGCGATGCATTGGTGGAGGTCGGTTTAGTTTCCATTAGTAGGTCTTTCGATTAAGGTTGTCTTGGTAGCCGGGTACAAGTAGCCATCGCTTCAAGTGAAGTTAGCGTACTTGCGATGCTTCATTCCGTCCAATTGCATTATTGGAGGTTCATATGCTTTAACCTTATTCTCATACCTACTTCACCTACCTCGGCCAGGAGCACGTCGGCAGTTGAGGTCGCCAGCGACAGTGACGAGGGACGCCAAGAGCAGCACCACGGATCATCGTCCGGCGCCTGGCCGCCGATCTGAGCGCGGTCGAGGTCATGCTGTAGGGCGCCCTCGTGCAGGTGGACGTGTGCATATGGTGCTCAAGCGCGACGGCTTTGCAGACAACCACAAGCGGTCTATTGCTTGTACCGCGAACAGGGCCGGTCCCTGCATCACATGCCCCCCAAGGATACAAGGATGCGCAACTGCGTCAGCCCAAGACATTGGCGCAGCAAATCAACCATATCTGGAGTATGGACTTCGTGGCCGACAACTTGTTCGACGGCCACAATCTAAGCATGCTGCCCGTGGTCGACTGCTATTACGGGAAAGGGTTGGCCATGCACGTTAGCCTGAAGGGAGATGACGTGGTTCGGGTCTTCATGGAACTGATGATCCATGGCGCCGAAGCGCTGTACGAACCCGGTTGCGATCCACATCGACTTCGATCTACACCTGCACCCACGTGGCAAGAGGCGGCATGAGGCTCGTCAGGCACATGTCCCCCAACGCGACGGGCTCGGCAGACTAGAGCTCTTCGACCGGAGTGCCCGGAATTGTACGCATGCGAATAACCGTTGCCGCGATGCCGCTGGCGATGATGATTCCGATGCCGATCCAGCCTCGTATCGGAATCTGGTCGCCAAAAATTAGCAGCCCAAGGACCGCGGAAAACAGGATTCCCGAGTACTGGAGGTTCGCCACGACAAGCGTGCCTGTCGTTGTAGCCGAATCGGAATACGCGCGAGTCATGCACCACTGTCCCAACGCGGCGAGGACGCCAATGGGAAGCAGCCAGATTGCGCCAGACCACGACCACGCAGACGGGCCGGTGACAGCCATGCCGAGTCCACCCCCGACAACGCAGCCCAAGGCGAAATAGAAGACTGTGCGAGTTTCCGGCTCACCTGCCTTGGAAAGGGCGACGACCTGCATGTATGCCAGGGCTGCGATAAGGCCTGAGAGCAACCCGACGATGCCGGCGAAGAGCTCGCCCGAGGGCAGTTGGGGGCGTAACAGAAGCAGGACGCCGGCAAAGCTTGCGACGACACTCAAGACCAGAGAGGCACGGATCGGGCCGTTGGTCGCACTCCCGGGTGCCGTTGCGAGCAGGGTACCGCAGATCATGAATACCGCGATCCAGATGCTACTCATGTAATGAAGCGCGCTTGCCGTCGCCAGCGGCAAGTACGCGATCGAATAGAACCACATCCCTAACGCGACCATGCCGACCAAGCTTCGCCACACGTGCATGCGTAAGTAGCTCGTGCGGAGGCTTACACCTTCTATGCGCACGAAGCCCCACATGAACGCCACACCAATCACCCCGCGGTAGAAGATCAATTCCGCGTTGCTGAAGCTTGCGGCAGCGAATTTGATGCACACGCTCATGACTGCGAACAGAAGTGACGCTACGATCATCCAGAGGGCTTGCATGTCAAACGGGATATTGGTGGCAGGGTCTGCTTGTTCGCCCGAGCGATTGCAGGTGTGCCGTGTTGGAACTACTCCACGACGCGTCCCGTGCCGCTGATCACAGTCAGCTCGACATAGCGTGAGCCGGTGGTGCTGCCGGGCTTGAAGGAGACGACGTGGCCGCCCAGGTTGAGGCTGCCCATGCCCTCGAGCGCCTTCGCGAAGCCGGCACGGTCGGCGCGGCTGCCCTGGCGCCTGGCCGCCTCGACAATGAGTTTGCCGGCCAGGAATCCTTCCATCGTTACGTAGCTGAGAGCGGCCGGCGCGATCGAGGCCGCACGGGCCGCTTCGCGCAGCTCCTTGGCTACCAACGGCGATTGCTTGTGCGGGTTGGGCACGACCTGCAGGATGACCACACCCTGCATGGCGGTGGACACAAAGGAAAGGCGCCACTCGCTCATCTCGCGGGCCACTTGCTCCATGTCGGCCCCCGAATAAATGAACAGTTGCCCACTGCCGCCGTTCTCGCGGTACTGCTCGATGAAGCGCGCGGCCGCCGGTCCACTGGCGATCAGCAGGATGGCCTGCGGCGACGCCTTGACCAAAGTCTCGACCGCAGATACCACCCGCGTGGTTCCCGCCTCGTATGCGGCGCGCGACACCAGCGCCGCGTCCGCCCTCCTGGCCGCGGCAGCCACCATCGCGCCAAGGGCTTCGGCATTGCCCCCCTCCTCGACCAACAACCCCCATCGCTTGATGCCAAGCACGCCCAGGTGCCCGGCGATCTTGTCAACCTCCTCCTGAATACCGGCCCGAGCATTGAAGAGCAGGGGCGTGTTCGACTCCCGCCGCACGGCGCGGTAGCCAAGTACGGCCACGCCCTGCTTCTCGAGCAGGCCGGATTGCACCAGCCCGTCCACGAACACGTCGCCGCACAAGCCCGCGAGCAGGACCGGACTCTCCTGGGCGAGCAGCTTGCGCGTCTCCTCCACCAGCTGGGCGGGCGGGCCGTCGACCTCCTTGCGCACCAGGGCGAAAGTGTTGCCGTTCACGCCGCCGGTGCGGTTGGCCTGCTTGAATGCCAGCTCCAACCCCGTGGCGTAGGCCCGGGCTTGTTTGGCCTCGGGTCCAGACTGTGGCGCGACTTGGCCCACCACTATCTCGATGGCCAAGCAGGCCGGCCCATGCACAACTGCTGCGGCGACCACGACCGTCCTCACCAAGCGCGAAAGGAAAACACTGGGATGCTTCAATGGAAGTTCTCCATAGGTAGATGGGGCGCGCAAGAGCGACGCAAGTGAAACGAGTTTGCGTCGCACCAATTCAGCGACTTGACCGTCCGCCACGTATGCAGGCGTGCGTAGAGCGACCACGCGGCCCAAGCTCTGAATGGCTCGTTGACCGGCGTGGACGGTTCTTCAAGCGCCTATGACTTCGGCGTTCGGCATAGCTTCTAAGACTCGCGGGTATTCCGGTCGGTAATCTGCAAGTCTCTCCAATCGGTCTTTCGCCCCGGGGTGGCTGCAGCATGGCAATCACGAGAAGTGGCATTAGGCCAGCACACTGCCTGGGATTTTCGTGGAGCTCGATTTCAAAAGAAAAATGCCGCTGATATCCTTTTGAACATCCAGTTGCTTGAGCGCAGCAAGGATGGGCTTGGGGTCACTTGGCTGAAACGCATGCTCCATGCAATTGTTAAACTTGCTCTCGATATCATTCCAGGTCGCAGGTTCGCCAGTTCCACGCTCGCTCATCCGGGTCCCGTCTTTGAATCTGACTTCGATATCCACTGCGTTTCCCCCCTTTTTGTCTTGGAGACGCATCTCGACAAGACGCATAAGTTGCCGAAATTCCTCGGAGGCAAGGAGCTCCGAGCTAAAGTGTTCCAGCGTCACGGCGCCATAACGCATGGCAGCGGCTATCGCAAAGTTCATACTGAACCTGGCCTCCGTTGGTGTCTGCGGGTCTGGGCACTGCAGATAGGACATCCGTTTTTCGGTGGAGATATAGCAAATTATTTGCTCCACTTGGTCGATGTCGAAGCCTTGTCGTTCCCGGATTTTTCTCATTCCGCCGATGCATGCATGCGCCTCCTGGCAGCAGGGATAACGCTTTACCTGGATACCAGGATGGATGAGTTCGATATGCTCGCCCGTCAGCGGCGGCAGACAAAACCCTGATATATTCGTCGGCGGCAATTCGATCTCTGAGCGCCGGCCGCCGGTAAAGGCGTGGATAAAGCCGTATTGCCCCTCGAGAATATCGTTTCCTGCCGTGAACTTCCTCTCGGCCAAAGCAGCCGCCATATAGCCGGCTTTTGCCGAGAGGCCGCAGTGCAAAGGCTTTACCATCGTCCCGCTGTTGTTAAGTATGCCGCCGGCATGCGAACAAGCGATCGCTAGCGCATGCTCGCTTCCGATGACGTCAAGGCCGCGAAGAACTGCACACGCCACCGCAGCGCCCAGAAGACCGAGCGTCGACATCGTATGCCACCCCTGATCCGTATGGTCGTCACCTAGGATTTCGCCAACCTTGCACGAAACCTCCATGCCCTTTACGTAAGCATGAATGAAGTGAAGGCCGCTTGGCGCCTTAGCATGATTTCTGGATAAATCGGCAACCGTGGCCAGTAACGCAGCGACAATAGATGCGCTGGGATGGAACGGAATCTTATTGCTCGTGTCGTCGAAGTCGTACGCATGAGCGGCCGTCCCGAGCAACTGGGCAGCCCCATCCAAAGTCTTCGCATATCCCCAGCCAGGCACAAGAAAATCATCGGGCGTGCCGGCCCAACAATTCGTCTCCGCCAAAATTTTCACAGCGTCTGTCCCGGTTCCAGCGTAGATGCAAGCCAGCGTGTCGGCGATATGGAGTTTGGCCTGCTCAATGGCAGCATGTGGAGGATGACGGGTATCTGCGGTGTAGACGGCTATAAGTTTTGTGGCGGATGGTTTTATCATCGAAATTCTGAGTTGAAATTTAAGCTTGCGATTGCAGGCAGACCCGCCCTGGAGCGGCTGCTGCCTTCAGGACCTGCCTCCGAGCACGCGATCCAGGCCGTAGAAGCGCTCAAGCGCCAGCATCAGCACCAAGGTCAGCAAGATCATCACCGTGGAGATGGAAGCCAGTAGCGGGTCGATCGTGTTGGTCATGTACGCGTACAGCTTGACCGGCAGTGTCTGCGTTCTGGGCGAGGCGACGAACACACTCAGGGTGAGCTCGTCGAAGCTGTTGATGAAGGCTAGCAGCCAGCCACCGGCGATGCCAGGCAGAATCAGCGGAAGCTCGATGCGTGCGAACACCGTCCACTGGGACGCGCCCAGCGACTCCGCTGCCTGCGCGACACTGCGGTCGAAGCCGGTCGCCGCCGCCACCACCAATCGGAGCACGTAAGGCGTCACCACCACCGCGTGGGCGAGCACCAGTCCGGTCATCGTGCCGGAAGCGCCGACCTGCGTGAGGAAACGCAGCATCGCGATGCCCAACACGATGTGCGGCACCATCAGCGGAGATAACAGAAGGCCCAACAAGGTCTCTCGCCCCTTGAATCGGTGCCAGGCGATCGCCATGCCGGCGGGCAGCGCAAACATCACGGCCAACGTTGCCGCGCCAGCGGCCAGGGCCACACTGCGATAGAACGCGTCGATGAAGTCTTGGTTGTCCAGGATTGCGCGGAACCAGCGCCACGACGCACCGTCGAAGGGCATGGCGATGTAGCCCTTGTCGGTGAAGGCCACCAAAACCACCATGACCAGCGGCGCGAGCATGAATGCAGCAAACAGGATATGGAACGCCAACCACGGGCGGGATAGGCGCGTCATGCGAACACCTGCTTGTAGCGCCGCTCGATGAAGCGGTTGGCCAGGACCGAGACGACCAGCACGAAGAGCATCAACACGCCGGCGAGAGCGGCGCCCATCGGCCAGTTCAGTTCGCCTAGGAACTCGTCGTAGATCGTGGTGGACACCACCTTCAGTCGCCGCCCGCCGATGATGGCCGGCGTAGCGAAGGCACTCGCCGCCAGGGCGAAGACGATCAGGCCGCCCGAGAGCACGCCCGGGATCACCTGGGGCAGGACGATCCTTCGCAGCACGGTCAAGGGGCCGGCGCCGAGCGAATCCGCGGCCTGCTCGGTCGTGAAGTCCAGCTTCTGCAGCGACGCCCAGACCGACAGCACCATGTAAGGCACCAGCACGTGCGACAGCGCGACCACCATCCCGGCGTAGGAATACATCAGACGAACCGGTTGGTCGACCCAACCCAACGCCAGCAGCGCCTTGTTGATCATCCCTTCGCTGCCCAGCAGGATCGCCCATCCGAGCGTGCGCACCACCACCGAGACCAGCAGCGGGCCGAGCACGATGACGATGGAAACGGCGCGCCAGCCGGCGGGCAGGCGGCTTAGCACATAGGCTTCGGGAACGCCAATAAGCATGCACACGCCGGTGACCACTATGGCGAGCAGGAAGGTACGCGCGAAGATCTGCAGATAGTAGTCATCGGCAACGATGTGGCCGTAGTTTTGTAGCGTGAGCGATCCGCTAATGCCTCCGCCCGGCTGCAGCGCATGAAAGCTGAGCGAGAAGATCATCACCAGCGGCACGGCGACCAAAGCGAGCACCACAAGGGTACCGGGTGCGCTCAGCCAGTACGGCAGGTTGTTGCGTTGCGGGTTCATGCCTGGCCCTCCGGCGCGACGATGCGAGCGTTGCTCAGGTCCCAGCCAAGGCCGACCTCGTCGCCCTCGTTTACGCTGGGTGGCGCGGTGTTCGCGCAGGCGACCTGCATCGTGCCTAGCGGCGTCTCGAGCTGAAACAGCCAGTGGTTTCCGAGAAACACACGCGCGCCGACGCGGCCACGCACAAGCGCGCCCTGTTCGACAAATTCGATCTTCTCGGGCCGCACGATGTAATCGGCTTTTCCTTTCAAAGCGCCCGGCGCGGCAGGCAGCGCGATGCCCTGCACCAGGAAACCGCCGTTGCTCATCGAGCCGCTGAACACATTGGCCCGCCCGAGAAAGGTGGAAGAGAACCGGCCGTTGGGCTGCTCGTACATCTCGTACGGCTTGCCAATCTGCTCGACGTGACCCCCGTTCATCAACACCACGCGGTCAGCCAGGGTCATGGCTTCGGCTTGGTCGTGGGTAACCATGATGGTGGTGATGCCCACGCGGCGCTGCAGCGCGCGCAGTTCGATCTGCATCTCTTCGCGCAGCTTGGCATCCAGCGCGCCCATGGGCTCGTCGAGCAACAGGACCGGCGGCCGGATCACCAGGGCGCGTGCCAAGGCGACCCGCTGGCGCTGCCCGCCCGAGAGTTCGCGCGGGTATCGGCCGGCCAATGCGCCAAGATGCACCAGCTCGAGCGCCTCCACCACGCGAGCCGCGCGCTCGGCGGCCGGCACGCCCCGCATCTCCAGCCCGAAGGCCACGTTCTGGGACACCGACATGTGCGGGAACAGCGCGTAGCTCTGGAACACGATGCCCAGGCCACGCCGGTTGCTGCGTAGCCCGGTGATATCTTGACCGTCGAGTTTCACCTGGCCGCTAGTGGGCTGAACGAACCCGGCCACCATCTGCAGCGTCGTCGTCTTACCGCAGCCCGACGGCCCTAGCAGGCAGACGAACTCGCCCTTCGACACGGAAAGACTAAAGCCGTCTACGACGACGTTCTCACCATACTGCTTAGTCAGCTCTTCGAGCTCAAGGAATGCCACGTTTTTCGTACCTTTATCTTCTACCACGACGGTGCTGCCCAACTGCTTTGTTCGCTCCTGGAGCTCGAGGAAAGCCATCTTTTGCGTACCTTGTTTCGGCGGCGCTCAGCGCTCAACCTCGCGGTTCCACCGCTTGGTCCACTCGGGGAGCTGCTTATTGATGGCGATCCAATCCACGGGAACGAGCGCTTTGGTCTGTTCGGGACCGTAGACCACCTTTCGCGCCACGTCGGGCTCGAGCTTAACCTTGGAGTTAACGGGGCCGAACGCAGCGAACTTAGCTAGTTCGGCCTGTGTGGCTGGCGATAGGAGGTCCTCCAGAAATTGGTGCGCGAGCTTGGGCTGCGGCGCGCCGTTGACCACGCACACTGTGTTCAAGCCCAGCCTCGCACCCTCCTTGGGATAGACGAATGCAACCGGCGCGCCCTGATCGATGACCATCTGCACGCGAATGTTGGACCATGCGACCAGCGCAGCCTCACCGCTCTGGAGCTGCTGCGCAATGTTGGCCTGCGAACTTTCCCAAGAGAGCGCATTGGGGGCCACTTTCTTAGCCATGAAGGCGAAACCCGGTTCGATGTTGTTTTCGTTGCCGCCGTTGGCGCGGGCCAGCATCACCAGAGCCTCTATGCCGTAGCCAACCGTCGACCCAACCACCACTTTTCCCTTGAACTTGGGGTCGCCGAGGTCGTTCCAGGATGTCGGGGCCGCCCAGCCATTCTTGGCGAAAACCGCCTTGTTGTAGCCCAGACCAGTGGCGTAGAAGCCGTAGCCCACTGCCGTGCCGCCTGGCATACGGACGCTCGGGTAGATGTCGTTGAGCACCGGTGAGACGGGCAAAGGCGCACACAGGTTCTGCTCCACCGCGCGGGTCATTGGGCCGCTGTCAATCAAGACGATCGAAAGGTCCTGGCGGCCCTTTTGCGCAATCAGCTTGGCCACAGTGTCGCTCGAGCTTCCAGGCACGTAGACCACCTTGGCGCCGGTGCGGGCTTCGAAGCCGGGAATTATCTTTTCCTCGTAGGCCTTTTGGAGCGTACCCCCGGCCCCCCCCACGTAAAGCGTCTCCGCGCCGCGCACTGCAAAGGGCGCGAGCAAGGTAGATAGCGTCAGAACAATAGAAGTGGTGCGCATGGTTGTCTCCGTGTTTAAAAATTGGCTGTTTTTTGTCTTCAGGATAAAGAGCGTTTTAGGGTTGAGGCTATAACGATATCCTCGAAGCTTCTATGCCAAGGATTCTCCGCTTGCCGAGGTATTCATGTCCAATCAGAATTGACTTGGCATTCATACCAAAATGTAATGTCGGCATGGTTGGCGCATGCGCATGGTCATTTCCAGTCTTGATGTGCCTGCACTGTCACGTGAATTAAGGCCGTTTTATTGTTCAATCGCAGGTGGCAGGAATTTGGCCTTGAAAATCGATTAATTGCCGCGGCAGCATTAACAATTGACGAATGGCTGCTGTGTCATGACGTTCCCCCGTGCGTGAGGACAGGTACTTTGGGGCGGCCGTCGACGTCCAGGCGGAAGACGTCGGGCCTTGCATAGTGTCCCGCGACATCAAAGTCGAATTTGCCGCGGACGATCTGCCGCATGTCCAGCTCGGCGGTCAGGATTGTCTCGCCGTTAAAATCGGGGCCGGCCAGCACCTGGCCCAGCGGGTCGACGATGACGCTGCCACCGCGCATCAGCACATGCCCGTGTCGCAACGAGCCGCTGCGAGAACGCCAAGCGTATACGCAAAACGGTACCATCATTGACGCGACCTTCGTTCAACCACAGTGTGTCCAGTTCGTGCAGCACGGCTTCGATGGCGTCGAAAAACCGCATATCAGGCAGTTGCGCGATCGGCTTCAGCACCAAGGCGTTCAATGTCTCAGGCTGAGTAGTACCCCAGAGGTCGGTCGCGAGCAACGCCACATTAGGAATGAAGCTGCACATCGGSGTGGACAGCCAAAGYGGYTTGRCGCACAGSGCCGTGGTCACAGCGGCCAATGTGCATGACAAGCAYCCGCTGCCYGAYTTGCTGCATGGGCAAGARCGGCGYGTGTACGGTGACTCRGCCTATGCCAGCCAGAAAAAGAGTTGATCCAAGGCGCAGCACCCAATGCCAAAGACTTCACGAACCAGCGCACGCGACGMAAYGGCATCGTGGACGAGGCGCTCAAGAGCAAGAACCGCAACAAATCGCGCATCCGCTCGCGGGTGGAGCACGTGTTTGGCGTGGTCAAGCGCCTGTGGGGGCTTGGCAGGGTGCGTTACCGCGGGCTGCAAAAGAATGCGACCCGGGCGTTTACTGCCTTGGCGCTGGCCAACATTTACCTCAGCCGATCAAGGCTGATGGCACAGGTGCGTCCATGAGCATGCAATACGGGCCAAAGGGCCCGCAAAACAGGTCCGAGGGGCCACAAGATGGGGCGTGCGGCGACCTGTTTGGACCCAATCGAACTGTCATCACCCCAAGTGGGCGCTTTGACGGTACTTATTCAGCATAGCCCTAAGTCTCGGATGGTGCGCGACAGTGGCGTCTGGTCGAGATGAATTCGCTCTGCGGCGCGCCGGAAATTGAGCTCCTCGGCAACGGCGATGAAATAGCGTAAATGACGTAGCTCGATCACCAAGGCCTTCTGTTGGAATGTTCCGCATGAGCTGGCCAAGCCTATGAAGGGTACGACTTAACCTTTAGAGAAGCGATTTCGATTCCTCCGGAGATCACTAGCCTATGTCCGAGTAGTCACGTCAGCTGTCGTTGCGTTGATGCAGGTTCAGAGCCTCATGAGAAAACGGACAATTCATGATCACCGAGAGAGTGGGACTCAGGGCAAATGCTTCCTGGATTGGAAATCCCGCTTCAATAGAACCTTGCAGCGATGCAGTTGTCCTATGGGGCAGCACGCCGCCCACATCGACGTTTCTGAGGGCAGAGGATTAAGCTCTTTGCTATCCAGTCGCCATCAAACTATTTGAGCTATTGGCACAGGCGTCAGGGCAGCGCGGCCCGCCAGTACTGCCTGCAAGTTTTCCATTGTCAATTTCAACATTTGTGCGCGTGTTTCATTTGTTGCAGATCCCGCATGAGGTGACAGCAGAACATTGGAAAGATGCAGCAATGGAGAATCTCCGAGTGGCTCGGCTTCGAAAACATCGAGCGCTGCACCGCGAAGGGCACCACGGTCCAGCGCATCTGAAAGAGCGCGTTCATCGACCACGCTGCCTCTTGCCATATTGACAATCCATCCGGGCCCTAACGCTTGCAGGATCGAATCATTGATTAAATGTTTGGTCTCCTCGCCTCCCTTGCAGCACAGCATGAGCACGTCTGCGTGCTCCGCAAGTTCGTAAATAGTCGCATACTTTTTCCATGGGACGTTTTTGGGATATTCGTCCACGTAGGCGAGTTCCACCCCAAAGGGTTCCAGGCGATGAGCAATGCCGGCGCCGATACGCCCCAGTCCCACAATGCCCACTTTTAGCCCTTGAAGGCTTGTGGTTAGAGGATATGCAACCTCACGCCATTCTCCGGTCCTGACATGCTGATCGGCTTGAGGAATTTGTCGAAGCAAACTGAGCAGCAATCCAATGCCCAGCTCGCATACCGCAGCGTCCAGGACTCCGGGAGTGTGGGTAACAACGATCCCTCTCTCTTGAGCGGCAGCGACGGGTATCCCGTCGTAGCCAACACCGGAAGTGGCGATTATCCGCAGGGCGGGCAACTGCTCAATCGGCGTCATTGGTACTTGGCAGCTGCTGCGAGTGATGATCGCTCGAACGGTTGTTCTTAGTGCGTCGTCAGAAAGCGCGGTTTRCAGATCGACGCAGCGAAACTTCCGGTCAATTTGTGCCTGTAAAGCAGGAGGAAAAGTACCAATCTTTACGATGGCTTCCAAGGTATTGATTTTTTGACTCATAGAAACTCTCAGATGGGGCAACGGTTCAACCGCAATTGAAGATGATCAGGTTCGATTTGTTGGCCTCCTTGTGTCGATGCTTGAGCAACTAGGAAGCTGCCGCCTCGTCGGTTTCTGAAGACTTTCTGATCCATGGGAATGTCTCCTTACATTAGGAAGCCGAAAAACGTGGTTTAAGACACCGTGGTCCAACGTCCATACTTGGCGACTTCTTTTTCGTCGAATTCGAATCCCAAGCCCGGAGTTTGGTGCAGTATCACGCGGCCCTCCTTGTGCTCCAGCTGTCTATCCAACAGCCGACGAAAGTTCAGGACTTGATCGTCCCAAAAGAACTCCACGTAGCGAGCGTTTGGCGTGGCAGCAACAAGCGCCGCATGTACGTCATGGAACCAGTGGGGGCACATCTGAACGCCATAGCCGGACGCCATGGCCGCGATGCGCTTCCATTCGGTAATGCCGCCACATACGGCCGCATCCGTTTGCAAAATCGCTGCACCGCCCATGTCAAGAAGCTGCTTGTGATACCAACGGCCGTAGCCAATCTCTGCGGTCGCGACTGGAATGCGCGTAAGCTTGGCAAGCCGGGCGTGGCTCTCGATGTCATCCGGACCGAAGGGCTCCTCTATGAAATACGGGTTGTACTGTTCCATGCGGCGTAGATATTCCATTGCCTGCACCGTGTCGGTCCACCCGTTGTTGCAATCCAGCATCAACTCTACATCTGGGCCGATAGCCTCCCGAGCGGCCTTTACGCGGGACTCCTCTCCTTGGGGTGTCCAGCGGCCAGTCTTCATCTTTACGGCCTTGAACCCAAGTTCGACATAGCTGGCCATTTCTTCGCCGACTTCTTCTGCCGTCTTACCCTCGACGTAATACCCACCGCTCGCGTAGGCAGGCACGGTGTTAAGTTCAACCGCGCCCAAGTACTTATGGAGGGGCAACTTAGCAGACCGTGCGTTGAGATCCCACATGGCGACGTCGAGTGCACTCAGTGCGCGCATAACTGTTCCCATACGCCCCTGTAGCAACGCCTCCTGGTACATCTCCTTCCATAGCCCCTCGACGGCAAGCGTGTCGCGCCCCAATAGCACGGGAGCTAGCAACTGCTCAACTGCCACACGGAAGATCTCGCCGGCGGCGCTACCGACGTAACAAAAACCGATACCTTCCACCCCATCTTCACTGCGAATCTTTACAAGGCCATAGTGACGGTCCACCACAGTACGAGTCGCAAGAAAGGTCACCTTGTCCAGCGGTACTCGGGCTACACAGACTTCGATAGATTGAATGATGGGCAAAGTTCTCTCCTTTGAAATGAGGTTGGTACGTAATGGGGGATTGTGTGTCCGATAAGAACTCGTGAAAAGCGCTCAAATGTGCTTTCTGACAACGTAAAATACGTTGTTATGGATATGCGATTTCTTGAAAGCTTCGTTACAGTGGTTGACGCGGGTTCGATCGCCGATGCAGCGCGCCGACTGGATTTGGCGCCGACTACGATCGCCCAACAACTGCGAGCGCTGGATGCGGACCTTGGCGTGCCATTGCTGACACGCGCCGGACGCACCGTCAAGCCCACAGTGGCAGGGGCACGCATAGTGGATAACGCCCGGGAGCTACTGCGCGGAGTGCGCGACTTGCGATCCGCCGCCTCGAACACCGGCTTGCCTGCAGGCCCGCTACGGCTAGGCGCAACTCCAACGGCGCTCATGGGACTGCTGCCGCCGCTTATGCGGAGCTGGATGATCGCGCACCCAGCTATCCAGATCTACATTGAGCCTGGCACTTCTTCCGTGCTCCTAGAGCGTGTCATGGGTGGCAGTCTCGATGCGGCGATTGTTGTGCATCCCGCATTCGATTTGCCCAAGACGTGCAGTTGGAGCCTGATCCGGGAAGAGTCGATAATTCTGCTCACTCCGAGTCAGCTGCGGGTTACGAATCCGCTGTTGGTCGCCGCGCGGGAACCGTTCATCCAGTACGACCGTAACGTGGTCGCTGGAAAGATGGCACACGACTATCTGCGGCGCCACGGGATCCGGCCGAAGGTGCAGTTTGAATTGGACGGCATTGAGCACATCGCGGGATTGGTCGCTGAAGGTTTCGGAGTGTCTGTGTTACCCGACTGGCCGACAATCGGCAGTCGCGACGCCAGGGTAAGGCGCTGGCCGCTCCCGGGGCCGTGTCCGTCTCGGCAAGTTGGAATGGTTTGGTTGCGCACTTCTGTACGCTCATCTCTTGTTGAAGCGTTCCATTCACACGTCGGGTCAGTAAGCTCGTAGCCTATACGACCGTACGGAGCAGCGTGACAGATATGCCCCTGCAAAATGCACGAGATGGAAAGCGGCCCGCAATCAAGCTCTTCTTCCATGCCCGGCGCTGATCACCACTGTAGCCTTGGGCGGCTCACCATTTGCCATATTTTTTGGTCTACTTCCGGAAGGAGACTAGATCGTGGCGAGGTGACCGGCTTCGAGCAAGTATGGGGCAGTGCCATATGGCGCCGCGCCTAGCCAATGCAGCTAACCTTAATGGAAACGCCCTTCTCAACTTACCGTTGCTCGATCACAAAAATCGCTCGTAGTCGGTTCTCAACCAGAGTAAGAAGATTGCTCAGGCACTAATTACACCAACGGTTCCGATGCGCGGTTCACGCGTGGCTCACGCCATAATCTGACGAAAATACTGTCACTACTTCGATAGCGCGAGAGATGCAGCCTTTAGCGTGAATCAAAGGCAGGCAGGAATGGCTTTCAGGCCAAGGGGGCGTTACGTCAATAAGGCCTGAAACGCCAGAATCCTCGCTTTGCAAAACTCAGCCCAGCGCGACCACCATCTCGCGCGTTAACGTATCCAGTTGCGGCAGGATATCGTTCTCCGACGCGAAATCACGACCGTATAGCGCCGACATCATACGAAGACCACTTTCGTGCAGCGGCACCGTCACACCGGCCAGTTCTGCCAAACGGAGGATGGGCACTAAGCCGAACGGCATATCCTCGGTTACATAGCGAGAGTCCAACGTTTTAGGTCCGTTCACACCGGGACGTCGCGCCCGTGCACGGACCATTTCGGCCAACGTTCCCATGGGTACGTTGTTCGTAAGGTGGTAATGTTCGTGGATGGTGCGTACTGTTAGCCCGAATGCTTGGGCGATGGCCAAGCGTTCGGCGTCAAGCGCCTCCATCAAGCGCGCGACAGCCGGCGTGAGGTGGCGGTTCTGCTCCCATTCCTCGCCCAGTTCCATGCGAGTAAGGTTGCAAAGAGCAAGCGCCAAATGGATCTGCGCGTTGAGGTTGCTCAAGGAGATGGCCAGCAGGCCGCTTTGCTGCACAAAGCGATCGCCAAACAGCGCACGGCAAACCTCAATGCCGCGTGCGGAGGCTGACTCGGGCAGCACAGCCACATCCAGCATGGCTCGAATCGCGCCGACCTTCACTGCATCAAGTGCAGTCTGTTGGCTTGTGGTGACCGTTGTTCCAAGGCATGCAATAGGCGTAGTAACGCTGCGCTTGCGCAGCTGTCCCTCTAGGTACAAGGCTGCCAACGACATATGGCAACTGAACACCACCACCTGTTCACTTCGCAAATGCGGTTTCGCCGCGTCAAGCACGTGGCGGTGGCCGTAGCCAGGCACGGCCACTACGATCGCCTCGGCATTCGCAAGCGCTTCCGCGCAGCTTACTGCCACGCGCGGGTAAAAACTGCCCGCCACGGCACCGCTCGCGACCAAGGGCGCGCCGGCTGCAAGAGCCGCCGTACGTCGGCCCGAAGGAGACCAAAGGGTCACGTCATGCCCATCGCGGCACATTAGGGCCGCGTTTCCAAAGGCTATTGCGCCTGCGCCAAGAATGGCTACTTTCATTGGGTGTTCCTCATATTTGGTTATATAAAATTGAATACAAATCTACGGGATCCGGTATCAAGCGCAGTTGCAAGGCGAAGGTGGGCTGAGTTTTGCCCTGCGCGGCCCAGTGGAGTTAGCGTTCTGTGCATTCAGTCGATAACGACAACGCCATCACTCTTGTCAACGGGCAACCAGATGGCGATGACTAAGCAGACAGAGTGTCAATTCACGCATACCCACCGGTTACTTCCAGCGGGTGGGACCCGAGCTTTCGACTATGGTCTTGGGGTGCTCGGCGAATCGAGAGCGGCAAACTCACCGAGCGTCACTGGCTTCAAGGGCGGACGAACGCGATAAAAGCCGACCTCTGCGGGAGAGCGGTCCTGAGCGGCTGCCAAAAGCCGATTTACGGTATAGCCGCATTGCCGACCTTGGCATGGCCCCATTCCAGCGCGGCTGGCGCCCTTGATCTGATTTGGTCCCGGACGTCCGACATTTGCCAATGCCCGTATCTCTCTCGCAGTAATTTCTTCGCAGCGGCATATGACGGTCTCGTCCGCTGGTGCGAAGATCTGTGAACGCGGTCGGAACAAGGCATCAAGGAAGGGACGGACAGCTAATTCCCGACCTAGCTTCCGGCGAACTGGTTGAGCCTCAGTTGCACTTGCCTTTTCACTTAGACGACCGAGCTTCACGGCAACCCTAAGCGCGGCAAGCTCCCCGCGTAGCAGGGCGGCCTTGGCGCCAGCGATACCTGCCCCATCACCCGCGATGAACAGATTCACCCGCGAACTCTCGCCCCAGTGGTCAACTACAGGTGCGAAGCATTCCTGGGCTGGCGTCCATGCTACGTCGCAATCCAGCGACAATGCCGCATGGATGCTCGGCACGACGCCTTCATGGACAAGTAGGGTTTCGGCATCGATCGTTTTGACCGTGCCGCCATTTGTACGGTAGCGTAGCGCTTCGAGCCTTTCGTTCCCCAAAGCTTCGATCTCGACGACGCCTTTGACGACAGGAACCCTACCGCGGCGAAGTATCCTTAACCAGCCGAGCCCCTTAAACAACTCTCCAGTTGAACGAAGAGCGCCCGGCAGGTAGCGTAGGGCTGACCACAACTGCTCTGGAGGAGTTGTATCGAGATAGCCGGCGATCACTCCACCCGCACGTAGAAGCTGTACTGCATACAGCAATGGCAAGGGGCCACTGCCCGCGATCCATACCGGACCAGCCGGGATCTGACCGGCATTTTTAAGCAGAATCTGCGCCGCACCTACCGTTAGGACTCCGGGCAACGTCCAACCGGGAAATGGCACGGGGCGTTCCTGCGCACCGGTGGCGAGGATCACGGCCTGGGCCTCGACAATTTCCGGCTGCCGATCCTTACTTATGAAAGCCTTGAAGCCCGGTTCTAGCTGCCAGAGCTGGGCGCCGGGCTCGTAGAGAGCGCCACTGGTGCGGAATGCTTCGGCAACGGCGCGGCCTTCGGAATAAGACGGACCCAAGATGTCGTCGCGTTTAGCCGCCATTTCAACGGAGCGCCAGATCTGCCCGCCCGGTGCAGGTTGATCATCAACCACCCGTACCTCGAGCCCATGACGTCGCGCGGTAATAGCGGCCGCCATTCCCGCAGGTCCAGCGCCAATGATGAGTAAGTCTACGCGGCTCATGCTTCGATCTTCCTCTTGCCGATTTGGCGCACGATACGCATACCTTCGCGGACAGGCGTCAGGCAAGTTTGTACCGAGGCGACACCATCCACCTCGGCCAAGCAATCGAAACAAACGCCCATCATGCAGTAAGGCGCCCGCTTAGTTTGCGTGATGGGCGTCTTGCGCGACCAAGGCTCGGCCTGACGTAGAAGCACCGCGGCGGCACTTTCGCCGATTTCGGCAGCCACGGTCACGCCGTCAATATCTATCGTGATTACGCCGGTATCCGGCTTATGCAGTTTTCGAAACATCAAAGCGCCTATGGTGAAAAGCATCGAAAGAAGGTGGCAATTTGCCCGCAGCAATGGCTTCGGCGAGCGAAACTGCGTGGGCAGCGACTAGGGTGATGCCGGAGTGGCACACCGCCACAAAAGCGCCGGGATGCGTCAATGACTCTGCATAAACGGGGCATCCGTCGGGCGTCAAGATGCGGAGCCCCGCCCATTGGCGGACCACCTTGGCTTCGCTCAGCGCCGGGATACGAAGGATTGCTCGGGCACTCAACCAGGCCGCAGCTTCGTTAGTGATCGAGGTGTCGAAGCCACATTCATCCTGCGTGCCCATGATCTGGACGGTACCTTCCCGCGTCTGACGCAGACCAAGCGCTGGCAACGGGAGGAACGGTTCCATTCTTTCCGTAATCAACCCTTGGCCCCGCTGCGGTCGGATCGGTATATCGAGGCCGACTTGAGCAGCCAAAGTTTTAGAGCCCAAGCCGGCGGCAATCACCACCTTCTCTGCAGAAACCCGCTCCGATCCCAAACTGATCGTGAATCCGCTTGAACCGTCCTTCTGAATAGATTCCACGACAACACCCCCCCGCAGCTGACCTCCTCGCTGCAAGATTCCCGCGTGAAGTGCAGCAAGCAAATTCAGCGGATTGGTGTGCCCGTCGCGGTAACCTAGGCTTGCCCCCGCTACGGTTGGCCCCACGCGTACCTTTGGCAAGAGCTTCGCGAGAGCTTCAGGATCAAGCATCTCCCAATCAGATTCTGTAGCGCCGCGTTCGGTATCCAGCTTCTTCAAAACGGTGCGCTGTTTTTCAAATTCAGCTTCGTTTTGACAAAAAACCAGCCCCCCCTTTTGCTCATACTGAAGATCAACCGCGGTTCTGTTTGTAAGTTCGGCGGCGAACTCTGGCCACAATTCAACCGAACTGCGCGTTAGGCGCTGATAGGCAGGCATGCCGAGGCCTTTTCCTTGCTGCCAGATCAGCCCGCCGTTGGCGCTGGCGGCTCTAAAGTCGCGGTCGCCACCATCGAGGACCAAAACACGAAGGTTACGACCAGCGAGTCCATATGCGATGGCCGCTCCGACCGGACCACCTCCAATGACAATTACATCGATATTCATCGGATGCTTTCAGAAAGGCGAGTTGTATTCACATTGGCAACCTGTGGCAGTTGCGCTGGCTTAACAAGCTGGCCTTTGGCCGTCAGGCAATGGACGGACTGTGTGCTGAATGTATTCTTGCGACGGCGGGAAAATGAGTATGTCAGCGCTGCCGTGAATGTGCCGGCTACTTTGCTGCAGATGCTACTCATTGCATTCGCCCCACTCGCATGTCCGCAGGCTGCAAGAGCGATGCGCAATACCGTGGACCTATCATTAATTTGCCTCCAATTGCTTTCTATACGTAGATGCTATTGAGCGCCACACGTAGTGTCAAAGTCCATTTGTGACTTCTCTCATAACCGAACCTTATGCCAGCTCACACGGGCGAGAGCAACCTGCGCGCTCGCCGAATCAGAGACGGACCATGTAGCGCACCAAGTTCTACGGCCGTCTCAGTGCGCCCATTCACAGAATGTTGGGCGACGTCGCAACGACCGCCGCGCGCGCCCACGGCGGGTTCGATTCGCGATGCGTAAAGGGTCGGCATTGACCATGCCGCCGGCAACGTCCATCTCCCCCTACCAGGTCGGCGACAAACCGCTTCAGCACCGGCTCGAACTGATCCGTGCCAATGGCATTAAGGAGAGATGTCCAGTTGACACCTGCAGAGTGCTCCGCCCCTAACGAGGGCGTAGATAACTGGTCGCGCGACATGAGGTTTCGCTCACTAGTTTTGGGTTCACTCCTGCCTATAGCCAGACGTCTGACCTTAAGCGCAAAGGCCCAGACTCGTCCCCGATGTTTCAGATGTCAACCGACATGGGGCATGCTGCATTTAGTTACGGAGCGTACTAGTGGCCTGTAACGGAGAAAAGAGAGTGAACTTTTCCCGTGTAGAGTGCTTCCGATTCAATCGTTACAGTCCACTAGTGGTATTACCCATCGTCCAATTGCATTACTCGGGGTGAATATGCGCGAACCTTATGTGTCATGAGGCCATGAAGTGCAGCGCTGTAGGTCCCACACGGCAAGATCCTATGCCCGCGGCTTGCCGCGGTTAGTGCTCGGCGCCGATGGTACGCTCAATGTGCCAGTAGTTCCCAAGGACATCCCAGCTTTCATGCGGCCGACCTCCTCCTGAAGCCACTTGATCGTCTCCGTCACCATGGAAAACGGAGGTCTGTTGGCAGGCAGCAAGTAAGCGAACTCGCTCTGGATCGTTGGTCTGAGCGGACGCACCACAACGCCCGTCTCCTTTGCATCCTCTGCCGCAAACGAGTCGACAATCGCCAACCCCATTCCTGCGCGGACCATCGCGCATACAACAGCGGCCTGAGGACTTTGCGCGACGACTCGCGGTACGACTTGATGCTCTGCAAGCATTGCATCGATCCGAAGGTGCATGACGCCCGGCGACATGGAAATGTATGCTTCACCTGCGATGTCCTTTGGCTCAAGGAATGGACGGACGGCAAGCGGGTGACCGCTAGGCAATGCCACAACCATCGGCACTGCTCCGAGTTGCACGACGGAGACCAACGGGTGCTCAGGAACCGTTACAACAATGCCAATATCGCACTTGTCATTGGCTACATAGTCGACGACAGCCGTTGACGCCAGGCTGAAGATTGAAGGCTGGCAGCCCGGAACTCGCGAGTGAAGCTGCGCCGCAAACCGCGGCAAGAATCCATTCGCAATGCTCGGGAATCCGGCGATACGAATCGACTGGTTCGGCTCTTGACGCAGTTCGAGGGCGAGCTGCATGATCCTGTCGAGACCCGTAAACAGTCGCTCCACCTCGGAAAACATGATGCTGGCTTCGCGCGTCGGCACGATGCCGGACCCAGCCCTCTCGAACAGCCTGAGCCCTAGCGAAGATTCGAATTCTTTGATAAGCCGGCTAACTGCGGGCTGGGTGAGATGCAGCATCGACGCTGCTCGCGTGATACCGCCCGTGAGCATTACCGCTCGAAAGGCAGCCACCTGCTTTGGACTAATTGTCGGCATCCTGCATCCTTCCGCCTTTGACACCGCTACGAGCCGTGCGACTTCAATTAGAACATCGTGTGACGTCACATCAATGGGTTAAGCCCAGATGATTCCCGCATCCTTTGTCTGGATCAAGGAACCTTCGAGTCAGACTGTACGCGAGCCAATCCTCGCGACCAACGCTGTTGACGGATCAAGTCGTCGCCGCCGAAGGATCGGCGCAGCTATGCTTTGACAGGTCCAAGCGGTCGACACTAAATACTTTTCACACTCCCGTTGACGTGGAGTCGAGTGTTTCAATAGAAGCCTCGCAGTGCTTGTGACAGCGCAACCGAAAAGTGTCAGTCCAGCCTCAGAAGACGCAACAGATCGCCCGCTACCACGCACAGGAAGCCAAGGACAGGAATTCGGTCACCTGCGGGCTGGCCCCCATCCAATTGGTTGCTGGAACAAGCGCCTCTCACTGAAGGCCATTCGACCCGCGAGGCTCGCACTACGGTGAGGTCGGGCCAGCGACCTGACCCCACAAATGCTGTAGTGCGAACCTTTCTGAAGAAGAGCGTCACGTCGTCAGTTGATAATCGGCAGCGTTTCCGGACAAAGCGGCGTTACGAACTCCATGCCATCTTCCAAAACGTGGATGACCTCTTCGAACTGGAAGACGGCGCCATTCCGCTCAAGTTTCGGCTCAATGTGAAGGATCATGCCAGGACGGATTACCGTATGGTCGTTAGGGGCGAGGTTCGGCAGTTCAACGATTCCCATCCCACCAGAGTGGCCGAATCGCGTCAACTTTGTTCCAGGGGCGTGGGCCGCAAAATTGTTCCCAGCCATATACGGCTCCCACTTCTTCTCGGCGTGTTCGTAGAACTCCGAACACGTCATTCCCGGGCGCACGGATCGACAGAGCTCGACAGTTAGCTCGCGGACTTCGGTGTAGGCCTGCAGTTCCCAAGCCTCCGGCTCGCCAGCGCGAGCGATTCTGTTGCGATCAGCCCCGTAGCCACCGTAAGTCGCTCTGAAGTCAGACCACACGTAGTGACCCTGCTCCAGTCGGCGACTAGACGGAGGGCGACCGTACATGAAATCGCCCTTGCTAAAGATCACGGGAAACGGATCGCCCCTGTCGGCGCCATTCAGGAACGTCTGCGCTTGCATCGCACGCCACAACTCGATCTCTGAGATCCCGATATACGCCTGCGCGATCATTTGGTCGAACGCTTCATTGCAAATCGCAAAGGCCGTACGCTTCAACTCGACCTCGAACGGCGTCTTGATTGCCCTGACGCGCCATAGCGCCGGAGTAGCACTCTTGAGCGCAACTCCCCCGGACACTTCGCGCAAGGCGTCGATCAATGCGAGGGAACCTCGTCCGTTCATTTCGGTTCCGTAGTCGATGCCGATCCTTGGGGCTCGTCCCTTGAATTTTCCCTTGATGGCCTCGACCACCGCCGCGCCGCCGTCCTCGATGTAGCCATCGTAATAGACCGACGAGAATCCGCGCGACTTCCCCTCCACATGCGGCTTCTCGTACTTGGCATTAAACAGGATCAAGTCCACCGCCGTCACCACCAAGAAGGACGGCCTGGAATTGAAGTGCCAGCTATTTGTATGGAAGTCAGTGAAGTACCGGACATTCTCGTAATCCGTCAGAACGAGAGCATCGAGCTGATCGGACCCCATTTCCTCGCGGATTCTCTTCAGGCGACCTGCGAGCTCCTCCAGTGAAACACTAGGCGCGGGAGGCCGCGCTCCAGCAAACAGTTCAGGTGTGATTTTGAGGGGGGTGGATTTGTTCTGCACTAGTCGCTCCTAAATAAGGTTCTCGAATCTATGTTTCGCATCGGCAGAAAATTTCGCGCCGAGCGGACCTAACAAGGAAGTAGCTTATCGGTGCCCCTCCGGAACGTCCAATCACATTTCCGAAGCACCACATACGTCTACCTTATGTATCCAGGCTATCCCTGTGGACGTGTGGCTTGTCCACTGAAGCAGGCAGAGTGAGGGTCGATGAGATCTGCCGCAAGAGGGGCATCAGCGATGCCACGTTCCACATGTGGCGCCAGAAATACGGGGGCGTGGGGCCTTCGGAGCTGCGCCGGCTACGCCAGCTCGAAGAAGAGAACGCCAAGCTCAAGCGCCTGGTCGCCGCTCTGAGTCTGGACAAGGTCATGCTGCAGGACGCATTGTCAAAAGCTCTGAAGCCATCGCGCAAGCGTGAACTGGCCAACGACCTGATGCAGCGGTACGGGCCCAGCATGCGCAAGGCATGCGCCGCCATCCAGCTCAGTCGCGTCGTGCACCTGTACCGTTCTGTGGCATGCGACAACACTGCACGGGTCATGCGGATGAACGAAATCACTCGTACACGCGTGCACTACGGCTACAGGCGTGTGCACGTGAGCTCAAGCGCGAAGGCTTTACAGACAATCACAAGCGGGTATATCGCTTGTACAGCGAACAGGGCCTATCCCTGCGTCACAAGCGCGCCAAGCGAAACAAGGCTGCGCAACTGCGTCAGCCCAAGACATTGGCGCAGCAGATCAACCAGATCTGTAGCATGGACTTCGTGGCCGACAACCTGTCGGCCCACAAGACAAAGCATGTTGACGAGTTTCTGGCTACTCACAGCAACGTTCATATGCACTTCACCCCGACCTATTCGTCCTGGCTCAACCGGGTGGAGTTGTGGTTTGCCAAGATCGAGCGCGATGTCATCTCCCGCGGCGTGATCACGTCCTTGCCTGATCTGAAGCGCAAACTCATGCGATACATCCGCCATTACAACCAGCAGCCCAAACCCGTGAAGTGGAAATACTGCGATTTGTCACGGCGCATCACTCCCGATTCAATCGTTACAGTCCACTAGCGTCACTTGGAATCGCCTTGGCGGGCGCGACCGTGATGACGACGCTTGCATGGCTTGGCGTGCTCACGACGGGTCTCTTGCTGACACTCCGTTTGTCGCCAGTTGTGCTATGGCGCTGATGGGGCCAGGAATCCGCGATGAGCGAGCGGGTCGCCGCCGAGGCGTTGCCTGCCGTAGTCGCCTAAATGGCATTAGCTACCATATTGCGGGCAGCGCGCGGCCTGCTATTAGCGGCCTCTTTGTGGCGACGGCGGATACAGTGGCGGCGTTCGTGCCTTCCGCCTGAAAACGTTATGTCTGCCGCGTCCGTTCCGGACGCCATAAATTAAAATAATTAGACGGCCCTCATACGCGCAAACTCCTCCTGTAGCGCCTTTATCGTTTCTGTGACCATCGCAAACGGGTCCCGCTTAGCCGGGAGCACGTACGCGAACTCATACGGAAGAGACGGTCTGAGGGGCTTTACCACTACACCGCTTGCCATCGCGTCCTCGGCGGAGAATGGATCCACAATCGACAGCCCCAGCCCGGCGCTGACCATCGCACATGCAACGGTGCATTGCGGAGTCTGCGCCACGATTCTTGGAACCACCTGATGTGCTGCGAACATCGCGTCGACTCGAAGGTGCATGATTGTCGGCGAGACGGAGACAAAGGCTTCGTCCGCGAAGTCCTTGGGTTCGAGAACGGCGCGGGAGGTGAGCGGATGACCACTGGGCAACACCACGACGCAGGGTATCGTCTCAAGCTGCACTACAGAGACCAATGGATGTTCAGGGACAATGGTAACTATCCCGAGGTCGCATTTCTCATTGACCACGTAGTCGATGACGCTCGACGAGGCCAAGCTAAAGATCGTCGGCCTGCAGTCCGGAGCGGTCGTTCGAAGCTTAGCCACGAACCGAGGTAGAAATCCATTCGCAATGGCCGGGAACGCGGCAATACGAATCGACTGAGCCGGCTCCTGTCGAAGTTCGATTGCGAGTTGCATGATTCGGTCAAGGCCCGTAAACAGTCGCTCCACCTCGGCGAACATAATGCTGGCCTCGCGCGTGGGCACGATGCCGGATCCTGACCGTTCGAACAGCCTAAGACCCAGCGTGTACTCAAATTCCTTGATCAAACGACTAACGGCGGGTTGCGTGAGATGCAGCATTGACGCTGCGCGTGTTATGCCACCGGTAAGCATCACCGCTCGAAAGGCGGCCACTTGCCTTGGACTGAGTGTCCGCATACTGAATCCTTTCTCTTCGGGCAGCGCCCCCAATACCGTCCAATCTCGAAAATGGAGGTCTGAGCTTCGTCGGCCCGGCCACTTCGTGTGGTTCCGCTGCCGTCCAGGTGGGCTTACGCCTATCCTCCAAACATTCGCTTCACTCCATTAGACCACCCTCGAGTGCGACTGCGCCTTTTTTTGCACGAGAATCCGACCGCTGAATCGCACGATCGCCGAATGGGGCATGACACCAGGGTCGCGGTTCAGGATTTCATTTCTGAAGACATCAGATTTTGGCATGCGATCCCAAGCATTTCTGATTTGACGGGCTAACCTGGCGGATCGAGAATCCTTAGCGCAAGAACGATTTGTTCGTTGCCAACAGATTGCGAATTCCAATAGTGCCTTCTACTTTCGATACCAACCGGGCCTCCGACTCAATGCTATTCCCGGATGCCTCCGGCACAGCGGCAATATGCCAAGTCTTCTCTGACCGAAGCCGTATTGCACGGCACATTGATGTCGAAGTCGATCAAGCCCATGCGGAATCCTGTTGCAGCGCAATTACCACACAGAAGATCGGAAAATGAACATGGAAATGCCAATAGTCGTCCTGGTAGGCACCGCTTATGAGCGGGGCGTCGCTCATGGGTCTCGCTTTCGGAGCGAGATCACGAATATTCTTGATCGTGATCTAAGTCTCTTACCTGAACACGAACTTTCGGAGGCGCGTATGCGCGCGGTTGCAGCATTTGAGGCGATTCGTACACATGCACCTCAAGTTGCTGAAGAGCTTGTGGGTATCGCCGAGGGAGCTGGCCGTACTGTGCCTGAACTTGTGTTGCGTAGTGGTTTCGAACTGCTCAAGCCATTCAGTGATACTGGATGCAGCGCGCTAGCTATCAAGACCGAGTCCGGAGCCATCGCCGCCCAAAACTGGGATGGCCTGCCTTCGAAGCACGCAGATCTCGCCCTGTTCCTACATTTTTCACAGAGCGGCTTCCTGTTCGCTGTTGTCACATCTTTTGGGGGCCTTTGTAACGTCGGAATGAACAATCGGGGGCTGGCTCTGGTCAACAATGATCTTCTTCTGAAGACATCGCGCGTCGGGATTCCGAGCCAGGTCGTCCGCCGTCTAGTTCTGGAAGCGTCTGACGTTGGATCTGCAGCTCGCAAGATAGCGTCGCTATCGCACATCGGTGGCCGCTCCTATCTGCTTGCTGATCGAAGTGGAGAGATCGCAGCGGTAGAAGTGTCTGCCAAAAGCGGTGCTAATTTTCTTCCACCCTCGGAAGCCCTCGTGCACACGAACAACGCTCTAGTGCCAGTGACGCGAGACGAAGAAGATCGGGAAGCTCTCGCCGGCATGTACCCCTCGTCGGCTGCGCGCCTTTCGGCGCTACGGGCTGCAACTTCACGTGAGGAAAGAACAGTCGACGGTGTGATGCGTATTCTGCGAGATGAATCAGGAGCTCCGGATTCGGTGTGTAAGACCGCATCTTCAAGCGAGCCCACCGAAACAGCGTTCTCGGTTGTCATGGACTGCGCGCGCGGAGAGCTCCATCTCTCGGCGGGTAAGCCATCAGTCAACAGCTATCGAAGGATCGCCCTTCCTATCTCGATTTGATTTTTCGGCTATCGGCTGCGCTTCCACAAGCTGTGATTTAGTTCGCCTGTGGGCTGGCGTTGGGGGCGCAACAGCCTGCAAGGCCCGCGGCGTCTACCTAACGCAACGCGGGAGCAAGCTACGAACTAGACATCATGTATTGACCAGCCGTACCTCAAGCGACGCGGATTATGCTTGGGGTTTTCAACCTAAGGCCCTGAGCAAAATCGCGCCCGCACTTCGGAGCAGATTCGGATCGTGCACTGGCAGTTGTCTTGCCTCGGTTCTCGATGGCGTGCTTCTGTTCGACCGAGTAGCGCGCGGTGTCCCCCGGGCGAACCGACATTTCGCCGCCCGAAGCCCGCACCGTCATTGCATCCGCGACGCGCATCACCGGATACGCGCGCGCGGCACGAGTCAGCAGCAGGAGCGCCACCGCAGGAAACAGCGCGAGGGCAAGGAATGCGAACTGATGCCCAGCGTGTTCGATGAGAAAACCCGACACCATTGGTCCCGTGAGCCCCGATAGCGAGAAGCACACTGCCATCGCGGGAAAAGCATCCGTCAGGCGCCGCGCCTCCGTCACCTTGCCGATGCCGTTGTTCAGCGCGACATACGCGAGCATGTAGCCGGTACCGGTGAGCACACCCGCGATGTAGAGCGTGGTGATCGATGGGAGCGCACCGACCACCAGGCCGCCCAGAAGGAGCATCACCGCGGCGGCGAATGCTTGCTTCGGGCCATTCGAGCGAGTCCCAGATACGTGGGCGGAGCGTCCACAACTTTACGCGCAAGGGTAAGGGGCAGGAGGGAGCATCGCTAGCGGCATCATTGCGACGGCAATACGCATGCGTGCCGCGTTCGAAGTGATGGATACCGTCCGCATTGTGGCCAAGAGCCACGGCTTGACCACCCCATACAGCATAGTCTACGAAGGCGCCTGCGTCGCCGGCTCGTCTCCTTGTTGCTCGCGCTCGTGGTCTACCGTCGGCGCGCACATCTCTGTGCCGTGCATCGACTTCGGACTGCTCCAGCAGTTTTCGAGGGCCAGCAAGGCGGCATCCTGGCCCGCAACTAGGCGCGTCCCAACGGCTTCCGGCTGGAGGTTGGTAGCTGGCCCAAAGTCCCCGTGCGCACGCCGGACACGGAGTGACATGCGAACTACCACTTACATCGTCGAAAGACCCGACATCAGGTTTTGGCATGCCTACCCAACCATTTATGACTGGACTTGATTGCATCAACAAACGAGAATTCTCCTCGTAACCAGCTCGGCCGACACCGCAGCTCGGATGCGACAACCTGCAATCGCACATAAACCTAAAACTGAGAATTTCAGCAATGAAGCGAACCGCCACAGAGCTCATAGCGCAATACGCCGCAGATGCGCGCCATCCACCACATGTGGTCATCAGGCAAGCGAAACTCCACATCGCCGACACCTTAGCCTGCATCTACGCCGGTACCGGGACAGATCCTGTAAAGATTCTGGCGGAGGCGAATGATTGGACCGGCACGCCTTGTGATGTTCCTGTGCCTGGCTGGGGATATGCAAAGACTTTGGATGGGGCTGCCCAGTTGCTCGGGACGGCCGCTCATGCGTACGACTTCGACGATACGAGCCTTTCGATGCCGGGTCATCCCAGCGCACCCATTGTCGCTGCGTTACTGGCCACGGTTTTCGACCTGTCCAGAAATCCTGCCAGGGCGCCAAGCGGTCTTCAGTTCATTCACGCTTATGTGAAGGGCATGGAGGTTGCGTGCAAAGTCGGCGAGCGATTAGATGAAGATCATAAGGATCAGGGATGGCATACGATATCGACGGTTGGCCTTCTGGGTGCTGCGGTAGCGTGTGCAGCTCTCCGCGGCCTTGATGCCAGCGAAAGCGAGCGTGCGCTAGCGATTGCGGGTTCGCATGCCTGCGGCGTGCTTAACAATAGCGGTACGATGGTGAAGCCTTTGCACTGCGGGCTCGCAGCAAGAGCCGGCTATATGGCGGCTACCTTGGCCGAAAAGGGGTTCACGGCGGGCGACGATATTCTCGAGGGAGGGGACGGCTTTATCCGCGGCTTTGTCCACGCCTTTACAGGCGGCCGACGCGCAGAGGTCGACTTGCCACTGATAGATATGTCGAGATCTAGCCTGCCGCCACTAGACGATGAGAATTTCGAACTCATCAATCCTGGTATCGAGGTAAAGCGTTATCCATGCTGTCAGGTCGCGCATGTCTGCATCGACGCGATGAAGAAAGCTCGAGCACGACGAGGTTTCGACGTCGGCAATGTAGAGAAAATCCTATGCTATGTATCCAGTGCGCTTCGGATGACTGATCTGCAGTGCCAGGACCCGAAGGACCCTACCGAGGCGAGGTTCAGTATGAACTTCACGGTGACCGCCGCCATGCTTTATGGCGAGGTGACGCTGGATCATTTCAACTTGGAGCTCCTCACTTCCAATGAATTCCAGCAATTTATGCCTCTCGTCGAAATGCGTCTACAGGATAAAAAAGGGGGAGATGCAGTCGATATCGAAGTCATACTTAAAGACGGGAGCCGCATCTTGGAGCGTGGAACGTACGTACCAATAAGTTGGGATGATGTCGTGAGCAAGTTCGGCAATTGTATGAAATATGCAGCTCAGACAAGAGATCCTAAGCCCATCCTTGCGATGCTACAGCAACTGGATGTTCAACAGGATATGAGCGGCGTTTTCCTCGGTAAGCCAAGCTTTACCCCAACTTCAGACGGCGTGCGTGCGTAGTCCGTCTCCTGATTGGTCCCGCTGCATTCTGCGCTAGTTGAGTGGCGGCGGTCGGCGCTGACCGCCGAGATGGCGCAGGCGGCGGAGTTGCGCGTAGTGTTGAACGATCGCGCAAAATGAAGGCTGATTGCACGTCGGGGCTTCTGCCCCGTTTTTAGCTTCGACGGCCTCACGTCGAAGGTGTTCGTCAACTTGCCCGGCAAGAAGTTGCCTGAGCGTTGAGCGACAAGTCAATTGGCCTGGCAGCGGTGTGGCCGCAACTCTGTGATGCGGTCGGCCGGCTGCATGGGGAGGCGTTGCGCCAGGCACCCCGCTTCGCTGACGCCGGCAGTGAACCGAGTCGCAACCACTTGACCGCTGCTCCACCCTTGGCCGAGCGGCCGCTCTCGGCGCCGAGGGCTGGGAGTCGTAAAGTCGCCGCCCATTGACTTGCCAGTCGATGCCAGCACCGTGGGACAACCTCTCTAGAACTCTTCGAGATGCCAATCAGGCGAAGCGCCCGCGTCGATGTCGGACTCTTACGTCAAGAACTGGACACCAGTCGTGGTCATTGATGGACCGAGTTGGAGCTGCGACACGAGCCTCCACCATAAGGTTGATGTATGTGAAGCGCTAGTAATGTGATTGGACGGGGCGCATTGCCATCGATAAGCTTCCTACTGTTACCCGCAAGTAGCGGGGACTCAATGCGTGCGTGCTTGACAAAACTTGCATTTCATTTTAGGAGCCACTGATGGAAAACAAACCAACGCCCCCCAACGTTACGCCCCGACTGGTGGCAGGAACTCGGCCCCCAGCCCCTGAAGTTTCATTGGACGAACTAGCGGGTCGCCTGAAGAACATCCGCAAGGAGATGGATGCCGATCAGCTAGATCTCATCGTTCTAACTGATGTCGATAACATTCGGTACTTCACCGATTTTTACTCTCTCACTTGGCATTTCAGCTCGAGGCCATTTTTTCTCCTGGTCACTGCGGCGGACCTGATTCTTGTAGGTGCCCACTATGAAAAGCCGTATGTGGATGGCAGGCCACGCGTGTTTTCTGCGGTCTACTACGACGGCTACCTTGAGGAAGGAGTCGCGCTGGTAGCGGACACGGTTAAAAACAAGTTCAAAGGGAAGGCGCCTAGGAGCGGCATCGACTACGGGACTGAGATGAATGGTCGAGGTGCTCTGTCATTGATCGATGCGTTGCGCGAATCTTCTGCAGGCAAGAGCGTCAAGAGCGCCACGCCCACGCTGTGGCGCGTTCGGCAAATCAAGACGCCATTCGAGGTCGAATTGAAACGTACTGCGTTTGCCATCTGTAATGAGGCATTCGACCAGAGCATCGCCCAAGCCCATATTGGAATTTCCGAAGTCGAGCTGTGGCGGATAATCCAAGCGCAAACCTTCTTGAACGGCGCCGACAGCGCCAACCCGCTTCCAGTCATCTTCAGCAAAGGCGATTTCATGTATGGGCGCCCGCCGACTTCCCGACGTCTGGAGCTGGGACACTACGTGTGGTCAGACTTCCGCGCAACCTATGGCGGGTACCCGGCGGATCGCAATCGAATCGCGCGCGCGGGCGAACCTGAGCCGTGGGAACTGAAGGCCTACACAGAGGTCCGTGAGCTCACGCTCGAGCGTTGCCGATCTGTGCGCCCGGGAATGACGTGCGCGGAGTTCTATCATGAGACCATGAAGAAGTGGGCGCCGTATATGGTCGGTAACAAGTTTTCCTTGCACGCCTCTGGGTCGAAGTCAGTTAGGTTCGGGCACTCTGGTGGAATGGGACTTGTTGAATTGCCTAACCTCGGACCGATGGATCACACGGCTATCCGCCCCGGCATGATCCTGCACATCGAGCCAAAGCTTGAACGCGATGGCGCTGTCTTCCAGTTCGAGGAAGTTATCCATGTCCTAGAGGAAGGTGTCGAGTTCGTGACGCCGCTTTGTCCGGAGACCATTCCAATCATTAGTTGAGCGGGTGGGCGTCGTGACACGATCGGATGGATCTCTGGCACGACGCCCACGCCCTCGGCAAAATTCGCAGCGAAGTGGCCAATGTCCCCTATATCGGGTGATGTTGGAGGCAGCTGATCTGAAAGACGAACGGTAAGAGGTCTTCTGACTCGCGTGACCGGCAGACGACATCCTGAAGGCGGTCAATGGGCGCCTAACTCGGAGATGCATCAAACCAAGAGGGGCAGTCGGTGGTTCCCATACTGGGGGACGCGGACAGGCTGGTGCTCATGGTGACCACTACGGCGGCCAACGACGCGGAGGTCGACCAAGCGGCCGACCTGCTGCATGACAAGGCAAAACAAGTCTGACCCGAGTCCGGCTAACGGGGCGCTGCACTGCAGGTGGATCGCGAAGATCTGGAGTGGCAGATTGCAGCCCAGCCAGGCGGCATCGCCAAGTTGCCTGAAGGTCGGGCCCAAACAAAGGTTCGTAAGGCCGAGCACCGCAAGGCCAGTAATGCGCGCGAAAGCGGAGCATCCGTTCGTGTCATCGAGCCAGTTCGGCCTGTGAAGGTGAGATTCTGCGTGCTGGCAACACAGCGCACGTGGTCACCCCGTTCGCACTGTTGGACCTTTGAATGATGCGCAAGCAGTTGATGGTGACGACGGTGGTGGTCCTTTCCGAAGCGGCGTGAGGCGAGGACATAAGGCCACAACTGTCTGAAATCGCCGATCGGAAGCGACACTTCGTGGTAAAGCGCCAATTCGATGCGCACGCCGTGCGCTCGAATCGGCCTTGTTGAGACCTTCCCTAGTGCATCGCACCATTGAGTCCGAGCAATCTGCCACGGTGGATGCGGCTCCAGGCCACCTTGGGTCAAAGACCCGCGGGGAGACACGAGGAACTAGTCAATCGCGCTTGAGCGCTGCATTGCAACTGCGACTCAAAGCAGGATTGACAAGTCGTGCGCTTGCTACTCGCACCGCTCATCTACCACTCATCCCACGGCCTGTACGGCTGCTCGTAGAAGCCTGGCGCTTGAGCGATATGCACCATCTTCGAGATGCCCGCTATCCTGCCGTCTTGATCGATCATGAAGGAGGCGTCAAACCGCTGCGAGCATGCTCCGAAGTACAGGTTCGGTACCGACCAAATGCCGAGTTCTCTCGACGTCTTCTGGAACGCGACAAGTCGCTCGTCATCGACGCCGACCAGACGGCGACTTGCGTCACGGCCTTCGTACTGGGGGAAGAAGGGGCTCAGGCAAAGCTCAGGAAACACCACGAGCTGTGCGCCGATCTCGGCGGATTGGCGCATGAGCGACAAGGCTGTTCCGAGGTTCTCATCAACGATTTCGCTTAAAGCGTACTGAGCGAGCGCGAGCCGCATTTCATTTCCTTGCTACTCTTGTCCACTGCTTCCTGCCGTGCGGGATGTCCGCAACGACGAGAGTCTGGCGACACAAGTCGTCGATTACTCTGCGCCGGCGCCCGTGTCATCGGACCGCGCCAGCAATCCTTCTACCGTTTCGGACTCCAAGCCCAGTTCTGGAATCAAGTCGGTCCCCATTGAAAAGTCCTCACCGGTTACGAGACTTGCAGCGTCGTTATCTTTCCCCAGCCCGAAGGGCCGAGAAGGCATACAAACTCACCTTTGGCTACGGAAAGACTGAACTTATCGACGACGACGCTTTCGCCATACTGCTTCGTCAGACCTTGAAGCTCAAGAAATGCCATGTCGTAATACCCAAACTCCACGGCGCTCTCCGCTCAGCGCTCAACCTCGCGGTTCCACCGTTTGTTCCACTCAGGGAGCTGCTTATTGATAGCGGACCAATCCACGGGAACGAGTGTCTTGGTCTGTTCAGGGCCGTAGACCACCTTTCGCGCGACTTCGGGCTCGAGCCTAACCTTGGAGTTGACGGGGCCGAACGCAGCGTACTTGGCTAGGTTCGCCTGTGTATCTGGCGACAGGATATATTCCAGGAATTGCTCCGCGAACTTGGGCTGCGGCGCGCCGTTGACCACGCACACTGTATTCAAGCCCAGCCTCGCGCCTTCCTTGGGGTAGACGAACGCAACCGGCGCTCCCTGATCGAAGGCCATCTGCCCGCGTATGTTGGACCATGCGACCAGCGCGGCCTCACCGCTTTGGAGCTGCTGCGCAATGTTGGCGTTCGAACCTTCCCAGTTGAGTGCGTTCGGGGACACTTTCTTGGCCATGACGGCAAAGCCCGGTTCGATGTTTGTTTCGCTGCCGCCATTGGCGCGCGCAAGCATCACCAGCGCCTCGATGCCGTAGCCAACCGTCGACCCCGCTATCACTTTGCCCTTGAACTTAGGGTCGCCAAGGTCGTTCCACGATGTCGGAGCCGCCCAGCCGTTCTTGGCGAAGACCGCCGTGTTGTAGACTAGGCCAGTGGCGTAGAAGCCGTAGCCCACTGCCGTGCCCCCAGGCATACGGGCGTTGGGATAGAGGTCATTGAGTACCGGCAAGGCGGGCAATGGTGCGCACAGGTTCTGATCCACCGCACGGGTCATCGGTCCGCTGTCAATCAAGACGATCGAAAGGTCCTGGCGACCCTTTTGCGCAATCAGCTTGGCCACTGTGTCGCTCGAGTTCCCTACCACGTAGACCACTTTGGCACCGGTTCGGGCTTCGAAGGGAGGAATGATCTTTTCCTCGTAGGCCTTTTGGAGCGTACCCCCAGCCCCCCCGACGTAGAGCGTCTCCGCGCCAAGCACCGCAAAGGGCGCGAACAAGATAGATAGTGTCAGAACAATAGGAGTGGTACGCATGATTGTCTCCGTGTTAAAAAAGTGGCTGGTTTTGTCTTAAGGATCAAGAGCTTTTTAGGACTGAGGCGAAGTTTGCAAAGATTGGCTTTCCGTGTTGACAGTTGATCAACTGCTGTATCGGCCTTTACCATTGAAGCGGCTGCTACGTCATGGTGCCCCCCCCCCGCGCACGTATACCGCGGCCCCCGCATTGATCGGCAAAGCGGCTGGACACGACGCAGATTGATTTCGGATTACTCCCATGCAAGCGCAAACACCAGCTTTCATATAAAGATATCCTCGAAGCTTCTATGCCAAGGATTGTCCGATTGCCGAGGTATTCATGTCCAATCAGAATTGACGTGGCATTCATACCAAAATGTAATGTCGGCATGGTTGGTGCATGCGCATGGTCATTTCCAGTCTTGATGCGCCTGCACTGTCACGTGGATTAAGGCCGTTTTATTGTTCAATCGCAGGTGGCCGGAATTTGGCTTTGAAAATCGATCAACTGCCACGACAGCAGCCTTCACAGTTGACGAATGGCGGCTGTGTCATGAGGTGCCCCCGTGCGTGAGGACAGGTACTTTGGGGCGGCCGTCGACGTCCAGGCGGAAGACGTCGGGCCTTGCATAGTGTCCCGCGACATCAAAGTCGAATTTGCCGCGGACGATCTGCCGCATGTCCAGCTCGGCGGTCAGGATGGTCTCGCCGTTAAAATCGGGGCCGGCCAGCACCTGGCCCAGTGGGTCGACGATGACGCTACCCCCTCGCATTAGCACATGGTCCGGATCGTCACTGATGTGGTTGTGCATGCCGGCCGGGAAGTCGGCGCGTGTCAGGAACTGACAAGCTGACAACACATAGCAGCGACCTTCCAAGGCGATGTGACGCATCGTCGAAGTCCAGCACTCACGGTCATCGGCCGTCGGCGCGCAGTACAAAGCGATGCGTTGGCCGTACATTGCCATGCGCATCATGGGCATGTAGTTTTCCCAGCAGATCACCGCACCTAGTTTCCCCCACGGCGTATCGACCGTAGTTAGTGTCGAGCCATCGCCGAAGCCCCAGCACAGGCGCTCGACGCCTGTGGGCATCAACTTGCGGTGCTTGCCGAGCAGCGAACCGTCCGGTCCGAGGAACACTGCGGTGCAGTACAGCGTGCTGCCGTCGCGCTCGATAACGCCGATCGTGACGAACATCCCGGCTTGGCGCGCCGCCGCGCCCAGCGCTTCCGTCTCCTTGCCGGGGACATCGATGGCGCCCTCCCAATAGGAGGCAAATTCCTCCCGGCCTTTGGCGGTGCGCCCACCGAAGAAGCTCCCGAAGCGTGCTCCATGCGGATAACCCCCGAGGAACGCCTCGGGAAAGACGGCGAGTTGCGCGCCGCGCGCGCCGCATTCAAGGATTAGCGACACGGCTTTGTCGACCGTAGCTGCGGTGTTGCCGCCGACGACTGCAGCTTGGACAACACAAGCTTTCAGAGACTGCATTTGATTTCCTTATTGAAGACTTTTGCAAGAGATCCAAGTCTAGAAGTCATCGGAAAGCATTGTCAACGTATATCGACACTCATTGTTGATGTCGATTTTTTTCGACATCAATATCACTTACAATAACCCTAGGAATTGCGACAATAATGTTGTCGAAATATCTCGACAAGGAGTTGAAAAATGATGGACAAACTCTCAGCCGTGGGCCTGGACGACAAGGAGATCAAGTTCTACCTCGCGGCGCTCGAGTTGGGCGCGGCGCCGGTGACTGCGGTAGCCAATCGCGCCGGAGTCACTAGAACGAACGGCTACGACCTACTGCAGCGCCTCGAAAAGCGCGGCCTGCTTGCTCAAATCAACAGCGAGGAAGGCGTGAGGCAAGTCGTTCCGAGCGACCCTGGCGTACTGATCCGCGACTGGGAGCGGACACGGGTCATGCTGAACGACCTCGTGCCTGAACTACGCTCGCTGTTCAACAGCAGCCCACGAAAGCCACGCATCAAGTTCCATGAAGGCGTCGATGGCATCCAGCGGGCCATCTGGGCACACCTCGAATGCCGCTCTAAGCTCCTGCTCGGCATCCTATCTATGCAGGAGTTGATGGAAGTCCCCGGCTCCGCTTGGATGGACAAGTTCATCGCCGAGCGGGTTCGCAGAGGCATCAGGCTCGAAGTGGTCCGCTCCCATTCGCGCGAAACCAAGACAGTGTGGCCCGCCAGCGCCGACGAGATGCGGGAGCTGCGTTATGCGCCGCCTGGAGTGGATCTGGGTATGACGGTATACATCAGCGACGAGATGGTGACCTACGTCTCGTCCAAGTCTGAGAACTATGCCCTGACCATCGAAAGCCTCGAACTAGCTTCACTGCAAAAGGCCCTGCTTCAGTCGCTGTGGGCCGTGTCTCAGCCGAGCCACACGAACATATAGTAATTTGCAGCCAACCCGCTAACAAATTAATCCACAGTTGCACCAGAACTGCGCACCAGTTTTGCCCACTTCTCAGTATCCGATTGAATACGCTTAGTGAATTCTTCCCGCGTCGAGACAAGTGGGGTAGCACCCTGCAGGGTAAGTTTCTCAACCATTGCTTTATCTCGTGCGATACGCGAAATTTCATTCGAAAGCTTGACCAGAATTTCCTTTGGTAGATCCTTTGGCCCTAGGACACCAGACCACACATTTACGGTGTACCCCGGCACTCCTGCTTCAATCATTGTCGGTACGTCGGGCAGTACCGGAGACCTTGTCGTGCTCGTAACAGCTAGCGGACGCAGTTTTCCAGCTTTGATCCCCTGCACCGATCCTGGAAGATTGTCGAACATCAGCTGAATCTGATTTCCCAACAAATCAGTCATCGCGGGTCCGCTACCCTTGTAAGGTACGTGCGAAAAAGTAGCTCCCGTCATCGATTTGAACAACTCGCCCGAAAGATGGTTGGTAGTTCCATTGCCGGCCGACCCCATGAACAGGCTGGTGGGATGCTTCTTCGAATAGTCGATTAATTCTTTAACCGACTTAACCGGAACCACTGGATTGACCACCAATACGTTTGGAACAGTCGCGAACGTTGCGATGGGGGTGAAGTCCTTCTTGGAATCGTATGGCAAGTTCTTATACAGCGACGCATTGATTGCCAGGCCAATTCCTCCGAACAACAACGTGTATCCATCCGCCGCCGACTTGGCCACGATATCTGTACCGAGAGTGCCGCCTGCGCCTGCACGATTGTCCACAATCACCTGTTGTCCAAGCGATTCGGACAGACGGCTGGCCAGCAGGCGGCCAAGATTGTCGGTGGTTCCCCCTGGAGGAAATGGAACGATCAAACGGATCGGCTTCGTTGGATAGCTTTCCGCACAAGCGGCTGTGGCGGCCAATGCAATGAACAGGCTTGTAACTAACCTAGAAATTTTCGTCATGATGTAGATTCCAGTGAAGGTTGAAGGAATGTGACAGTAATCGGTGCTATTGACTACTCAGCGCTGATCAGAAGTACCACAACGTGTAGCGCTTGTCTGAACCGCTCAAGCTGCCATCAACGCTTCGTGAGCTACAAAATGGCCGGGTGCGATCTCGTCGAGGCTTAGCTCGGGTGGCACATAGTGCAGGCCATGTATGGGACTCGGAATTTCACCGTCCATCATGTGGCGCAGGTTGCGGCGTTCTGGGTCCGCCACCGGAACGGCGGACAGCAACTTGCGAGTGTAGGGATGGCGAGGGTTTTCGAAGATCTGGCGACGGGTGCCAATCTCCACGATGCGCCCAAGGTACATCACAGCCACCCGGTGGCTCACGCGCTCAACCACAGCCAGGTCGTGCGAGATAAACAGAAAGGCAATCCCCAATTCGCGTTGCAGATCCTGCATAAGGTTGATGACCTGAGCTTGAATGGATACGTCAAGTGCGGAAACCGACTCATCGGCCACGATCAGGCGTGGCGAAAGGGCCAACGCTCGCGCGATACAGATGCGTTGGCGCTGCCCGCCCGAGAACTCGTGTGGGTAGCGGTGCGCATGCTGCGGTAGCAAGCCAACCTTGCGCAACAGTTCACCAGCCCTGCGACGACCCTCCTCCCCGGATGCAATGTTGTGTACCTTCAGCGGCTCAAGCAGTGAGTCTTCGATGGTGCGGCGCGGATCGAGCGATGCGTAGGGGTCCTGGAACACCATCTGCACCTCTCGACGAAGGCCCTTGAGCCTGCTGCCGGTCATGCTGCCGATGGACTGCCCGTTGAACTCGATCTGCCCGCCTTGTGTGTGCAGCAGGCGCGCTACCGCACGGGCTGTGGTCGATTTTCCGCAGCCTGATTCACCGACCAATGCCAGTGTTTCTCCAGCGAACAGGTCAAAGCTCACATCCTCTACCGCATGGACACGGCGCTGCACGCGGCCGAGAATGCCGCCGCGCAAGTCGTAACGGGTCACCAGATTACGCACACGCAACAAGGGTGGGTGGTCGTAATTTGGCGTAGATGCATCCGGTGGAAAGCCCGACGGGGCAACGGTCTGAACTACCTCGCCCGTGCCGGCCTCGATCAAAGGAAATTTCGCTGGAAAATCGGTACCCTGCATGGCGCCGAGCCTGGGCACTGCAGCCAACAGACTTCGCGTGTATGGATGCCGGGGCCGCCCAAATATGGCTCCTACCGAGCCGCGCTCGACTGTCTCGCCGTTGCGCATGACCATCACCTCGTCGGCGATCTCAGCCACGACACCCATGTCGTGAGTGATGAAAACTACGCCCATATCCAGGTCATCCTGGAGCCCGCGGATGATCTGCAGGATTTGCGACTGCACGGTCACGTCCAGGGCCGTGGTTGGTTCATCGGCAATGAGCAATGTGGGTTCACAGGCCAGCGCCATCGCGATCATGATTCGCTGGCGCATGCCGCCGGAAAGCTGGTGCGGGTAGCGACCCATCACCTGCTTGGCATCGGGGATTCTCACGAGATCCAACATGCGCAGCGCGCGGGCAAGCGTGGCCGCACGGCCACCGGGTTGGTGCAAGCGGATGGCCTCCAAAATTTGGTCGCCCACCTTGAAAACCGGGTTCAAAGAGGTCATGGGCTCCTGGAAGATCATGGCCATGTCGGCGCCCCGCAGGCGACGGAGTTGGGATTCGGGCGCCTCCATCAGATCGACCACCCCATGATGGCGGGTGCGCAGCTGCATCTGCCCGGAGGCGATGCGACCGCCACCCAGTTCTACCAGACGCATGATTGCCAGCGAAGTCACCGATTTGCCCGAGCCCGACTCGCCAACGATGGCCAGTGTCTTTCCGCGCGTCACCTCGAAAGAGACATCGCGCACCGCCATGGGGTTGCCGGCGTCGCCGCAAAAGGCCACGCTCAGGTTCTGCACCCGAGCGACGAGGTCAGCGTTCATACAGTTTCCACGGCAGCAACAAGCCGACCGACGGCCTGGTTCAGTTCGCTCTGAGCCCGTGCCAGGCGGGCGCGCGCCTCCTCCACCCAGCGCTTGTCGGCAACACGTTCGCTCTGCGCATGCGCCAGCAGACGAGCGACCTGTAGCGGCCCTACGCTGCCATCAGTAACGCGGGTTTCGACAAAGCGCCTCGGGTCAAGCGCATCGCGTACGGCCTCATCGCCGAGCTTGAGCTCAAGGCCAGCGGTCTCCAGCGCAGCCTCATCGAGCAGTGCGCTGGTCAAATCGGCCGGTGCGATGCCTTGCGCTATGCAGTTGCGCACGACACGCGCCACGATGTGATGCACTTGGCGAAACGAAAGGCCGCGCTCGCGTACGATCACATCGGCAAGGTTACTGGCCGTACACCAGCTGCCGCTGAGTGATTCGGCCATACGGTCGTCATGCACGATCAGCGTCTCGATTACCCCGGTGAAGAGGTCAAGCATGCCTTCAGTGGTTGCGAGTGCCTCATCGATCAATGGCAGTTCGCGCATGGCTTGATCACCCGTTCCCTCCGCACGGAAGGTGGCCAGCGCGGTGGCCAGCCAGGTTACGGCCGAGCCGGCGGCCTTTTTAATGGTTTCAAGGCCTGCCGGATTTTTCTTCTGGGGAAAGATGCTGCTTGTGCCGCAGTAGCTGTCGTCGCTTTCGACCAAGCCGAACTCTGTACTGGACCAAAGGTGCAGATCGGTTGCCAGGTCGTTGAGGTCCGCCATGACAAAGGCCAGAGCACCGATGGCCTCGGCGGCGTAGTAGGCCTCGCGTCCCAGCTTGGAGTTTTCCACCAGCCCATCAAAGCCCAGCAGTGCGGTGGTGCGCATGCGGTTCAGTGGCCAGGAGGTTCCAGCCAGGCCGACCGCACCCAGCGGGTTGCGGTTGACACGGCCATACGCCTGGGCCAGCCGTTCGAAGCTGTCGTGCAGCCGCGAGCTGAAGCTCAGCAGGTAGTGGCCGAAGACCCAGGGCTGCGCATGTTGAAGATGGGTGTAACCGGGCATGATGGTGCGAGCATGGCGCCGCGCCTGCTGGGCGATGGCGTCCTGCAGGCCGTTGAGCTGGTCCATCACATCGAGCATGCGGTTGCGCTTGTAAAGCCGCCGGACGGTGGCGCCCTGGTCGATACGGCTACGGCCGGTGTGCATCTGCCCGCCTACGTCCTCGCCGATTTCCGCAAAGAGGTAGGACTCGATCTGCAGCAGGAAACTGCCCTTGCGAACGTCCGTGGGAAAGTCAGCCGGTTCCATGCGGCGGATCGCAAGCAGCTGCTGAAGGATGGCGCGGCCGGCTGCTGTTGAGATGATGCCTTCCTCCACCAGCATGGTGGTGTGCGCCATGTCGACTGCGACAAATTCCTGGAACTGTTTCTTCTCGCGCTCCAGGCCTGGCAGGTCGTGGTATTTGATCAGCCGTGCGGCCGGGGGAGCGCTCAACCGGGCTTCGGTCAGCAGGGTTTCATGAAGGGTGGTGGATGTCATCGGGACTTTGAAAGTTGGCGTCAAGTGGGTTAGCGGGTGACAGTTGCGTTGTTAAATTCGACGATCTCGTCGCTGTAGACGGTCAGACCCTTGACGCCCTTGCGTTGACCGATGAGCTGAACCTGGTCAAACAGCGGTATCGTGTTGGGTTCGAGCTCCCAGACGACGCGCTGGACGTCGCCGTACGTCGCCATGCGTTTGTCGTAGTTCATCTCGCCGGCAGCTTTGGCCAGCAGGCCGTCGACCATCGGATTGGAGTAGCCGGTGAGGTTGGACGGGTCGCCCGTGCTCAGTTTGCGGCGCAGGCGGATATCCGCATTCGGGATGCCGGTACCCAGCAGCCACATGTTGGCGCCGTTGCTTCCCTTGCCCGTACCCTTGCCGGGCTCGGCGCGGTACAGCTCCTTCTGGTAGGTGGCCCACTCCCAGACCTTGAACTCCGTCTTCAGACCGACGGCGTTGAGGTAGCCCTGCACGGCTTCGGCGGCGGCACGATCCTTTGTGTAACGGCCCGAGGGAGTCCACATGGTCACGACACCGGGGTACCCACCAGGGAATGCTGCCTTCAGCAGGCGGCGCGCCTCGTCCGGGTTGTACTTGTAAGCCGGGAATATGCGGCGAGCCTGCGTTCCCTCTGGAAAGGGGCTGACGGGAACGCGGCCATAGCCCAGCAGAATCTTGTCGACGATGGCTTGGCGGTCGATGGCCACATTCACCGCCTTGCGTACACGCACGTCGTCAAAGGGGGGCTTGGTGACATTAAGCTCGAAGAACACCTGAAAGGCACTAGGGGCTTGTTGCAGCACCATTTTGTCGCTGCCCTTGAAGTCACCTGTGAGTTCCGGCGCAATGTTCGCGGCAACGTCCGCGTTTCCGGTCTTCAGCTCGATCACGCGCGCAGCATTCTCCGGCACGGGACGAAACACCAGCCGGTCTGTTTTCCCGGGAGTGCCGAAGTAGTCGGGATTGCGCACAATCTCGGCGCGTTCATTGGGTATCCAGCTTTTGAATACATAGGGTCCCGTACCCACGGGGTTGCGGCCATAGGCCCGGCCACGCTTTTCGATGGCTGTGGGACTGCTGATGGATGCCCATTCCTCGGTCAGAATCTCAAGCAGTGTGGGCGACGGTTCCTTGGTGGCAATGGTCACGACGTAGGTGCTCGGGGCCTCTACCGTCTCAATAGCAGCGTAGTAGGACCGGTTCGGCGAACCCAGTTCGGGACTGCGCAAACGGTCCAGGTTGAACTTGACAGCCGCCGCGTCCAGTGGCGTCCCATCATGGAATTTCACTCCTTTGCGAAGATTGAAAGTCCAGACCTTCCCGTCAGCAGAGACGTTCCATGACTCCGCAAGGTCAGGCACGATCTTCTTGAAGCCGGGGCCGTCCCAGCTCACCAATTTATTAAAAATATGCGTGATGACGATTTGCGAGGGGGTGCTACGGCTCACGGCTGGATCGAGCGTGTCAATCTCTGTGCCTTGGACATAAGTCAAGCTGGTTTCAACCGCAGCATGGCTGGCACCGCCGAGCAGCATCAGGGCAAGGCCCGCGGCGGTGAGCGGACGGGTGACGGACGGAAAACTGTGGCGCATGGAAGGTACTCCGGAGTTTGGAAGGCAGTGACGGCTGCGAGATTGGATTCAGTCTTGGAGCGTGAAGGATCGATCTGACGGGATTTCAGCGCCGCGACTGCCGCGATCGCGGATCCACGTAATCCCGCAGCGCGTCGCCGACCAGGTTGAAGCTCAGGATCACGATGAACAGCGCACAACCAGGTGCAAGCAACACATGCGGGTGACTGGTGAGATGGGCCCGGGAGTTGGCGATCATGGCGCCCCACTCAGGAATTGGCGGCGGTGGACCCAGACCGAGAAAGCTCAGTCCGGAGCCAATCAAAATGGCCTCGGCCAGTGAGGTCGTGGCCTGCACGATGATGAGGGATCCGATATTGGGGATGATGTGGCTCAGGATCAGTCGCAGGTCGCCCACACCTATGGATCGCGACGCAAGCACGAACTCGCGCTCCTTGAGCGCCCGCACCGGCGCTGCGAAGAAGCGCACATAAATCGGCATGGTGGAGATAGCGATAGCGGCCGTCAGGCTCATCACGCTATTGCCGGCAACGGCCACCACCATGATGGCCACCAAAGTGCGAGGAAAGGCGATCATGAAGTCCATGAGCCGCATCAGAGTGCCGGTGGCTGCGTTGGCGTAAAAGCCGCAAAGCGCACCGAGAGAAATGCCTACGGCCATACCCATTGCAACGCTGCCGAAGGCAACTGCTAGCGTGATGCGTGCCCCCCAGAGGACACGTCCCAACAGGTCACGCCCAAGTTCATCTGTGCCAAGCCAGAAGGTATTGCCCGGTGCGAGCAGCGCTCGGTCGAGGTTCACCTGCGTGACGGATATCCAATCGAACATCCAGGGCGCAATAGCGGCAGCCGTGAAAATTGCCAACAGAATGGCTAGTGAGACCGAGGCAATCCAGCGGCGCGCACTGAGCAGGTAACGCAGGAAGCCGCCGGCCGGGCGCCGAGTCCTTGCCGTGGTGGTGACAGGCACGTTGGGCTGCACTTCAAGCGTAGGTGATGCGAGGGTCAAGGAATCCATATGCCAGGTCGACGATGAGATTGATGAGAACGACGAGTGCGGCGAAGACCAGGATGGTTCCCTGCACGACACAGATGTCGCGGACCATGATCGCGTCGATCATGTAACGACCCATACCAGGCCAGGCGAATACAGTCTCGACGATGACCGCCCCCCCAAGCAGGCGGCCAAAATCCATGCCGAACGAGGTCACCAGGGGTATTGATGCATTGGATAGGGCATGACGTAACACGATGCGTGGCCGTGCCACCCCCTTGGCATAAGCGGTGCGGATGTAATCCTCCCCCAGCACGTCTAGCATGCTGGAGCGCGCCAACCGAGAGAAAGTAGCTACATACGGTAAACCAAGCGTGATGGCTGGCATCACCAGTTGCTGCCAGCTACCCCGGCCGGTGGGGGGCAACCAGCCCAGCGTGGATGCAAAGACAAGCATCAGCAGAAGGCCCAGGAAGAACCCCGGCATCGAGATGCCGACCACCGCAAGTGCGGTCAAAGCGCTGTCGAGCAGACCGCGCGGCTTGAGTGCAGCCGCGATGCCCAGTGGCACACCAAGTGCCACGGCCAGCAGCATCCCGGCGGTGGCCAGCTCAAGGGTCGCTGGGAGCGTACGTGCGATGCTCTCGGTCACCGGCGCATAGGTCTGAAAGGAGTCCCCGAGGTCGCCTTGCAAGACCACACGCTGGAGGTAGATGAAATACTGCTGATGCAGCGGCTTGTCCAGGCCATAGTTGCGGCGGATTTGCTCGATGTCGGCCTCGGCCGCATCGGGGCCGGCAGCCATGCGCGCCAGGTCACCGGGTATGGCATGCATGACGAAAAAGACGGCCAGAGAGATGCCCGCGAGCATAGGCACGAACAGCAACAGGCGTCGGATCACATAATTGAGCATGAAGTGTTTTCGGAGAGCAGCGGCTCTGGATTTACAGCGGCTGGATCTGCACCATGCAGCCCGATTCCGTGACCGAATGATGACACTCACCCCTCTCACGGCACAACTCCAAATAGGGTTGGACGCACATAAGCAAATGTTATGCTCTGCGCTGATAAACAGCAGCTAACACTGCATTTGATGCGTTGCGGCATCTAGCTGCAGGCACGTCGCTTGCCTTGGAGCAACCATGGAACTCAATCCCCGACAACTCGAAGCTTTCCGCAATGTCATGATGACCGGCAGCATGACCATTGCCGCGGAGCTTCTGAAAGTCAGCCAGCCTGCGGTGAGTCGGCTGATAAAGGATTTGGAGAAGACACTTGCCATACGGCTTTTTCGGCGCGAAGGCAATCGCCTGATCCCAGGCGCGGAGGCACAGCGGCTCTTCCTGGAAGTGGATCGTTTCTATCAAGGTATGGAACAGGTCCAGCGAGTCGCGCAGGATCTGAAATCTGTGCGTATCGGCACACTGCGTATCGCCTCCATGCACACGCTAGGATTGAGCCTTCTCAGTGAGGGAGTTCGGCGATTTTCACTTGCCCGGCCAGGCGTGGTGATTTCACTGGACGTGCGTAATTCGCTTGGAGTCCTTGAGCTCACGGCCGCCCATCAGATTGACATCGGATTCGTCCAGATGATGGGCACCGAATACCCAGGGGTCGACGTATTTCCGCTTCCGAGCGTCCCTGCGGTCTGTGTGCTTCCACGCGGCCATGCGCTGGCGCGCAAAAAGGCAGTAAAAATCACTGACCTGCAGGGTGAATCGCTTATCTCGTTGAGCCGCAACAGTCCGATGCGCATGCGACTGGAAATGGCGCTTGAGGCCGCTGGGGTGACATGCCGGCGTTCGGTGGACACAACGCTCGCGCACTTGGCCTGCAGCATGGTCGCTGGAGGGCTGGGACTCACCGTTGTCGACCCATTTACCGCTGGCCGCCTGCGCGCCCCCTCGGTTGTCTACCGTCCCCTTTTGCCCACCGTTCCGTGTGAGTTTTCCATGGTGCTGCCCGCACATCAGCCGCGCTCCAAGGTGGTGGACGATTTCATCCGGGTGATGAAGGAACTGTTCGACGCTGGTTTTACCTCCACCTGACTCCCGACTGGTCGGTTCTCCTTGCCTCCTTTAGTTCTTGGTACCTTCTTTGCCGGTGTATGGATTGACGTTACCTTTTTGGGAGTAGTTGTCCCGCTTGGTGTGATTAGGATTGGTTGCCCTGCTTGGTTGGACGTGGGTTCCATTTTTTGTAGTGTGGCCCCGCACTGAATGGCTGCTGGAATTTACATGCCCGCTGCCGGAACGGCTACCACCAGAATGGCCGGAACCTTTCGCAAATGCTCCCATCGTCATGGCGCAGCATGCTATCAAAAAAATAGTATTTTTCATCGTTTCCTCCTCGCAAAATCCCACAAACCGCGTGGGTACGGTATAGAGAGCGAACCCCTCCACGCCTTCACTTGCTCAAATGTCGGCGCACGTTAACCGCCATAACGCCAACTGCGACAACAGCGGCTCGAAGCTGAGTCTCAGTGCATCCAAATTCCTTGCACCAGTAGGCGCGCTCCCAGGCCTCGTTGACGTTCACTCGTGCGCGGTCCGCCGGACCACGGTTTTTTAAGTCATCAGTCATGAATAGCTCCTTCTGGATTCATAAGAGCTCAATTTATCCGCTAGATGTAGTTTCCCAAGAGGTTGTTCACCCGAGGTGAAGGAAGATGGAGGTTCTGACTTCCCAACTTCTTCAGGACTCCCCGGATGAACATCCACAAGAATGCCTCAATGACGCCCAAAGGTCGAGCCCATTTGGTTCAAGAAATTGCCCGGATTGGTCTGAAGCCAGCGGCTGCAGCCGCTGGCTTGAGTCCCCGCACGGCCCGTAAGTGGCGTGGCAGCA
>NZ_JBFUJT010000040.1:0-48363 GCF_056401235.1 Polaromonas sp. P4_F9 | reverse complement strand
CAGAGGTTCACATATGTTGGTCGTATCCGCTCATCCCTGGCCCCTCTCCGCCGTAGTGCTAGCAGAAGGCGTCTCTCCTCGCGGTTTGACGCCCCGAATAAATCGGAGGGTACGTTGTTCCTGAAGCTTCACACCATGCCGTTGCCAGCATCGCATGTCCAGGTAGGGAACGGTTGGTGGAACAACCGGTTTCATCAGTTCATAAGTCCTCCTGTGAAACAGAAATCCATGCGACTTGCAGGTCGCACTTCCGAAATACCATTGTTTGCCCTTGCGGGTCTGGTGCATCTCCGGGTCGCGGAAATTGTCCGCATTCTTGGTCGAACTCGGCGCGCCAATGATGGTGGCATCCACAATGGTTCCGGTATTGACCTTGAAGCCACGCGACTGCAGTTCCTTGCCAACCGTGGCAACTAGCTCCTCGCCCAGTTTATTGTCATTGAGCAGCTTGCGAAACTTCGTAATAGTCGTTGAATCGGGCACCGGCTCACGTCCCAGGTCAATGCCTACGAAGTGGCGCAGACTGGTGCTGTCGTTGAGCGCCTCCTCACAGGCCAAATCAGCAAGGTTGAACCAGTGCTGAACAAAATGAATGCGGAACATGCGCTCAAGACCGATGGGTGGACGTCCATTCCCGGCCTTGGGATAGTGAGGTTCAATGACTTCGCACAGCGCTGCCCAGGGACAATTGCTTCCATCGTCTTCAAGAACTCATCGCGCCTTGTCGGCTTGCGGTAGTTCTCGAACGTCTAGGCGGCTGCCATCGCCAGTGTCTGTTGTTTCATCGGCATGTAACGCTTTACCTTATCCCAGCGTGGACCTTAATCATCAAATCCTTAATCGGCCATTGGGAGGCCTGTTTCCTCTACACAGGCCGCTGAACATAAAGACGCTGGCTGAAGCGCGCACACTGAATTGGCCTGGGTGTGCTGTGTGATTCAGGGTTGGCGTCGACTCGATACTGACTGTAGGCTCCATTCCAAATTTGATTGATGCGAAGAGGCCGACTTTGTCGCGCAAATTCGGCGTTTTGTGCGTTGGTTTTGATGAATTTCAACGTCTCCGCGCCGGGCGCTCACATAGGCGATCAGTTTCGCTGGCATTGGTCGACGTTCGCGGCCTAGACGAGCTGATGGTGGCCAGAGCCCTAGTGGACGTCCGGGGTCCTGGATCACCTGATAAGCGCTGGGGGCCGCCCGATTTACTGAAGAGGGTCGCCATACGCTTTATCCCGCGCTTCGCTGGCTGCACGTTCCTGCTCTATTAAGCTGCGCATCGCGTGCCATACGGAACAGAACGTACGTCCGGTATGTCCCGCCTCATTCGTTATGTGTTCGACCTGGCCAATCGTATTGCTGGGCCTGAATCCAGAACGGAGCAGAAATAGAGCCGCCTCTTCCTGCCAAGAGTTGTCAGTGCGGGGAGTGAATGATCTTTCGTTTGATGTCATGCTTGACTCCAATTGCGTTGCTCACCTCGCTTGGCGGTGACTGTCGCCATTTCCGCACCAACAGCAATAGAAGAGCACCAGTGATCGGCACCACCAACACGATTGTTGATATTGCAGGAAGGATCGGAGTCACCTCGAACAAGATGCTGTCCCACAAGCGCACTGGCAAGGTCTTGTTTCGAGCCCCACTAAGGAAAAGGGACAAAACGACTTCGTCAAATGAGACGTGGAAAGCGAGCAAGGCGCTGCCGACGACAGCCGTTCCCATCTGGGGGAGTGTGACTCTCCAGAAAGTGCGCCATGGACCTGCACCGAGATTGGCAGACGCGTGCGCGAGATCGGCGCTCAGGCTTTGCAAACGACTGCCAATCATGACGACGACGAATGGCAGCGCCACTACAGTGTGCATGATTGCAATACCGGTGATCGTTCCAACAATGCCCAGCTCTACAAAAATATAGTATGCAGACGCGGCGATCACAACGGACGGAATGATCTGCGGTGACATAAAAACCGCCTCCACCAGCGCACGCAGGCGCTTCGGCAATCGCGCAATCGCTAGGGCGGAGAGCATGCCAAGAACCGTCGCAGCCACGGTTACGATGGCGGCGATTTTCACCGACAACCAGAACGAATCCATCCAGCGTTGGTCCGCGAAGAAGGCTCTGTACTGCCGCAGTGAAGGGTTGGACGGAATGAGCTCGAAGCGTGCCGAGTCGTTGAACGACATGGGTATCACTGCGAAAACCGGAAGCAGCAGGAATGAGATGGTCGCTATGGCCACCGTGGCAAGGAGGAACCTCACCACTGCGCTCTGCGGTCGGTACTGTGAAGACATTTGATCAGTGTCCTTGATTCATTTGTTTGCTTAGACCGACTTCAGCACGGTCGCCTCGGGCAACAGTGCGCGATAGATCATGTAGAAAATGATGGTCGCAGCAAGTAGACTGCTCGACAGCGAAAAGGCTAGTGGCCAGTTCAGTGCCTCGCGGACGTTGAACGCTATCAAGTTCGCGACCATCATCTCGCGTGTTCCACCAAGCATCGCTGGCGTTATGTAGAAACCGAGCGCGACGATAAAGGTGAGCAATGCGCCTACGGCCGCACCCGGAACGCTCAAGGGAAGCGTCACCCGCATGAACGTCCGCATGCCGTTAGCGCCCAAACTGTGAGAGGCCGCGGTTAGTTCCTTAGGTATTGCAAGCAGCGAGCTCAGGATTGGCAGGACGGCATAGGGCAGCAGCATGTTGACCATCGCAACAATGACCGCGAAACGGTTATACATGAGCTCGAGCGGTTGTTCCACCCAACCAGCGTCCATTAGAAGACGGTTGATCAAACCCGTGTCCTGCAAGAACAGCATCCACACATAGTTGCGTACGAGAACTGAGAGCATGAACGGAAAGGAGATCAGTGCGATAGCGATCGAACGCCACTTGGCAGACAGAGACGCTATGTAGTACGCACACAGGTACCCAACAACCACACAAATCAGCGAAACGATCAAGGCTACCTCAAAGGTTTTCCAGTAAACCGCGCGATAAACAGGCACTTCCAGGAGGCGTCGGTAATTTGAAAAATCCAAGGCAGAAAAGCCGACACTCTGGGCTACGCTTCCCCCGATTGGGAGCAAGAAAAACAGCGCCAAGAACATGCCAGGCAACGCTAGCAGCCCGATCGTGCGTCCGTGGTTCGTCAGGTAGTTTCTCATCTTGTCATCACCATCCGCGCGTCAACGACGTGCGCGCCTTGAACATTGACGATCACCGGATTCAAGTCCAGCTCCAACAAGTGCTCCCTGTGCTCCCAGCAGAACCGCGAGACTTGGCACATCAGATCGATTAACGCTTGGCGGTCCGGCCGCTCGCTGCCTCTGAACCCGTTGAGCAACGGCGCGATCCGGGATGAGTCCACCAGTGCGGCAGCCTCGTCCCCAGTCAGCGGCGCCAGTGCGCAACTCACGTCTTTCATGATCTCGATCAGTACACCGCCGGCGCCGAAAAAAATCGCGGGACCGAATTGCGGATCAACCTTCGCGCCGATGAAGCACTCGACGCCCTTGTTGATCATTGGCGTCATCAGTGCCTTGGGTTCAGGCTCGCCGAGTTTTGTGGCGATGGCTGCTAGCTCGTCAAAGGCGAGATTCGCACGCTCTTTGCTTTGAATCCCGAGCAGAACGCCGCCCACATCCGATTTGTGGATTGCCTTTGATGACAGTAACTTCATCGCGACCGGCGTGGCGGCCTCCAAGAATGCCCGTTGCGCATCGTTTCCCGTACGGACCACCCAGTGAGGCGGCATCGCGATGCCGGCCTGGGCCAAGACTGAACGGCATTCGTCCTCCAGGAGCACGTTCTCCACATCGGGAGGTTCGGTAGCCGTGGCCACGGGCTCAGCCACCACGACTGGAGCTGACTGCCGAACAGGAAGAGCGGCCATTGCTTTCGCTGGTGACTCCACTTTGGCGAAAACGGGAATCCCAGCCGCATGCAGCGGGGCCAAGGTGCTCGGGTGTGTGTCGGCGTGCTCACTGTGAAAGAAAACGGGCTTCGTGGATGCCCCGACAATCTGGGCAATGCGGGTAGCCGCCTGAGTTTCTGCCTCCTTGACGCCGGCAAGGACCTCCGCCTCCTTTGTCATCAAGTGGTAACCACCGAAGTGGCCGGCGAAAATGACGCCACTGACCTGCGGATCTTCAAGGCAGACTTCTAATACCGACGGGATGCTTTGCGGATTGGACTCGGCAAGACCAGCGAAGTCCACAGGGTTGCCGATGCCGCTACGCACCGGCAGCAAGGCTTCGAGCTTTGCGCGCGTGTTTTCGGAGAATCGGGTGAGCTTGAGGCCTAGTCGGCCTGCGGTGTCTGCAACCATGGTGGCGGTTCCGCCACCATCGGAGAGGATTGCTATGCCCGAAGTGTCCAGGGACTTGCCGACGGCAAGTGCCAATGCCACGTCAAATGCCTCATCGACTTCACTCGCGCGAAAAATACCGGCGGCCCGCAGCGCGGAGTCCGCAATGATGTCGTCTCCGGCCAGCGAACCGGTGTGCGACTGGACGGCCCGACGGCCTTCTTCGGATGCACCGGGCTTGAGAATGACCACAGGCTTGCGGATTGGAGCGCGTGAGAGCACATCGACTAGGCGCCGGCCGTCGTCGGGAGCGAAGCCCTCGCAGTAGATAAGAATGACGTTTGTTTCCTCATCGTGCAGCAGGATCTCGACAAGTTCGGAAGTCGTCAGGTCTGCGCCGTTCCCGACAGCCAGTACGCTAGAAAAGCCGACCTGGYGCGCTTGGGCATAGCGAGTGAAACTAAGCGCGATGTTACCGCTTTGTGTGATCAGCCCGATCCGGCCGGAGGGGATTTCCCAACCAAGCGTGTTGACGCCACCGGCGGCGCTAAATACGCCCGCGCTGTTCGGGCCCAACATGCGTATGTTGCGCGCGCGCAGCGTGTCCACCATTTGGCGTTCGGCGAGTCGGCCGGCTTCTCCCGTCTCACCGAAGCCCGCCGAAACCACGACCACGGCCTTCGCATCCGCAACGGCACACTGCGAAACAACAGCGCTCACATGGTCTGAAGGCACAATAACGACCGCCAAGTCGACCGGTTCAGGCAGGTCTGCAAGGGAGCGATAGGCGCGGACCCCATTAAGATCGTCAGCGGATGGGTGGATAGGGTACAACGTCGCATCGGTACACGCTCCCAACGCGCTTAGCCAACGTCGCCCACCTGCCTTTTGGGCGGCCGTTGTTGCGCCGATTATGGCGATGGAACGCGGACGAAGGAAATGCCGGTGAAGCGAAGAAACTTCGGTGCTCATTTTTCAGCGGCCCTTCCAAACAGGAGGACGCTTTTCGGCGAATGCGAGCGGCCCTTCCTTGGCGTCTTCGCTCGAATGCATCAGTGCCAAGCCGGCGGCAACGAATCGCATGAACTCATGCGGATGTTCGTGCAAACCGCGCCATCCCAGCTCCTTGGTGATCTTCACCGCCATGGGTGCGTTTTGAGCAATCAATCCGGCCAGGCGCAAAGCCGTCGGCAGCAACTCCTCCGGAGGTACCACATGGCTCACCAGACCTGTTTCGTATGCGCGCTGTGATGAAATGCGCTCTCCAGTTAGCAGCATCTCCATAGCCACCGCAAAAGGAATGGTCTGCACGAGGCGCATTGCGCCGTAGCCATGCAAGACTGCGCGCGTGACCTCCGGGCACCCGAACGAGGCCTGGGTGGATGCGATACGCAAGTCGCAGGCCAACGCAAGTTCAAGACCACCTGCCAAACAGTAGCCGTTGATGGCCGCGATAACTGGCTTACGAATTTGAATCGCCTGCCCAAGCCGGTAGGTCCGGTCGTCATCCCACAGTTCTGCCGCGCCACCGCCGAAGTTCTCGCCGTGCAGGCTCTTCAGATCGGCACCCGCACAAAACGACTTTTCTCCCGCGCCTGTCAGGATGCACACTTTGAGTTGAGGGTCGCGATCGAATTCCGCGAAATACTTCCCCATACCGGACACAACATCCGCGTCATAGGCGTTCATGGCGGCGGGCCTGTTGATGGTCAAGATCGCTACTTGATCGCGCCGTTCGTAAATCAATTTTTCCACAAGAAATTCCTCGCCGCACTCAGGCGGTAATAGTTGATGAAAATATCAGCTCAGCCGCCATTCGTTGAATCGCTCCGTGACGCGCGCCAAGTTGGGGCCCCACCAGTCGCCGCTGAAGAGAAAGCCGGCGTTGAAGTTCTTGGGCTGAGAAGGAAGCAACTCGGCAACGGAAGGGCTGATCAGGGGTAATGCTTTTCGATTTGTCGGACCATATGCGATGTACTTCGTCAGTTCCGCCTGCCGCTCGGGGCGTGTTGCGAAGTCGATGAATCGCATCGCCGCGTCGTAATTCTGCGAGCCCTTGGGAATCACCCAGCCTTCGTACGAGATCGCAGCGCCCTCGTACGAAACGCGGATGGGACGGCCAGCGAGTTGCAAGGAAACACCCCGGGTCCATGGCGTCATCACAATCTCGCGCGAGAGCAGCATCTGCTCGACCTGCGGGAACTGTGTCCACCAGATAGCAGAGCGCTTGAATTTCTCCAGGCTCTTGAAAGCGCGATCGATGTCCAGTGGATAGAGCTTGTTTTTTGGCACGCCGTCGGCGAGCAACGCGAACTCCATCAGGTAAGTCACGGTCGACAGCATGCCCCGACGGCCTTTGAACTTGTCGGTGTTCCACATGTCGGCCCAGGTAACCGGGGCCGCTTGTCCACTGAACACCTCACTGTTGTAGGTCAGTTGGGCAGCGAAGGTGACACTGCCGCAGCAATAGTCGCTGACGGTCTCTGGTAGGAGGTCTGCAACGGAGAAGCGGCTGTAATCCAACTTCTCCAGGAGCCCGTCGGCCTGCGCGGTGTAACGCAGCCGGTCAGGCAGCGAAATAAGATCCCATTCGACGTTGCGCGAAGCGACTTGCGCTTTCAGGCGCGCAAGTTCGACCCCCGTGGTCCCGACGATGCGGATGCCTGTTTGCTTTTCGAAAGGTTCGAAGAAGGCTTTGGTCTGTCCCTCCTGATATGCGCCACCGAAACCCGCAAAAACGAGCTCTTTGCCTTTCTGAGCTCGAGCGGGCATCGCGGGCAGCGCTAATGCGGCGGCAGCGCCGGTAAGAGTGGCCACGAAATGGCGGCGTGTGGACTTGCGGCTCTCGGTAGTCATGACGGGATTCCTTTCGTCGGGTGGGAGATGAGCGTGAGCTCGGAGGGATGCCAGGAGACTTGAGCTTCTTCTCCGGCGTCGGGTAGCCAGCGGGAATTGCCACCGATCGGCTTCGACAGAAGCAGCGTCCCATCGGACATTCGGAGCGTCACGCGAAACGTGTCACCGCAGAAGATGCGTTGAACGACGCGGCCGCGAAGCTTGGGCGGCTTATCCGTGGGGATCGGAGAGAGATTGATCGCCTCCGGTCGTATCATGCAGACGGCCGATGCACCGATCGCAGCGGCTGGAGCCGCGACAGGCAGTCGCATTCCCGAAGGAAGCACCAGCTCCGGTTCGCCAACGCCAAATTCGATATGGCCATGAAGGACGTTGGACTCGCCTAAGAACCCAGCAACGAACTCGTTTTCGGGCCTGTAATAGAGATCCGCGGGCTTTCCTACCTGCTGCACTGCACCGTCGTTGATCACGAAGATCACATCAGACATCACGAGGGCTTCGGTCTGGTCGTGGGTAACGGCGATCGTGGTGATCTTTAGTTCACGCTGGAGATTCCTAACCTCGATCTGCATTTCTTCGCGCAAGCGCTTGTCTAGAGCGGCCAGCGACTCGTCCATCAACAACACGGGAGGGCGAAAGATAACCGCGCGAGCTAGCGCCACCCGTTGCTGCTGCCCCCCGGAAAGGTCCGACGGGCGCCTGTTCGCGAGTTGCGACAGGCGCACCATTTCGAGCGCTTGGCCCACGGCATGGTTGATGTCGCGCCGCGCCATCCCGCGCATTTCAAGCGGATAGGCCAGATTCCCCGCGACGGTCAGATGCGGGAACAACGCGTACTGCTGGAAAACGAATCCGACGTTTCGCTTTTGCGGTGCGACGGACGTGACGTCCTGGTGTCCGATCAAGATCGCACCGCTTGAAGGCTGTTCGAAGCCGGCGATCATCTTGAGCAAAGTAGTCTTGCCTGAACCGCTAGGTCCCAACAGCGTCGCAAATTGCCCTGACTGAACGGTGAGGGACGTCGGGCGGACGGCCTCAGTTTGCCCATAGCGCTTGCTCACCCCGCGAACCTCGACGGTGCCTCGCTCGGACGTGAGATCAATGTCGTTCGCCAGCGTTTGTTTCGACTTCACCGCTTGTCTCCTATTGTGTTGGTCTGATTTAAGCGAACTATATGACATTGTTTAACATCAGTCAATATAAATTGTCAGACCATTTGCGTGGTATCATCCAATCCAAGGCGCCTAGTTGAGCGCCAAACAGGGCTGTGCCCAGGATGGATTGCTATGAACAACGACAGATCGGCTCTTGATCTTTCCCTCATCCGGATGCCCAAGAAATCAGGTGTCCTGGCAGAGCTGCTCAGGGAGAAGATCTTGGATGGCGAATTGCGCGAAGGCGACCCGCTTCCTTCGGAGCGAGAGCTGGTTGAGAAGACCGGCATCAGTCGCGCCTCGGTGCGCGAGGCGCTGAGCTTGCTCGAGGCGGACGACCTTATCTTTACGAAGTCAGGGCGCAACGGCGGAGCGACCGTTCAAAGGCCGGGTCCCGCGATCATGACGCGGCCAATCCAGCTTCTGATTCGAGGCCGCAAGCTGCCCTTTCAATCCATTGTTGAGACTCGGGAAGCACTTGAGCCGGCTGGGGCGGGTCTCGCCGCGACGCACCGCACGGAGGAGGATCTTGAGGACATGGAGCGTGCTTGCGCTGAGCTCGAGACCTCACTCGACCATGTAGACCGCTACCTTAAAGCCAATTCGAGGTGGCACTTGGCCGTTATGCTGGCCAGTCACAACGACTTGCTAATCGGTTTCATGTTGGCCGTAGCGGACGCAATCCACGCTGCGACCGACATCGACGAGTTCAATTCACCTGAGTCGCGGATCGCGGTGGCCAAAGCGCACCGCCGCGTCATGGATGCCATCCATGCACAGGACGCTGCCGCTGCGCGCCGGCGAATGGAGCGGCACGTAAACGCCTATTCCCAGCAAATCGCGCCCCTTGCCCCGAACAACATTTCAGTGGGAGATGTCTAGATGAGCGTCGATCTGAGCGTCGAAGATGGTGTCGCCACCATCACCATCAATCGCCCGGAACGGTCTAATGCGCTGAACCAGGAACACTATCGTGGCCTTTCCGCTGCCTGGATCGAGGTGAGGGATGACTCGAATATCCGGGCAGCGATCGTCACGGGCGCGGGAGATAAATCTTTCTGCGCAGGCGCCGATCTAAAGGAATTCATCCCCAATCCCCCTGAAGCGCGTGAGATGTGGTTAACGCAAACTGACCAGTTGCTCAACCGTGGCCTCGAGGTATGGAAGCCGATCATCGCGGCAGTCAACGGATGGTGCCTCGGCGGCGGCATGACGCTGCTGTTTGCAACTGATATCCGGCTTGCGGCTTCTCACGCGCAATTTGGATTGCCGGAGATCAAACGAGGAATTATCGCTGGCAACGGTGGAACACAGCGCACCTTGATGAACTTGCCTTACCCGCTGGCCATGGAGATGCTGCTGACCGGTGACCCCATCGATGCGGTAACCGCGAAGAACTGGGGCATCATCAACAAGGTCGTCTCCGCCGACGAACTGATGCCCAAGGCGATGGAGTACGCCCATCGGATCGCATGCAATGCGCCATTGGCGGCGCAGGCGTCGAAGGAGCTTGCGCTGAGAAGCCGTGACGTGGACCTGGCCACAGGTCTGCGGATGGAGCAGATGTTTAATCGATTTCTCATGAGCACGCAGGACGCCTCGGAAGGTGCAAGGGCGTTTCAGGAGAAACGCACGCCGCGGTTCGTCGGCAACTGATCTCGGCATCTCCATGCTTCGCTCATTTCTCTTTGTTCCTGCGGACAGCCAGCGCAAGCTCGAAAAGGCGCTTTCTACTGACGCCGACGCCCTCATTCTTGACTTAGAAGATGCAGTTGCACTGGACAGGAAGGCGATTGCGCGATCAATGGCCATGGAATTCCTAGCTAGACCTCGCAATGGAAAGACGGTGTATGTCCGGATCAACGCTCTTGATACCGGCATGGCGCTGGAGGACCTTCGAGTCACGATGCCAGGACAGCCGGACGGCATCGTCCTGCCCAAAAGCCGCAGCGGGAGAGACGTCGAAAAGTTAGGCTATTGGCTGGATGCCTTCGAGGCGAGTTTCTCATTGGAAGGCTCGACTTCGATCATCCCCATCGTGACTGAGACGCCGGAGGCAATGATGCATCTGCACAGCTACGTGGGGTGCGGCCCACGCGTGTGGGGCCTCCTTTGGGGAGCAGAGGATCTCGCAGGCGCTGTAGGTGCATCCACAAACCGTCACAAAGGTCAGTATCGAAGCCCATTTCGATTGGCGCGTGATCAATGCCTGATGGCCGCTGCGGCTGCTCAAGTCGTCGCGATCGACGCTGTCTACGTGGATGTTCGCGATCTGGAAGGACTTAAGGCCGAAGCCATCGACGCTCGAATCGACGGCTTTGGTGCCAAGGCCGCCATTCACCCATCTCACTGCAGCATCATCAACGAGGCGTTCGAGCCAACATCGGCAGAAATTGCTTGGGCGGAAAGAGTACTAGATGCCCTGGCGAAAACGATTTCCGGAGGGGTGGTAACGCTAGATGGGATGATGATCGACAGGCCCCACGAGGTTCAGGCCCGCCGCATTCTGGCAAGGATGGAGATCGCGCGCCAGCATGAAGGGTAGTACCACCGGGGCCAATTGCTCGGTATGCCGTGACTATTCGGCTTTTGCTCGCCGACCCACGACGCGGATGCGGCCCAGTTGGGTGGCTGGAGTGTGAAGCCGGATCCGGCGCAGGCCTCGACGGCCGCGCTGGGATTCGTGCTGATCCAGGTGCTTGTCATCGGTTTTCATTCCATGCGGAGCGAACTTGCAGCGTAAGCCGCGCAATTGGGGGTGACATCATGCAAGCCGGTTGGACCTGTTGATACTTGACGACTTCGCCATCGCACCCATTGCCGCGCATGAGCGCAATGATTTGCTGGAGTTGTTGGATGACCGGGTGGGTAGTCGCTCCACGCTTATCACCAGCCAGTTACCGGTGACGGCATGGCACGCGTGACTGGATGAACCCACGCTGGCCGATGCCATCCTGGACCACATCGTGCACGGCTCACACAAGATGGCCCTCAAAGGGGAGTCCATGAGAAACTCGCCAACGCCGTTTAACCACAATCAATCGCTTCAGTCCAGCGCCATCGCGGACAGTTGGGATACGATTGCCACCGTCACGCAGGACACCAGCGCAGGGTGTCCACCATCGCTCGGAATGCATGCCGTCCGCGATGAACGTGGAATCGCTGTCCGCCATCAATGGAATGCGCAAGATTGGATGGAAATGGTTGCTCCTGTCACCTTCGCCGGCAGCCAGACGCAGCGCGTCGACGAAGTCGGCAAACGCAGTCAAGGTGAATCGCGGCATCAACAGGAAGCCGACACGCAACTTCGGCCGTTTCGGCGCGGCGTTCCGGCCCATATGCCGCATGCGGCATGCGGCATATGGACCACTTCCAAAGACCGCGATGGTCAAGCTTACCATCGCCATCCCTGAAAAGCTGAAGATGGATTTGGACCGCTATGCCGAGTTGCACTCGGCGCGCTGGGGCGAAAGGATCGATGCGACTGCGTTGATTCCGTACATGCTGGAGGTGTTCATCGCACGAGATCGCGCCTTCAGGAAGGGGCGGCCGCCGAATCGCCGATCGAGCACAGCTCCCGGGCCAGCTCAATAATGGCCTCCAGTGGCTCCGATACGCCGCCATTGGAGTGGAGTGCAGCACGTACGTGGTGAGCGGCGGGGTACCGCCAATCGGACGCAGCGCCACATCGCTGCGCCTGAGGCCCGCAATCTGGGCGGAGCCGACCAAGCCAATACCGTGCCCAAGCGCGACGAGCGTCAGCATGGTGCCGAGCGAATTCGCGCGAAACGCGATATGCGACCGGCCGAGGGTGTCAACGAAGTTCTTGATCGGGGAGCCTGCGCCCAAGTCCGATTCGGCAATGAACAAAATCAATGGGTGGAGAACCAACTCGACAGGCGCTACGACCTCTACATGCACCAGCGGGTGAGCGATGGGAATGACCGCGCAAATGGCATCGCGCGCAACGACCTGCGCATGGATTCCGTCACGATGGCTGCCATCAACGGAGATCGACGCATCAAGAAGATCGTCGCGCATCCAACTGATTTGTTGATGCAGTGGAATTTCGTGGAGCTGCACCGAGATATTCGGGTTTGCTGTCTGGTAGCCTGCGAGAGTTTCAGTCAACCGGCAGTACGCGGTGCAATCCGACACGCCGAAGCGCAAATGGTTGCTATGGCCCAAGGCGGCGGATCTGGCGCTCGCTCCACCTTGCTCCACCAACGCGATCGCACGCCTTGCGTAGTCGAACAGGACCTTACCCGCGCGCGTGATTCTTGTGCTGCGTGTGTTTCGTTCGAACAGGGTACGCCGAGTAGCCGTTCCATTTCGCGGATCGCGCGGGACAATGGCGACTCTTCCGTTTGCAATCGCTTGGCGGCACGAGCGAACTGAAGCTCCTCGGGCAAAACGATGAAGTAGCGGAGATGTCGCAACTTGACAACCTGCCTTTTGTGTTTTCCACAGCACGCTCGAAATTTATCCACTAGAGACGCTTGCCCGTGATCCTCACGCCTGCCAACGCGGCCTGCGGCGATCGAAGAAGGCCGCGATTCCTTCGGCGGCGTCGGTCGCTTCCCAAGCATCGGCCAGCAGAGCGACCGTCTCATCGATGACCGCGTCGTCGATTGCCGGCCCAAGTCGGCGCGCGAGCGCCTTGGCGGCGGCCACGGCCTGCGGCGAGGCCGAGCGATAGGGCCGGACTTCGGCCTCGACCGCCGCGTCCAGGTCCTGCGGCGGCACGGCGCGGGAAACCAGTCCGAGTTCGCGGGCTTCATTGGCGTCAAATATCCTGGCTGACATGAAGACCCGCCGCGCGCGGCCCTCTCCCATCCGAGCCAGCACATAGGGAGAGATCGTCGCAGGGATGAGGCCGAGCCGGACCTCGGTGAAGCCAAACCTCGCGGTGTCGACGGCGACCGCGACGTCGCAGACGCTCACCAGGCCGAGACCGCCACCGAATGCTTGGCCGTTGATGCGGCCGATCAGCGGCTTGGGCAGTTCGTTGAGCGCGCGAAGAGCCAGCGCCAGCTTCCTGGCCTCGGTGATTCGCTCCTCACGGCCGGCGGAGGCCTGCGCCCGCATCCAGGCGAGATCGGCGCCGGCACAGAAGCTGTCGCCCTCGCCCGTCAGCACCACCGCTCGCACCTTGTCGTCATTGGCGAGCAGTTCCGCGGCGCTCGTGAGTTCGGTGATCATCTGTCCGGACATGGCGTTGTGCTTGTCGGGGCGGCGGAGGGTCAACGTAGCGACGCCGATCTCGTCGGTCGTGACGCGGATGGTGTGGAAGGTCATGGCCGCTCCTCTGTCAGGCCGCCCGCGAAGCGGGCAGCGTTCTTCAGTCGCTGCATATCGAGGCCCGTCTCATAGCCCCGATCGGCTAGCATTGCGGCGACGGCGAGGGTGTCGACATTGCCCTTCGCACCAGGGGCGAAAGGGCAGCCGCCAAGGCCACCGACCGCGGCGTCGAAGGTGCGCAGGCCCTTCTCCAAGCTTACCAGGATGTTATCGAGGGCGCGGCCCCCCGTGTCATGGTAATGTCCGGCAAGCCTCCCGGCCGGTACCTCTTCCAAGACGGCATCGAGCATGGCCGCGATGGTTGCGGGCGTCCCCTGGCCGATCGTATCGCCAAGCGAAATCTCATAGCAGCCCATCGCAAGGAGTTCGGCTGCAACCCTCACGGCGGCAGCTGGTGGTATCGGCCCTTGGTAAGGGCAGTCGGTGACGCAGGAGACATAGCCTCGCACCGGAATGCTGTCGACGGCAGCCGCGGCGAGCACGGGGCGGAAACGCTCGAGGCTCTCGGCAATTGAGCAGTTGATGTTCCTTCGGCTAAAGGTTTCGGATGCCGACGCGAACAGGGCGACCTCGTCAGCCTTCGCCGCCCGCGCCGCCTCGTAGCCTCTCAGGTTGGGGATCAGCACCGCGTAGACGACGCTGGGCGCACGGCGGATGCCGGCCATGACCTCGGCCGCATCGGCCATCTGCGGCACCCATCTGGGCGACACGAAGGAGGTAGCCTCGATTTTTTGGAACCCGCAGTCCGACAGCAGTTCGACGAATCGAATCTTATCGTGGACCGGCACGAGGCGCTTTTCGTTTTGCAGTCCGTCGCGGGGCCCCATCTCGAAGATTCGCACAAATTCGCCCATTCGGGTTTCCTCCGACGCGCTCATCATTGGGTTTCTATCTTCCTTCAAAGCGTGGGGAGCGGCGTTCTGCGAAGGCGGCGACGCCCTCTGCCCAATCTTTGGTTTCCATCATCGCTAGCACGCCTTCGGTCTCAGTCTGGAAAGCGGTTTCGGAGCTTTGTGTGGAATTTATCGCTGCCTTGAGTCGCGCCATTGGTAACGGTGCGTTTTTGACGATCCGCTCCACCAACGCGGCCGTGCACTCCTTCAACTGACCCGCTGGCGGAGCCTCGGTTGCCAGGCCTATCTCCCGGCATTTCGCGCCGGTGATCCTGTTGCCCAGCATCAAAAGACTTACCGCATTTCTTAAGCCGATAAGTCTGGGAAGTCGGAACGTCACACCGCCCCCCACATAAGTCCCAATGGCAACTTCGGGAAATCCGAGTTGGGCATCCTCGGCGATGATAAGAAAATCAGCAGAAGTCGCGATTTCCGCTCCGCCGCCTACGGCATAGCCGTGCACCTCGGCAATAACGGGCTTCCTCATCATCTGAATACGCTCGCAAACTCTCTGCCCAAGCAGAATATAGGCCTCGCGCTCATCCCGGGTCCGTTCACCGGATTTGTGCGCCTTCATATCAGCACCGGCACAGAAAGCCCGGCCGTTTCCGGACAGGATCACGCACCGGATATTCGGGTCGTTGTCAGCGAAGTTCAGCGCATCCAACGTCTGTTGATACAGAGCTTCGTTAACCGCATTCATCCGTTCGGGGCGGTTGAAGATAATGTGAAACGTTTGGTTTTCGTGTTTGGTAATGATTTCGTTCATGGATAGTTGTGTTTAAACGCTGGTTCTCGCAGTTTCGTCCACGAACTATTGCACGTCCAACACCTTTTTGAGATAGACTGATCGCGAATGGGCACTAATCTCACTATCAGGCATTTTCGGGCGCTTGTTGCGGTCGCGGAGCGGGGTGGCTATACCGCTGCGGCCCAACACCTGAACATCGTGCAATCAGCCTTAAGCCGAACGATCATGGAGATGGAGGAAGAACTGGAAACCCGTCTCTTCGAGCGCACTACAAGGAGGGTCGTGCTTACGGCATCCGGCGAACAGCTATTGATAAATGTGCGCCGTGTTCTCGAGGAATTCGACAGCGCGCTGTCACGGTTCCAGCTTTACCAAAGAGGGCTAGACGGGATCGTAAGCCTAGCTGCGCTTTCGTCGGTTGCGTCCATCATGCTGCCTATGGTCTTTTCGGAATTCTGCAAAGCCAGGCCCAACGTTAGGCTGGCGGTCAGGGATGGTTACGCGGACGAGGTTGTTCGTTATGTTTTGGATGGGCATGTCGATTTTGGGATCACTTCTTTCTCAAAAGCGAAAGGACGGCTGATCTACGAACAGATCGCGGCGGATAGGCTGACATGCATTTGCTCGAGATCTCACAGGTTTTCCGGAATGGAAACGGTGTCCTGGAAAGACATGGCTGGCGAGGACTTCGTCGCATTTGCTCCCTTGAGCAGCATTCGCACTTGCGTGGATCGCGCTTTGCAAATTGCCGAGGTCCAACTCGGGACCATCACGGAAGCTCGGGACATCGGTACGGTTGCGGGTCTCGTATCCGCCGATCTAGGCATATCCGTGGTGCCTAGCCTTGTGCTGCCGATGATGCAGTTTGGTGAATTTACCCAAAAAAGGTTGGTGGGGCCTGTCGTCGAACGCGAGCTCTGTCTTGTCTACGATCCAAAGACACCGATTCCTCCAGCCGCCGGAATTCTCATGGAAATGCTACGTCAGGGAGCCATGCATGGATTCCGAATTCCTAACGGAGCAAGATGGGTGAATGATCATCCGAACCAACATTTGCGTAACAGTGTCGGCGCTAGTTCTCCTGTTTGAGCGTCCGGGCCAGACGGCTCTTTCTAGCTGCGCGTCATGTGCTCAAGTCCCCGCGCTCACTACGCAGCGGGCGTTTAGAAGCGCCGCAGGTTTGCTGGTCAGGTGCTAATCTCCTCTCGCGGCAGCAACGCCCCTTAATGGCTTGTGGTCTGGTCGAGCAGGAAAGCGTGTCCCGTTGAAATCTTGTTTGGCAAGCCGGGCGTGTGTGTGGGCTGTGCTGGCCCGCACCTATTTCACGTGCGCAAGATAAAACACAAGGGCCAGCGCTTTCGCGTTTGCAGCGAAGAACGACCGGAACTGCTGCGGACACCACTGGCGATGGCGCCGAACGGCTGTACGACGGTTCGGGCGAGGTTCCCGTTCTTGGTCGCATGAGGATGGTGACTGTTGTATGGGAGCATTGTGCGCTCGCTACGATCCGCTGGAAGGGGGGGCAGGGCGTTCACCGCCTTCGTCTATGCGGGTTCGCTTTTGGGGCAACACCTTCGCCGCGACGCAGCCGGCCTGGTGCAGACCGTCAAAAACATCAGGTTTCACCAGACTAGGGCTCGCGTGCTGCGCATGGTGCTGACGCCGCGCGGTGCTCGACTTTTCCAGCATCGAGGATGCCGACCACGATTGCCGGTTCGGGCGCGTCGCCTCCATCTGAGCTGGCGCACTGATCAGCGTGGAATCTACTCGCGCACTGCTCGCCACTCGGGTGGCCGCAATGACACGCCACCCCGACCCCGTCCGGCAACCGCGTTTCAACGGCAGATCGTCGCCGCCGCTCGCGCGTGGCGAGAGCGCGGTGGTGAGAGAATCGCCGGCTTTCGAGCGGATGATCGCGATCCGATGCCGTTGCTGTAGGACAGTGCGCATCCCTCCTGCGATCAAATCACGCGCTCCTGACGATCCGGACAACGAGAACACGCGTCCACCGCTGTTCTCGAGATCGGCGGTGACTGCGTCATTTGATGCGGCGGAGCGCGCGCTGTCCGCACGACCTCCGAACTGGGTGACGCCAGAAGCTCGGCTTTGCGGGACGCAACGAGTTTCGGAACTTCTTCCGCTTGGCGATCGGCGATGAGGGGCGCTATTTCTACCGTCGGCAGGCCGGTCGTCTGCTTTCCGTGATGCCGGCCAGTCTCGCAGAGGTCAGCATCTTCGCGCGCCTGGCGCGGGAGACGGATGCCAACGCCGAGGGCTTTCTGGGCCAGCTCCGCCGACACATTGCGTGGTGGGGCCGGCTCGCTTCTGGCCATCGCACGGCGAGTGCGTGTTGCGCGCATTCCTGCTGACGGGCTCTGATGGACAAGTGCTGCGCCAATTTCCTGCATGAGATTATTGCCCATTCGCGATCAATCTATCTCAAAAAGGTGTTGGACACGCAATAGTTTGCTGACGAAACTGCGAGCATCAGCATTTAAAGAGAATTATCCATGAACGAAATCGTTACCAAGCACGAAGACCAAGCGTTTCATACGATCCCCAGCCGCACCCAGCGGATGAGTGGTAGGACAGCCGTGAGCCGTATAGTCGAGCCGCATTCCGTCGCGATCATCGGCGCATCCGCGAATCCCGACAAGCGCGGTTATCAAATTATCAAGGCTCTTCAAAAGGCCGGCTATGGCTATCCGATCCTGCCGGTCAACCCGAGGGGAGGGACGATCCTCGGTTTGCCGGTCGTTAGTGACATCGGTGCCCTTCCGGAAGGTGTGGACATCGCGGTGATCGTTCGGCCAGCGGAAGAAGTGCCGGATATCCTTATTCAGTGCGGCAAAAAGGGCATCGCGGGCGCGGTGGTTGTGGCGCATGGATTTGGCGAGTGGGGAGACAAGGGATCCGCCACGGAAAAGCGATTGCGTGATGCCTTGGCGGAAAGTGGTGTCCGGATTATTGGGCCGAACACATCGGGAATGCTGAATTGCACTGTGCAGGCGGACCTCATTGGCCTGCCAGAACTGCCCCCAAAGGGGCCGATTAGTGTTCTAACGCAAAGTGGCGGCATGATTCTGACGCTCCTCGAGGACAGCCGCTCGATCAATGGCCCGGGTTTCGATGTCATCGCGGGACTCGGTAACCAGGCTGATGTCGGATATGACGAACTGATCGAAGAGCTCGGTCGGCGCAAAAGCACTGGTTCGATCGCGATCTACAACGAGGGCTTTCGTGACGGTCGGCGCTTTCTCGACGCGGCCGCACGAGCCGGACAAAGTTGCCCGATTGTGATGCTCCGCGGCGTACGATCCATCGAAGGCGGGAAGGCGGCGCTTTCCCATACAGGGTCGATCGCCGGCGCCGACGAGATCGCTTCGAGGGTGTTGCCCCAAATGGGCGTCATCCTGGTCGATCGCTCGGATGAACTGCTGCCGATTGCTGCCCTTCTCGCAACCACTCCTCTTCCCAAAGCACAAACCGGCGTTGCGGTTCTGACCGACGGCGGCGGACATGCAACGCTTTCCGTTGATGCGCTATCGCGTGCAGGGGTGCCGCTTGCATCCCTTTCGGAGGACACCAAGACAAAATTGAGAAAAGTGCTCGGCGAGGAGGCGACTGTCGGAAATCCGATTGATGTTTATAGCGCCATAGATGCGCATCCCGATGTTTTCCCGGCATGCATCGAGATTCTGGCGTCAGATCCACAGGTAGGGCTCGTTCTGACAATCGGGATGTTCGGGGCCTACCATATCAGGTTCAATGCGTCTCTCATGGAAGCTGAGAATTTGGCCGCCGAGCGGATTGTGGCTTTGCAGAAGGCCACCGGCCTCCCTGTGGTCTTGCACAACTGCTACGCCAATCGCATGCTTAAGAGTGACGAGATCTTGCGCAATGGCGGCATACAGGTTTTCCCCTCGTTGGATTGGGCCATTGCCGGCTCCAGGGCGCTGTTTGAAAGGGCGAGTTGGCTTTCTAGGCAAGGTCGCCATGACGAAAGGCTGGCACCGGCGGTGCGCCGCGTTGCAGTTCCCAGCGGGCTATCGGCAGAGACGACAGCCCGTGAGATGTTGCAGACACTGGGGGTCGATACTGGTGAATGGTCGGTTGCAAGCGATGCTGCGTCCGTAGCAGCGGCTGTCTCCAACTTTGGCACTCCCTGTGCGGTGAAACTGGACTCGGCCGTGGTCGTGCACAAATCCGATGTCGGCGGCGTGCGTCTCGGTGTGACGCGAGAGGCGGCGCCCGCCGCCGCGGATGCCATCGCGACGGCTATGGCATGCCACGCCCCTCCGGTAACGACTTTCGGTTACATCGTCACGCCGATGGTGAATGGCGGCGTAGAGTTGTTCGTGGGTGCCATCAACGATCCGGTCTTCGGCCCGGTGGTCTTGTTCGGCTCCGGGGGCGTGCTGGTCGAAGCGGTCAAGGACGTGACATTTCGGGCAGCACCGTTTTCTCCCGCAGAAGCTTTGGACATGATCAACGAGACGCGTGTTTCGAAGATCCTCGACGGTTTCAGGAGCTATCCGAAAGTCGACAAGCGATCCCTCGCCGACTTTATCTCGTCCGTGTCCGTCGCAATCATGAAGATGGAAAATCTTTCAGAACTCGACATCAACCCGATCATCGCGAACGAAAGCGGCATCTATCCCGTCGATGTGAGGCTGGTCGGGAAGTAAGCAGAGTTCTACGTGAAGGGACTTTGACGGACTCTTTCTCTTTGAATGGTGGTCGACAAACTGATGGAGGCGCAGGGATGAGCATACGAAAACCGAGGAAATGGCCCGAAAAGGCTGAAAAGCAACCCAGTGGGCGGAAAAATGGTGGCTTTGGAAGGTAGCGCGCGGAATTCTGTAATTTAAAAATTAATGACACACTGTAGCAATAAGTTGCAAGTGTTCAGTCCATCCTTGAATTGAATTGATTGGAGATATTCAAACATGACAACTATCGATAATAAGACGGACTCTGGACTTATCCTGGATCGCCGTCAACTCATCCTCGGCGCATCCGCAGTAGGCCTATCGGCAGCCTTCAGCTCCATGCCAGCAATGGCTGATGAAGCCCCCAAGAAAGGCGGAACACTGCGCATGGGTGTGGAAGGTGGAACTCCCTCTGACAGCCTGGATCCCCGCACCTACTCAGACACCATTCCCACCTGCATTAGCCTTATGCTGTGGAACTGTCTGGTGGAAGTGGCCGACAATGGTGACGCTGTTGGCGAATTGTTTGAGAACTGGGAAGCCAAACCCGGCGCTACCGATTGGATCTTCAACATCCGCAAGGGCATCACCTTCACGTCCGGCAAGACCTTAGATGCGGACGATGTAATCTACTCCATCAACCTGCACCGTGGTGAAACCAAATCCCCAGCCAAAGCCCTGCTGGCTGATATCACCGACATCAAGAAGATTAACGCAAATCAAGTTCAGATTTTGATGAGCAGAGGCAACGTGGACTTGCCGTTCATTCTGAGCGACTACCATGTGGTCGTGATTCCCAACGGTTTCACCGACTGGAGCAAACCCGACGGCACCGGCGCTTTCACCATGGAAGAGTTTCAACCCGGTGTTCGCTTTGTTGCCAAACGCAAACCCGGCAACTACTGGAAGCCCAACCGCGGAAACTTCGACCGTGTGGAATTGCGCTACATAGGCGACGCTGCTGCCCGTACGCAGGCGTTGGCAACCGGACAAGTTGACGTAATCAACCGCGTGGACCCCAGGACCGCTGCACTGCTGGCCAAGAACCCCAAGCTCCGCATCTCGCGCACACCGGGTATGGGCCATCGCCTTGCTTTTGTGGCCAAAACCGACAAGGATCCTTTCAGCAACAATGATCTGATGTTGGCACTCAAGTACGGTATCGATCGCAAGAAGATCGTGGACAACGTCTGCTCGGGTTACGCCTCCATGGGTAACGACCACACAGTCGGCACCAAGATGAAGTACTACGACACCAAGCAGAAGCAGATTCCCTACGATCCCGACAAGGCCAAGTTCTATTACAAGAAGTCCGGTGTCACTGCTCCCATCGAACTGCAGCTCTCCGAAGGCGCGTTCTCGGGCGCCACCGACTGCGGCCTGATTTACCAGGCGTCCCTGGCCCAGGCTGGCATCAACCTCGACCTCAAGCGCGTCTCCGGCGACGGCTACTGGGAAAACATCTGGCTCAAGGTGCCGTTTTGCGCCGTGCATTGGACCAATCGCCCGACCATCGATGACCAGCTCACAAGCACATTCTTCGGTGGCTTAAAGAACCCCTGGAATGACAGTCATTTTCAGAACGAGGAATTCAGCAAGCTGATGGTTGCAGCACGCGTCGAAATGGATCAGAAGAAACGCGCAGACATGTATGCGCGTTGCCAGGCCCTGATTGCGCAGAACTCCGGCATGGTGTGCTTTGCCGTTCTGGACAACCTGGACGCTTGCACCACCAAGCTGCAAGGTCTGACAAGTTCCGCTCGCAAAGATCTGGCTGATAACCGGATTGCTGAAAAGGGCTGGTTTGCTTAATCAGTCTGGAGTTGGCTATCCACGTACCTTATACCCAGGCTGTCACTAGCGGCGTTCGCGTTTGGAGATTGCGCCTGATAGATCAAGACCACTGAAGTGCAAAAATGCGGGCGGGCCTTGGGTCCCTCTCGCATTTTTAAAGCTTTTCAGGCGCTGAAGCGCAGACATTTGCTCTTGGGGCCCGTTTACTCAGTGCGTTGGTTTTCCATTTATACGAAAAGATGTCATGGCAAAATTGATACTCAATCGGCTCTTGCTGGGAGTACTCACTCTATTCGCAGTTTCCATATTGATTTTTGTGTGCACAGAGATCCTGCCGGGTGACGTCGCCTCCGCTGTGCTGGGCCAGGCCGCCACGCCAGAGGCTTTGGTGGTCTTTCGCAAGGAACTGGGACTGGATGTGCCGGCCTATCTGCGCTATTACAACTGGCTCACCGGCGCCCTGCACGGCGACTTGGGCGTGGCCCTGACCAACAAGCGCGTGATCGTGGATGAGGTCATGCCCCGGCTGGGCAACACCTTGTTTCTGGCGGGCTACGCAGCCCTGATTGCAATCCCCGTGGCCGTGGGACTTGGCATCTTTTCTGCCATCAACGAAGGCAAACTGTCCGACAAACTGGCCAACATCATCACGCTCACAGCCATTTCGCTTCCTGAGTTCTTTATTGCCTACTTGCTGATTATTTTTCTGGCGGTCAATGTGGACTGGTTCCCCTCGCTGTCCACCGTGTTCAAGGGCATGCCGTTTTCCGAACGGGTCTACCAGACTACCCTGCCCGCCATCACACTCACCCTGCTGGTGGCCGCCCATATGCTGCGCATGACACGCAGTTCGGTGCTGTCGGTCATGTCTACGCCCTACATTGAAATGGCCTTCCTCAAAGGCGCCAAACGCCGCCGCGTCCTCGTGCGCCATGCCCTGCCCAATGCGGCTGCGCCCATCATTACCGTGGTGGCATTGAACCTGGCCTATCTGGTGGTCGGCGTGGTGGTGATTGAGGCCGTGTTTGTGTATCCGGGTCTGGGGCAACTGATGGTGGATGCGGTATCCAAGCGGGACGTGCCGGTGATTCAGGCCTGCGGCCTGGTATTTGCCATGGTGTTCGTCACGCTCAACACCCTGGCCGATGTGCTGGTCATTCTGGTCAACCCCCGTTTGCGCCACAAGCGATAAAAAGAAGGACGCCACCCATGAAAGTTTTTGGACACAAACCCACTTTGTCAGCCTGGTTCGGTCTGACGGTGGTTGTTATCTTTATCTTCATCTCCCTATTTACTCCCTGGCTCGCGCCCTATGGTGAGTCGGTCAATTTCGGCGGAACCTGGGACGAGCCGTCCATGAAGATGTTGCTGGGCGCGGACCAGATCGGCCGAGACATGCTCACCCGCATCATGTACGGCGCGCGCATGACCATTGGTGTGGCACTGGCGATTACGCTGCTGTCCTTTCTGATTGGCATCGTGCTGGGATTTGTCAGCGCCGTTATGGGCGGTTGGATTGATATCTTTTTCAGCCGTCTGGTGGACGTGATGTTGTCCATCCCCGGGCTGATTTTTGCGTTGATTATTCTCGGCGTGTTTGGCTCCAGCATTCCGGTACTGATATTGACCATCGCGGTGCTGGACTCCACCCGGGTATTCCGTTTGGCGCGTGCTCTGGGTATGAACCTGACGGTGATGGAATATGTGGAAGCGGCGCGGTTGCGCGGCGAGGGCCTGTGGTGGATCATCCGCCGCGAGATTCTGCCCAACGCCTGGGCGCCGCTGATCTCCGAATTCGGTCTGCGCTTTTGCTTCAATTTTCTGTTCATCGCTGGCCTGTCCTTCCTGGGCCTGGGTATCCAGCCGCCCTACGCCGATCTCGGTGGCATGGTGCGTGAAAACGCTGCCGCCATCAATTTCGGCATGATGGCCCCCATTTACCCGGCCACGGCCATTGCCCTGCTCACCGTGTCGGTGAACCTGGTGGTGGACTGGGTGCTGTCCATCGACGCACGTCCCTCCGGCGCGCAAGCCGAACTCTAAGGAACACCCGGTCATGAGTGATCAACTGATTCTGGAAATCAAGGGACTGCGACTGGAGAGCATTGCGGGCAACGTCATCGTCGACAACGTGGACGTAAAGGTCAACAAAGGCGAGGTGCTGGGCCTGATTGGCGAGAGTGGTGCAGGCAAGTCCACCATTGGCCTGTCCAGCATGTGCTACGCCCGCGCCGGGGTACATATCGCTGGAGGCGAAATCTTGCTGGGCGGTACCAACATCCGCGCACTGGATGCCGACGGTCGGCGCGGTATGCGCGGCAAGCGCATTGCCTACATTGCACAAAGTGCCACCGCTGCATTCAACCCGGCACACACGCTCATGGATCAGGTCTGCGAAGCACCCACAATCCACAAACTGATGTCACGCACCGAGGCAGAAGCCTGGGCGCGACAACTCTTCAAGTCACTCGACTTGCCTGACCCCGAGAACTTTGGCGCACGCTATCCGCACCAGGCCTCCGGCGGCCAGCTGCAGCGCGCCATGGCAGCCATGGCCATGTCCTGCCGCCCCGATGTGCTCATCCTCGATGAGCCCACCACTGCGCTGGATGTGACCACACAGATCGAAGTGCTGATTCTGCTCAAGTCGCTGATTCACCAGTACGAGACGGCGGCCATCTACATCACCCACGATCTGGCGGTGGTGGCCCAGGTAGCAGACCGCATCAAGGTACTGCGCCATGGCAAGGAAGTCGAAGAAGGCCTGACCTCGCAAATTCTGCACTCCGCCCGCCAGGACTACACCGCGCGTCTGGTCGCTGTGCGTGGTGCGGCGGCCAGCGAGCGCGCTGCCCAGGGTACCGTCAAGGCCGACGAGACGGTGCTGTCCATCAAAGACTGCCACGCGTATTACGGTGCATTCCATGTGGTCAAGGGCGTGTCGCTGGATGTCAAGCGTGGCGAGACCGTCGCCGTGGTGGGAGAGTCCGGCTCGGGCAAATCCACCCTGGCACGCATCGTCACCGGTTTGCTTCCCCCAAAGAGTGGCGAAATCATTTTTCAGGGCAAGGCCTTGCCGCGCAGTCTGAAAGAGCGCAGCAAGGAGATCAAGCAGCGCATCCAACTGGTGTACCAGATTCCGGACGTGGCCATCAACCCGCGCCAAAGCCTGATGGAAATCATTGGTCGGCCGGTGCAGTTCTATTTCGGCGTGGGCCGCAAAGAGATGGAAGAGCGTGCCCGCGAACTGATGAACCTGGTGGAGCTGCCACAGGAGTTCCTGACGCGCCGGCCCGGCCAGCTCTCTGGCGGCCAAAAGCAGCGTGTCTGCATTGCCCGCGCGCTGGCGGCCCGGCCCGACATGATTATTCTGGACGAGCCTACCTCGGCGCTGGACCCCTTGGTAGCCGAAGAAATTCTCACCCTGTTGCGCAAGCTGCAGCGGGAACTGGGCCTGTCCTACATCCTGATCACCCACGATCTGGACGTGGTGCACCGCATTGCGCACCGCACCGCGGTGATGCTGCAGGGCAAGTTTGTGGCGTTTGATGCGACCGACAACATCTTCGACAACCCCGAACACCCCTACACACTCAAGCTCATCACCGCCGTTCCGGAAATGCGTGTGGATTGGCTGGACGAGGTATTAGCCCATCGCTCCGAGGCTGCAGCCAAACATTCGGTGCAGGCACTGTGCAGTGTGTGAATGCAATCTACCCGTGACCATTAGTGGTTGTGCGTTACGCTCATATACCGTGATGCGGTGTCCTGGACCACGGCTGGGATGTTTCCGCGCATTAGATGAAGATGCGCACCATGCCGACCAACGCGTCCAGCGGTCTGCGAGAGCATGACGAGCGCATCAAGGCATTAGAGCAGGATATGCAGGCCACAGAGAAGCGCGTGACCTTGCAGCTCAAGGCTGACCCACAAATGCGGCCCATTGCCCAAATGCCAGGAGTGGGTGAAGTATCAAAGCCCAAATTGACCACCTTAATCCTTTTTCTGTTTCAAAAGGACTTGGCCCATGCGCTGCGACCTCACCACTTTCAAACTTCTGCTCAGGGCTGAATCAGCGGTAGATCGATGAAACAACCAATCGGTCCCCTAAGGAATTTGAGCAACGGCGGATCACCATCACTAGGGATGGTAGCAAATGTGGTCCTGTCGCTGCCGGCGAGACAAACCCTCAAGCGATAACCCGACGGGATACGGGCAGATATTGGGTGCAAGGCGAAAGTCAGAACAGCAGCCTGGTGAGGGATAAGCGGTTCAGCGTCGCAGCTCAAGTAGCTATGTTGGGGGCCAATGGCGCTGAACGGTGATTCTTTCCAGACCTTCCTATGCAAAGCGCGAAGTTGCCCTTCCGTTAGATAAACCGACACTCCGTCGGGTCGTACCGCTTCGAGATAGACAAAAAAGGCACCGTCTTCTCGTGTCGACGTAACGCTTAGGTAGACGACAGGGTGCCCTGTAATCTCCATGTCGCTCGTCAACGGCTCGCTTGTGTATGCAATGCGACCCGCTTGGAACGCTCGCCGATCTCCATAATCCACCTTGGCCCCATCGATGCATGTCGCCCACCTACTTGATGTGACGTCCCCAAAGGCGGAGTCGACCTGGATCGAGTCGAAGCCCTCCTCGCCTGGCCACGCACTTAGGCGAGAGCCGCTTACCATGTGCCAGCGACTGCGAGTTGCGCGGGGCGGCCATGAGGATGTAGATTTCCAAGCGCCTTCCCCGAGGGTGTAGTAATGGATAGTTTTCCCACGAATCTGGCCTGCCTCGCCACTGAAGCATGCGTCTGCAAACCGGATGTCGTTTGACAGCTGCGTCGGCGTCGTTGGAAGAATAGTCTCACCAGGAGCGCCAAGAGGGTCGTAAGGAATGGTGCCGCCATGATTCCACGGCCCTATGATTACATTCATTGGATATGACTGTACTAGGAAACGACGGATAGCCGCTTGCGCCGTTCCTCCATCAAACCAGCCCGCCCAAGTTTGGGTTGGTGTAGCAGAGATATCGACTGTAGCTGCTACCTCCTGAATGCTCCAGTCAAGCATTGAAGCCCCCCCCCAAGACGGGGGACAATCATCCTTAAACGTCACATTTTGGAATCCCTCCCAGACCGACGGAACATTCTCGTGGTCGCGCAGAGCCGCGGCAAGCTCAGTCTCACCGCCCGAGCCGACGGGGCGCACGCCTGGCAATCTTTCACCGTCCTCAAGAATCCAAAGATTGCGGTCGAGATCTTTGACCCGATTGCCCCAGGTTTTCCCTATGAAGGCATTTGGAACTCCTCCGGGGAAGTAGTCATCTTCATAAGGATCATAGTCTGGAAATCGTGGAATGATCCCCTTGAGTGCATGATGGTTTCGCTCCGCCATCCAGTCGGCAGTAATGGCAGTGTAAGAAAAGCCGTAGCCCACGACCCGACCGGTTGACCAAGGCTGCGCAACGATCCAGTCAAGCACTTCGCCAAAATCCAACGTTTCATCGCGCGCGCGATGATGAGGCCACACTCCGAAAGATGCTCCGGTGCCTCGAACATCTCCAACGACAACGGCATAACCGTGCGGCACGAATTGGTCGGCAAGCGGGTTGGATGGCTGCCCTTTAACACCGCGCCAGTAGCGGGTCATGATCAAAATAGTGTCCAGCTTCCCGGTGGGACAATTGTCTGTCGGTCGGGAGACATCCAAAGCGAGTTTCACGCCGTCGCGCATCGTCACGTACGTCGATTCCACAGGCCCGACCTTGCAGGGCATCGCAGCAGCTCCCTTCAGAGCTAACATGAAGATCGAATCTTGCGTTCCTTGACGAGGTTGCCTCATACTGTTCTCCTTTTCCAATATTCTTTCCCGAATGCATTGAAATTCTCGCGTCCCGATACGCGGGTGTGGTTCGTTCTCATGAGCGGACAATCATCTCGTGCTATAGCGTTGACGTCCAACGTTCTTTAAGCGTAGATTGATCGCAGATGGGCACTAATTGCGACATGCGAGCTGGGTGACTTCTTGAAAACGATGCGTGCACGCTGACGCGTCTAGCCAAGAAACTGGGGCTCGACGGAGCATCGCTCGGCGATCGCCGATGAGGTGCGCTATTTTCTATAGCTGGAAGTCTGCTTTCCAGCGATACCCGCCAGTGTCGCGGAGAACGGCATCATCGAGCGTCTAGCGTCTGGCGCGGGGACCGATGCCAATGTCGAGGCCTGCGCCAGTTCAATGCCGACCCCTTGCCTGGTGGGCCGGCTCTGTTCTGGCCACTGCGCGGCGAATGCGTGTTGCGCGCATTCCTGCTAACGGGCTCTGATGGAGAAGTGCTGCGCCAATTTCCTGCATGGGATTATTGCCCATTAGGGATCAATCTATCTCAAAAAGGTGTTGGACTCACGAATAGTCTGTGGACGAAACTGCAAGCAGTAGCATTAACACAACTGTCCATGAACGAAATCGTTATCAAACACCATCACGCTGATGCCGCGTGGCGGCGTGGCGTTGTTCGTGGTTGCCGTCAACGATCCGGTCTTCGGCCCGGTGGTCTTGTTCGGCTCCGGGGGCGTGCTGGTCGAGGCGGTCAAGGACGTGACATTCCGCGCAGCCCCGTTTTCTCCCGCAGAAGCTTTGGACATGATTAACGAAACGCGTGTTTCGAAGATCCTCGACGGTTTCAGGAGTTATCCGAAAGTCGATAAGCGATCCCTTGCCGACTTTATCTCGTCCGTGTCCGTCGCAATCATGAGGATGGAAAGTCTTTCAGAACTCGACATCAACCCGATCATCGCGAACGAAAGCGGTATCTTTCCCGTCGATGTGAGGCTGGTCGGGAAGTAAGCGCAGTTCTGCGTGAAGTGACTTTCACCGCCTTTTTTATCCACCGTTCCACTTCCCTGGAGGTCATTATGAATCCCAAATCGCTTCTTCGCCGTTCGTTCATCGCCCAGAGCATCGCGGGTGTTGCCGCAGCCGCCTACACCTCTTCGGGGTGGTCAGCGGGACTGCCTGGCGCGGGCGTCTCGGTCCAGCCAATTGGCTTGAGCACGCCAACTGCCCGGTTCCAGGACGTTGTGGTTGGGCTTGGCCTATCTGCGCTCGGCTATGCCGTCAAGCCGTACATCTCCGCGGACCCTGCCTTGTTCTATCTGGCGTTGGCGCAAGGCGAGGCGAGCTACTGCGCACAGAGTTGGACCCCGCTGCACGACGAGTACTACGAGAAGAGCGGCGGCGACGCGGTTCTTGCGCGAATTGGTCGCCTGGTCACCGGCTGTACTTTCGGCTATTGCATCGACAAGAAGACTGCGGACCGCTATGGGATCAACAATGTAAAGCAACTGCAGGATCCGAAGATCGCAAAGCTGTTCAATACGAATGGGGCGGACGGGAAGGCCGACCTGGTCGCTGGCGATCCGGGTTGGGGGGCTGCGAAAGTCATTCACCGACACCTGGCGCTGTACGGCCTGGAAAACACGGTAAGGGCGAACCATGGGAATTACACCGCACTCATGGCGGATGTCATGGCGAGGTTCAAGAATGGACAGCCGGTGCTGTACTACACCTGGGTCCCGACGTGGGTAAATGCCGTCCTGGTGCCTGGCAGAGACGTAGTCTGGCTGAGCGTGCCTTTCCCGGATCCGGAGAATGGAAACAAGAACACAGCGCTTCCAGATGGACGCGATTCGGGGTTCCCGCTCTACGAGCAGCGCATAGCTGCGAATCGCAAGTTCGTCACCGAAAACCCGGTTGCCAAGAAGTTCTTCGAGCAGACTTTCATCCCGACGGCTGACATCAGCGCTCAGAACCAGTTGATGCAAAAGGGTGAGAGCACGGAGGCCGATGTTCGGCGGCACGCTCAGAAATGGATTTCCGCCAACCAGAGCAAGTTCGACGACTGGATTCGTGAAGCGAAGCTTGCACAGCGCAGCTGAACATCCGAAGATTCTTCAAGGCTCCACAATGCTTCAACCAATGTCCAAAACCAACTCAGCCGCGGCACAGGTCGGGTCGCGCGATTCTGCGGTGATTGAGTGCCGGGGAGTTTGGAAGATCTATGGCTCTAATGCAGAGGGTGCTTTCCGCGCAATGCAAGAGCAAGGGTCAGACAAGAACGCTGTCGGTCGCGACTACAACTGCACTGTTGCCGTAGCGGACGCGAGCTTCACCGTCTATCCTGGCGAGATCTTCTGCATCATGGGTTTGTCCGGTAGCGGAAAGTCGACACTTTTGCGGCACGTGAATGGACTGATCGCGCCGACTGGCGGCGACGTTTATGTCGATGGCACGCGAATCACCGGCTTGGACCACGCCAAGTTGCGACAGCTTCGGTCAACCAAGATCGGCATGGTCTTCCAGAACATGGCACTGTGGCCGCACTTCACGGTCAGGGAGAACATCACGTTCGTCCTGGAAATCAACGGGGTGCCCAGGAAGGATCGACATGTGCGAGCTGAGGAGGCCTTGGCAGCGGTGAATTTGTCGGGCTGGGGCGACCATTATCCAGACCAGCTGTCAGGAGGCATGCAGCAACGCGTTGGGTTCGCGCGGGCGCTCGCCATCGATCCGGCAATTCTATTAATGGACGAGCCCTTTAGCGCGCTCGATCCGTTGATCAGGCGTCAGCTGCAAGACCAGTTTGTCGAACTTGCGAGGAAGATGGGAAAAACGGTCCTCTTCATCACTCATGACCTGGATGAAGCGATCAAAGTGGGCGACCGTGTGGCCATCATGAAAGATGGCGTGATTGCTCAGATCGGTACGCCGCTTGAAATCATCAACAGGCCCGCCAATGAATACGTTAGCGATTTTGTCCGCGGGGTGAGCCGGCTGCAGCTGCTTCGCGCGGATGCCGTCATGGAACCGCTCTCGACCAACGTGCCTGTGCGAGGCAATGCGTCCATTGCCAATTCTGATACACCACTCAGCGATATTTTGGATCGCTTGGCGGCTGATCCGGAGGGTATCTTGGTTCTGGAGAAGGGGCAGCCTGTCGGCTGGATCACTCAAGCAAGCGTGCTCAAGGCGATCCGCGGCCGACTGCACTAGCTACTGATCTCGGCCCCGGATCGCCGGGCAGGAACTATCGCGATGATTTTACCGACAGCTTGAGCATCCCTTCATTGAGCCGCAACCCACCCATCACGGATCACCCCACCATGCAAAACCTTTTCATCGACCCGTTCCAGTACATCAATCTTCCGATCGGAGACTGGATCCAAATGCTCGTGAACTGGCTGGTCACCGACTTCCGTGGTGTTTTCCAGCAGATCAAGATGCCCATCCAGACAATATTGATCGCAATTCAATCCACCTTCGGAACGACGCCTCCGCTGGTCATCATCACCGTCTTGACCCTTCTGTGTTGGCAATTTGCCAGCGGACAGGCAGCAGGCCTTGTGGCAAGTTGTCTTATGCTCATTGGAGCGATCGGAGTATGGCCAGAGGCAATGGATACTCTCTCCGTGGTGCTCACAGCGATCACGTTCTGCTGCGTATTGGGCATCCCCATTGGCATGGCCGCAGGCCTCAATGACACGTTCGACCGATTCCTGCGCTACGTCCTCGACTTCATGCAAAGCATCCCATCCTTTGTGTACCTCGTCCCGGTTGTGATGCTGTTCGGCATCGGCAACGTGCCTGGCGTGCTTGTGACGATGGTTTATGCTATTTCTCCTGTGATTCGCCTGACGAGCTTGGGTATTCGTCAAGTTCGTCCGGACGTTGTTGAAGCGGCAGCGGCATTTGGCAGCCCGACTTGGAAAACTCTTTTCAGGATTCAAATTCCCCTCGCACGTCCAACGATCATGGCTGGCGTGAACCAGACAGTGATGCTCGCGCTGTCGATGGCCGTCGTGGGAGCGATGATCTCCGTTGCCGGTCTAGGCCAAACGGTGCTTCGCGGGATCGGGCAACTCGATATAAGTACTGCGGTCAAAGGCGGTCTCGGGATCGTGTTGCTCGCCATCGTCATAGACCGCATTTCGCAAGGATTTGGGCTGTCTTTCAGGCAAACCGGCATGCGCCGTTGGTACCAGCGCGGGCCGATCGGCCTGATCTGGGCGCTGTTCCGCAAGGCTCGTGCAGTCATGCACAGGCAGACGGATGGCATCAATCTCGACAGCTGCGCGTTGGCCGATAGGGCTCGAGCACGGAACTAGCTTTGACTAGAAATTGTGGCGAAAGCGCATCCAGTATCGCGCCGACCACGAGGACAAGGTTGCGGCTCGGTGCAGATCGCGTATAAGCGCATTCGTCCGGCCAGCACGTCTTGAGTTGACGCGACTTCGGAGGGATGGAGCGTCATGCACACGGATGGCAACGCAGTTGTGAGTGGATAAGACGCTTTGTCTGAAGTTTGATGATCAAAGAGGTGTTCACCATGGAAGTGATCAACATGAAATCCGACGAGGCGTTACGTGATGGCGAAGGGCGCGGCCAGTTTCTGGCCCTGCTCGCGCATGAGTTGCGCAATCCGCTGGCGCCTCCCCAGATGCGTGCATGGGTCAACATAGCCAGTTGCTCCCGATGATGGAGCGGCAACTCGCCCACATAGCTCGACTAAATTCCTTCTACTTTGCGCGCTTTGAGTGCGAATAGTACGGATATTTTTCATCTGAAGTATGTCCAGCTAAATGCTGAAAGAAATAGTGGTGCCGCGACCAATCTCTCCTGTTGCCCAAATACGCCCTCCATGGCGCTCCACGATGCGATGGGCAACTGCCAATCCCATGCCCGAACCCTCGAAGCCGGTATGGCATCTTGTGAACGGCTGAAAGATCCGCGCAGCGTCCTCTGAGGCGATACCTACCCCGTTGTCACTAACGTGCACAACGATGCGATCCAACTCGGTCGTGGCTGTCACACGTACCTCCGGGATTTCACGACGCGATGAGAATTTCAGTGCGTTGCCGATGAGGTTGTCCAAGACAATCTCGATTTCCTCAATGTCACCCACCACCTGGATTGTCGACTGGATCCGTATCTTTGCGCGTCCAAAGCCGGGCATCCGCTCCATATGTCCCTGCAGGACTCGCGCCGAAAGCGCGTTCAGATCAATCAGCATCCGGTGGGGCAGAGAGTCGTCCTCGAGCCGCTTGACTGCATCTATGATGCGTTGCATTTCGGCCGCGGTGCGATGTATGCGCGTCAACCGATCATCCAGCCAAGTCGGATCGTGGCGCCTTTTGTCGACGTTCAATTCCTTAGTGAACATAGCAATGCTTGCCACACGACCCTGTATCTCTTGGACGAGAGTTGCGAAGCTAAGCGTCGCAGTGGCATTCCTATCGAGGTGTGTGGAGGTCACAAGCTATACGCTCAGAAGCTTCTTTAATCAGCGTGGGTGACATAAGGGTTGAGATGCTCGCGGCAGAACACGTTGATGTGAGCGGCAAAGCGCTGCGGGATGTGGCTGTAGCCAAAGATCTTTCTGACCACAGAGCCGTTCTTGCTTTCGGCCAGGACGTTGTCGTTGGAATGCCGTGAGCGTGACTTGGTTTTCTCCACCCGCATCTTCTCCAGCAGCGTGGCCACCGTGCGGTTGATGTACTCGCTGCCGTTGTCGGAGTGAAAGCCCAGAATCTCGAACGGGAACTGGTTAGTGAGGTCTTTGAGCACCGGCAACAGATAGGCGTCGTTGATGCGCTCGCAGGTAGCCACGACCTCCCACTGGGTGACGATATCGACCGCGTTGATGTGATAGACCCCCTTGGTGCCGTCCATATCCCCCTGGTGAACGGAGTCGATGCGAATCTGCCTTCAGGACGTGGGGCGCGACGAATGCCAATCGCATTGACCACGGGGCGCGTCTTGGTAAAACTCACGCGCTGATTCTGGTAGGTCACGCTGTGGCGCAGGTTGTACAGGTGCGACACCGATAGGTTGGCCAGACGCTCAAAGCGTATGTCCCCATGCACGTGCAAAGCACGTCTGAGCAAATTCACGGTGGCCGGACCGGACATCGTGCCGTGGGCACGATCCACCTCGGCCAGCAGCAGGGCATAAGCCGGGGTATAGCGACGCGCAAACGCATGGGCTGGAGCACGGTAGCGCTTGTGCAGACTTTGGCCATCCACAACGCGTGCCAGCAGTCGGGTCAGTTGGGCGCGGCCGTAGCCGCAGGTGGCGATCAAGTAGCGCAGCAGCACACCCTTGTCGGGTCGATTCAGGCGGCCGTAGCCAAAGCGCTGGGCCACAGAAACAATGTGAGCGTAGCGGACCTCATTCGTGTCGGGAACACGAAAGCGCACCTCTGCTGTGGCGCCCAAGAAGGCCTGAAGTTGGGAAATTGTTTGCAGACGGGTCTCGTCCATGTCGATCGCCATGTGGGGAATGATCGACCCAAGCCCGCAGTTCAGGCTCATACCTATCACGGACACCGCTTCAGGCTCATACCTCGTTGGATAAGGCTGATCGTCGACGCCAGAGTGCAACCAGGACAAAATCTTTAGATTCGCGGCAATTTCCGGTATGCCTTTGGGAAGTGACCATCCGATGATCGCATCGGCATCGGCATCGGCATCGGCATCGACTGCGTGGCGTTCTATGTCCGAGTATGTGCACTCAAATCGGGACAAGTACCTTCCTCTTGTTGCCATTACTTCTGCGCCACTCGGCATTGCATTTCCGATGTACGCAATTTCATCGTCCGTTGCGTGCCACGAGCAAAGAATTTTCACGTTTAACGTACCTCTGATTTCGGTTTTCTAGTGTTCCGCATCCGCGGGCGAAATTGATTGGCGTCAGCTCAAAATTACCCGACGCTACGCCCGTATGTGGTGTGCAGCTCAAGGAGTCCCCTCAAAGTGAGTGCAAACGTGCTGGCATGGGGGAAACTTTCTTTGTATTCGTTCGCTTGCACAAAGGTCAACGGTCAGTTGGCACTATCGACCTCGGATTCGCACTCTTCACTCTTAGTGGAGCTCCATGATCAGTGCGAGGCAGACGACGATCGTAGCGGCTCTTCCGCGCTCATTTTCTACAACATTGGGGGCTCCATTAGCGAAATGCTGCGTGCGACAAGGCGAGTGCGATGCAATTCAGCGATCGTGGATCGCCGTCCCGCGCTGAGTTCGCCTTGGACCGGCAAAAGGACCTATTTCGCGATAAAGGCACAGGATCAGCTGGCGACTGACAGGTGCCAAGTGGGGGAATCAAATGCTTCGCGCCTCACGTGCTACTCCGTTGCATGGCGTATCCCGCATGCGTGACGATCGCTTTATCGCAGGCTCGGCACCCAGCTTGCGCCTTGGAGAATTTCGCGGCGTTCGCTGCGCGCCCCCGCGCCGCGCGGCGAGGTCCACTGATGCCCTGCCCATCAGTGCGACGAGATCTGCGTGCGCTGTCAAGCGCTGATTTGATCAGCCGCACTGCAATTGGCCGCGACCAGATCCTGGTAGAGGGCCTGGCCGAGCGCCTCAGACGCACCTGCCCATCGTTGCAGTCGTGATGAGGCTCACTGGCTGAGCGGGCGAAATTGAAGAGTCTGGCCAGCGCGGCAGTATCACAGACCGATGGGGGACATGCCTGTCGATCTAACTTGCTTTGGAGGCCCCCGGCGGGCTAAAGACCTCAGGATTCTACAATCGGCAAATCGATGCAACAACCGCCAGGCCCACGATGAAACTTGAGTAACGGCGGCAGCCCATCAGCGGGCACATTGGCGAATGTGGAACTTTCGCTGCCGGCGAGGCACGCTCTTAATCTGTAACCCGCTGGAAGCCGGGCGGAAATTGGGTGCAAGGTGAACTCTAAGATGGCGGCCTCACCTGGCGTGAGTAGTTCGGCGTCGCGTTTCCGATATGTCTGTGACTCAGCGTGTATAGACACCGAACTGCTGCAACTGCGCTTCGCTGTTGGTCACCTCCGTGAGCGTATCCTCGCCGCCGCTGCTGACCATCAGTTGCGCAAGGGTGTGCGCAACCGCCATATGCGGTACCACAGAGGGAAATACGGAAAGATTGCTGTTGGGGGCCAATATCGTGATGGCTGCCTTAGAGGCAACAGGTGAAACCGTACTGTCCGAGACGGCGATCAGTGTCGCGCCGCGCTCGACTGCGAACGCGGTCGCCAGCACGCTTATCACTGTATACGGCGATGACGTGAAGCACACAAGGACATCTTTCTTGTCAATGCGACGTAACTCGTCTGCGACCGTTCCACCCGTGCCGTGCACCAGCGTCACGCCTCTTCGGAATGAAGACAAGACGTAGTGGAGGTAAAAGGCCGCAGAGAACAAGCTGCGAACACCAAGAATGTAGATGTTCGTTGCTTTGGAAAGCGCTTGTTGTGCGTTGATCCAGGACCGCTCGTTCTCCGAGTTAAGCGTCCTGTCGAGGTTGACCAATTCCGTGTGCAGGAAATCAGCCAGCGACTTTCCTGCACCTTCGTTCCTCGAGCGGCTTCGCAACTGGATGGTGCGGCTGATGAGGCCCGAATCTTGGCTGGTCAGCCAGTCAATGTAGACAGCCTTGAAGGCCTCGTAGTTTTCAAATCCCAGATCCCGCGCGAGTCGCAGCATCGAGGCCGGTTGCAGGCCGGCGCTGCCTGCCACCGACCGCATGGACTGCAGCGCGATCTCCTTCGGCGAATCGAGCGCATAGCGGGCAGCCACCTTGATCTTTGGTGGCATTGCGGCGAATCGTCCTTCGATTAGCGCCTCAAGTTCTTCTTTTGTCATCTGTGTAAGGTCCATTCAGGATACCGGCGAAGTAGGCGCCGACAAGGCCTTGATGCACGCGATTGGTGTAATGCATTGAACAACTGCTCCATCCGAGGCGTAGGGTGGCACCAAAAGCGTTCCCGTAAAGAGATCGACGATACCACCCATTTTCACGACTAGCCAACTGATCTCATTGGAAGGACGCGCCATCCATTCCAAATATACAAGGGTTTCCACTTGCATAAAACACTTGGTTCAAATATTGCAATTGGTAAACATATGAAGTATTATTATCGCAAATCGAACAAATGTTTAATTTTGCCGCTGCCCACTTGCTGCCAAACGATGGGCAACGGAGGCAGTCAGTCGGGGATGCATGGCAAGCAAACGCTGCCCGGCAACCGCAAGAGACATCTGAGCTTCATAGTTCACATCGCTGCCAGTTCGGCCACAACACGATCTGAGTGGTGCGGTCGAGGGCAAGAAGCAGTTATGCGCCGCACTGCAAGCGACAACGTGGCATGAAAACAGGAAGACTTTCAATGGGCAACGCAACTCATATTTTTCACCGTCATCTCCATCATCAGTATCCGATCGCGGTCAGCGGCAAGGGCGTCTATATCCGCGACGCATCGGGCAAGGAATACATCGATGCGTCCGGCGGCGCGGCAGTGTCCTGCCTCGGGCATGGGCACTCTGATGTCATCGCAGCAATCCATGCTCAGGTCGACAAGCTCGCCTATGCCCACACAGCGTTTTTCAGCACCGAAGTTGCGGAAGAACTGGCCCACCAGCTCATTCGCACCGCTCCGGCTGCTGCGGACTTCAGCCACGTCTACTTTGTCAGTGGCGGATCCGAAGCCGTCGAGACCGCGCTGAAGATGGCCCGCCAATACTTTATCGAAATCGGCCAACCGCAACGCAAACGCTTCATCGCGCGTCGACAGAGTTACCACGGCAATACCCTTGGCGCGCTGGCGGTCGGTGGCAACAAATGGCGACGCGCCCAGTTCGAGCCCTTGCTCATTGATGTCACCCACGTCTCGCCTTGCTATGCGTACCGGGAGAAGCAGCCGAGCGAGAGCGAAGTCCAGTACGGACAGCGGCTCGCCAAGGAACTGGAGAATGCCATCCTGGCTCAAGAGCCCGATTCGGTGATCGCATTTGTGGCTGAGACCGTGGGCGGCGCGACCGCCGGTGTGATCACTCCTGTCCCCGGCTATCTAGCCGGCGTGCGCGAGGTGTGCGACCGGTATGGCGTCTTGCTGATACTGGACGAGGTCATGTGTGGCATGGGTCGCACTGGCTTGATGCACGCATGGGAGCAAGAGGGCGGGATTGCGCCCGATATCCAAACAATCGCGAAGGGCTTGGGAGGTGGGTATCAACCCATCGGCGCTGTCTTGGCAGGTCGGCACATCGTGGACGTAATGAGCAAGGGCACCGGCTTCTTTCACCACGGGCATACCTACCTCGCGCATGCAACCGCTTGCGCTGCAGCACTCGCCGTCCAGCAGGTCATTCAGCGCGACAACCTTCTTGAGCAAGTGCGATCCCGTGGCCAGTTCCTCGCAAATCTGTTAGCCACGAAATTCGACAACCATGAGTTCATCGGCGACGTGCGAGGACGGGGCTTATTCATGGGCATTGAACTCGTCAAAGACCGGCAAGAGAAAACGCCTTTCGATCCCAAGTTTTCTTTGAACGCACGCATCAAGAAGGAAGCGATGGCGCGCGGTCTCGCCTGCTACCCGGCTGGCGGGACCGTGGACGGGAAATTCGGCGATCACGTCATGCTAGCGCCGCCGTTCATCGCCACCGAGAACGAGTTGACCATGATCGTGGATCGATTGGCTGATTCGATCGATGCGGCTATCGCATCTTGCGATCAATGACTGCACACCGATCGCCCTTTGTCTGCACGGATACCTGCTAGCGATCGCGCGCCTTTCGTCCTCGAAGATCCTCTCTTGATTGCATCTCAAGTACTCGAATCTCTAAATAAGGAATCCACATGTCGATGATTGAAATTGAGAATGTTTCAAAGTGGTACGGCAGCTTCCAGGTCCTGAGCGACTGCACACTCGTCTTGACAAAAGTTACGTAGTGGTGGTGTGCGGTCCTTCGGGATCCGGAAAATCCGCGCTGATCAAAACTGTCAATGGGCTCGAAGCCGTTCAGAAAGGCAGCATTCGTTTCAGTGGAGAATGCGTGACCGACCTCAAAGAACAAAGCTCTGAATCTGCCATGCATCAGATCCAAGGTTGGTATGGTTTTTCAGCACTTTGAGCTCTTCCCGCACTTGTTATTGGTCGAGAACATCTGCCTTGCTCAAACCAAGGTGCTGGGACGAGCGCGCGAGCAGTCGCAACAGAAGGCGGCCCTTATGCTCGATCGCGTCGCCCGGGAGATCAAACGCGTCACCCAACCCATGCTTGGCTTCAAGTTATTTTGGAGTACGAGGGCCATCGCCGCCGGTATCGAAACCATGCACATGATCAAGAAGGGGGAGATCGATTGCCCTGATGGTAAAACCGCGCCCGCCGCACAGCAGTTCTACAGCCTGGCTTTCTGATCAGCCCGCCGACAACGTTGGTTTCGCTTGGCCTGAACCTCTTATTGCGACAGAACCGGCTCCACAGCCGGGTCTCCAGCGTCCGCTCGCGATAGCCGTTGCGGTAGTTCTGCTGGTCAAGGGTGCGCTCGTGCGGCGCGGCCCCATCAGGTTCTCCACGTCGAGCAGACGGATTTCGACTGAGCGGGCCGATCGCCTTGGCGGCAGCACCCTCACGACCACAGCACTACGGTCACTGCACGATCAGCGGCGGCCATCTTCTACGGCCGCAATGGCCAGGACGGAGCGAACAGTCAGCCGCTCACCGCGAAAAGCTGCGCGATCCAATCACAAGACGCAGATTTTCAATCTTGTAACCAGCCAGATCGCGGCAACGCGGCTTTGATACAGCACTATTATTCAACAGTGCCTCTCATGGGCGTTTGCAAAACGAACCGCCCGCTCGCCATGTTTGTGGTCGAGCACCCCGAAGGAGGGGACTTCAGTGTGGAACCTCCACAAATTCAAACGGAGATAGTATTTGAGATGAATGCAGATGACTTCGATATCGCTAAACGACTTTCCTCTGAAGTCTTTTCAGATGTTTACTCCCAAGCTCGAGAAAAGTTCCTTTCGGCAGCGCCACACGCCACCACCTATCCGTGCAGTGCGAAAGGCCCAGGAGGTGAAGATCTATTTACCGACGTAGCGTACTTCGGAAGTGCAGATGCGCGCCGGCTCCTTGTCCTTGTATCGGGAACGCATGGGGCCGAGGGGTATTGCGGATCCGCGGCGCAACTTGCCTTTCTAAAGGCCGGTTTGCATGAGTCTTTGCCGCCCTCCAGCGCGGTGCTTATGGTCCATGCTTTGAACTGCTATGGTTTTGCGTGGGATCGCAACATGACGGCCGAAGGCATTGACCTTAATCGCAACTTCGTCGATTTTGCCAAGGATGTGCCACAAAATCCCGGCTACGAGGAGTTGGCGAACCATCTCGTGCCGGAGGACATCTCCGATGAAGGGCTGCGGCCCGCAGAGGCTGCTATTGCAGCCTATCGAGCGCAGCATGGCGACCGGAAATTTATGGAGGCGCGAATATCCGGGCAATACACTTGCCCGGGCGGAATGTTCTATGGAGGCGCCGGGCCGAGTGAAGCGCGACGCGTTCTTGAGAAGATCGGTGCCGATTTTGACGTGGCGAGCCGCGAGCAGGTCGTCATTATCGACTATCACACGGGTCTTGGACCTTATGGCTACGGTGAATTGCAGGCCGAGCAACCATCCGGCCTGGACGGTTACGAACGTGCGCGGAAAATCTTCGGATCCTCCGTCACTTCGCCAGACTTGGGCTCATCTTCTTCCGTCGTAATAAATGGATGTCAAGCAGCGTATTGGGAACGCATTCTTGGAGATAAGCATATCTATATCGCCTGCGAGTTCGGTACTTTCAGCACCGACAACGCGCGCAAAGCGCTACGCGGCGATATCTGGATGTTTCTGCACCATCCTGAGGAAATCAACACTGAGATCGGCCAATCGCTTCGCGCGAAGATCAAGCAGCATTTCTATCCTGAAGCGCCGGATTGGAAAGAGATGATCGTATGGAGATCGCATCAGGTGCATCGACAAGTGCTGGAAGCATTCGCGCAATAAGCATCACAAATTTTACATAGCGCTACTGTTGAATTAACCTAAAAAAGGAATTTTCATATATGAAACCGTTGTTTACGCCAACTTTCAGTGCCGAGGAATACGCGACCCGACTCGCTAAGACGCGGAAGCGAATGCAGGAGCGAGGCTTGGACATGCTTATGGTCACGGACCCGTCTAATATCAACTACCTCACGGGTTACGACTGCTACACCATATCTATGCCGCAGGGTCTGCTTGTCCCTTCTTCGGGCGACGTCGTGTTTTTCTCGCGGTCGATAGATGCTTCTGCCCTGCCTCTGACAACGCATCTCACAAAGGAGCAGGTCTTCGGATATCCCGAAGACCATGTGGACACGGTGGACCGACACCCATTTGACTGGATCGCCGGGGTCATGCGAGACCGAGGCCTAGCAGCGGGAACGCTCGCGATCGAGCGCGACTCCAACTTTTACACAGTCCGTGCCCACGACGCGCTGATGGCCGGCCTGCCAGATGTCAAGTTCGTTGACGCGCAGCGCCTGGTTAATTGGGTCCGGGGCGTCAAGTCCGACGCGGAGATCGACACCATGCGCATTGCGGGCCGGATCGTCGAGCGCGTCATGGCCAAGGCCCTCGAGATGATCGAACCTGGGGTTCGTCAATGCGACGTCGCCGCGCAGATTTACGCGACCGGCATCATAGGTCTGGAAGACGCCGGAGGCACTTACCCTTCCGCACCTCCGCTGATGCCGACAGGGCCTGGTACAGCCGTCCCCCACTTGACCTGGTCGGATACGCCGTTCAAGGTCGGCGAGACGACGGTGCTTGAGTTGGCTGGCGCCTACGAGCGATACAACGTACCACTGGCTCGCACCATCTTCCTCGGCGAGCCGCCGAAGCGTCTTTCTGAGTTGGCAGACATCGTCGACGATGGAATGGATGTGGCGCTCGCGGCGGTGCGGCCCGGCGCCCGCTGCGAGGACGTCGAGGCGGCCTGGCGCGCGCACATCACGCGCTTTGGCCTAAGCAAGGCGAGCCGGATCGGATATTCGATCGGTGTTGGCTACCCGGTCACGAGTTGGATCGAAAGGACGATGAGTCTGCGGCCCGGCGATACCACGATCCTCGAACCCAACATGACTTTCCATGTGCTCCTGGGCATGTGGATGGACGGCTGGGGTTATGAGCTATCCGAATCAATTGTAGTAACCGAGCGCGGTGCGGAATGTCTGTCGAATGTTCCGCGTGGCCTGAGGGTGAAGCGCTAAACGCGCCGGAGGCTACTCAGCAGGAGTTTGAGAGTGGCCGTCCACACCGGGCCGAATGGAGGCGTAGCTGACCTGGATTTATTTTGGATCGGTAGCGCGTCGCACCGGGTTGTGTGAGTGTAGAAAGGCGTTCAACTCGCCAGTGATCTTGCCCCCGAAAGCGTACTCCGTAGCTGATGTGAAAATTCCGTATCAACACGGTGTATTCGAACGCGCAGAGCATAGAGGAAGCCGTACTCGATGCGGACCTTGTGATCGGCGGTGTGTTGGTCCCTGGCGCGGCCGCGCCGAAGGCCGAAGCTGGCTACGCGAACGAATGGCAGACCAGCCCCGCGTTCGAGCGGTCGGCGTTCAACGCGCCATACTTCTCGTACGCCAGCGAATCGCCTCTGATGGAAGCGCCGCTTTGCAAGGCGAGCGTCTCTTCGAATGCATCGCTTGCGGCGTAACAACGAACCTTAATCGCGTCGCTACCTCGAACCAGCGGGAACCCGGCGATGACGATCAATGCCATGCCGACCCATGCCAGGGAATTGGGCATGTAGCCCCAGATCGTATAACCCAGAAGCGCGGAGGAGATCAGCCCCCCAGGCTTCTGAACGGCGCGATCACGCCGATCTCGCCTTCCTGAGTGCCGACAGTCATCAGGAAGTACCCGCAAGAGACAAGTATGCTGAGCGAAACGCGACCAGCAGGCGAACCCGGCGACGATCGCCACCCATTGAAGGCGTGGCCGGCAAGCTGCACGGTGCACGTGCAGCTTGCCAGTGCCACCGCGATCAACAAGACGACCCGTCATCGCGATGGCGGTCATGTAAGTTGCGGTGGCCAAAGTGTCGAGGATGGCGCGTGCCATTCGCAAGCGCGTGCGCGCGAAACGGCACGCGCAGGATCAGACCGAATGCCACGAGAAGCGCGGTCGCGCACATGTCTCGCAGGAAGATCAGCTGCGAGGGCGGCATCGCGACTCGCCGGCAAGTTTGATGAGGCATCTTTGGCGACGACGTTTGCGATGCTCAGCGTCATCGGAGCCACCCCAAAGCGTCCAAGCAAAATCAGCGCCAAGAGCTTACGGAAACTGCTTGCTTGAAAGCTGCGTGATTGCGGGATAAACGCAGCATTCGCCACTGGGYGGGCCTGTTTTTGCGGAAAGTCCCGGCGCTCGCTGGCGTGAAATATAGCCTTGTCACCGCAACACGAGAAAGCTAAAACCATGTCCACCGTCCTCCGCCCCAGCTTGCTGGATGAAGTAATCGCCCTCGACCGCGCGAGTGTGCTGCATCCGTTTTCGAACCTCCACGCCTACGCGCACGGCACTGCCGAGTCGACGGTCATGGAGACTGCCAAGGGATCGCGCATCCGCGACGCTACGGGCCGCGAATTCCTCGACGGCTTCGCGGGCCTGTACTGCGTCAATATCGGCTACGGCCGCACCGAGGTCGCAGAGGCGATCTCCCGGCAAGCACACAAGCTCGCGTTCGCCCACAGCTACGCAGGGCAGACGACCGAGCAACTTGCGCGCCTGTCCCACCGCCTGGTCACCATGGCGCCGGGGAAGATGAGCAAGGTCTTCTACGGCCTGTCCGGCTCCGATGCGAACGAGACGAACGCCAAGCTCGTGTGGTACTACAACAACCTGCGCGGCCTGCCGGCCAAGAAGAAGATCATCTCGCGCGAGCGCGGCTACCACGGCAATTCCATCGTGTCCGGCTCGATGACGGGGCTGAGCTTTTACCACGCTCACATGGATCTGCCGGTTGGTGGCATCCTGCACACGGGCGCACCGCACCATTACTGGGGTGCTGACGCGGGCGAGTCCGAAGAGCAGTTCTCGCTGCGCCGGGCGCGCGAACTCGACGAGCTGATCGTGCGCGAGGGACCCGAGACGGTGGGTGCCTTCATCGGCGAGCCGGTGCTGGGCACGGGCGGCATCACGCCGCCGCCTGCGGGGTAYTGGAAAGCGATCCAAGAGGTGCTGCGCAAGCACGACGTGCTGCTGATCGCCGATGAAGTCATCACGGGGTTCGGTCGCACCGGTGCGATGTTCGGCAGCGACATGTACGGCATCGAGCCGGACCTGATCACGGTCGCCAAAGGTATCACTTCCGCGTATGTTCCGCTCTCCGCCTCGATCGTGGGTGAGCGCATGTACGAAGTCATGGAAAAGGGTGCGGAGCAGGTGGGCGTGTTCTCGCACGGCTACACCTACTCCGGCCACACGCTCGGCGTGGCGGCGGCGAACGCCGTGCTGGATATCGTCGAGCGCGAAGACATTCCTGGTCAGGCGAAGAGCACCGGCGCGCACTTCCAGGCGTCGCTGCGCAAGGCATTTGGCGAGTTCCCGATCGTGGGAGAAGTGCGCGGCGTGGGCATGATGGCGGCCGTCGAGTTCGTCGCTGACCCGGCAAAGAAGACACGCTTTGACCCTGCACTGAAAGTCGGAGCGCGCATCGCGCAGGCTGCTCGCGACCGCAGCCTGATTGTGCGGGCCATGCCTCACGGAGACATCCTGGGCTTTGCACCGCCGCTGGTGATGAGCGTCCAGGAAGTCGATGAAATGGTGGCAATCGCGGCCGACGCAACCCGCCACGTCATGAGCCAGCTGTGAAGCTTTGCGCTGGCGAACAACTCCGGGTATGAACAGAATGAGAAACTATCGGCTCTTTATCGACGGCACCTGGCAAGACGGTCAACTTGGCACGAAGGAAGTCGTTAGCCCTTCGACGGAAGCGGCAGTTGCCACGATCCCGGTGGCGGGGCCCGCCGATCTTGACCGGGCGCTTGCAGCGGCAACCCGGGAAAGCCAGGTGTGGGCACAGTCAAATGCGTCGAAACGGGGCGAAATCCTGTGGCGGGCCGCGGAGATCCTCGCCGGCAAGATCGCCCAAACGGCACAACAGATGGTGCGCGAGCAGGGTAAGACCTTGGCCGAGGCCAAAGGGGAGCTTGAGCGTGCCCGGGAAACTTTCTTGTGGAGTGCCACGCACGCCGAGAATCTCTGCAAGCCTGTCGATATCGACGATCGCCGGACGCTGCTTTACCAGCCGGCCGGGGTCGTTGCGGCATTCACGCCGTGGAACTATCCCGCCGTCCTGACGGCGCGCAAGCTTGCACCTGCCCTTGCGGCCGGGTGCACGGTGATTTTGAAGGCTGCGGAAGAAGCCCCGGCGGCGGCTGTGGCGATGATCGAGGCCTTGCACGAGGCCGGCGTGCCGCGTGGCGTGATTGCCCTCTTGCTTGGCGAGCCGCCCATGATCTCATCCCACCTGCTGGCGTCGCCGGAGGTTCGTGTCGTGACCTTCACGGGATCGACGCGCGTCGGCAAGGAACTTGCGGCTCTTGCYGCCAAGAACCTTCAAAGGTGTGTTCTAGAGCTAGGTGGGCATTCGCCGGTGCTCGTTTTCGACGACGCCGACATCGCAACCGCGGTTCGCGACATTTGCGAATACAAGTTCGAGTACGCGGGCCAGAGCTGCAATGCTCCCAGCCGGATCTTCGTCCAACGGTCACGGTACACAGAGTTCGTTCAAGAGCTGGTAAAAGTCTCCGCAGATATCCGTGTTGGCGATGCAGAAGATCGCACAGCACAAATGGGCCCGATGATCGGGCCGCAGGGACCYGCACGCATGAAACGGCTTGTCGAGGATGCGCTCGAGAAGGGCGCGTGCCTGCTGCTGGGAGGACACGCACTCGAACGCAARGGCTACTTCTGGCCGCCGACGGTGCTGACCAACGTGCCGGGCGACGCGGCGATGATGTCGGAGGAACCTTTCGGTCCGATATTGGCGGTCGCGCCATTTGATACCGTTGACGAAGCAATYCAACTGGCGAACKSKACYTCCTACGGCCTTGCTGCCTACGTGTTCACCGCTTCGGAAAAGATCCAGCTGGATGCCGCGCAACGGCTCGCGGGTGGCACGGTAAGCATCAACATGCTGAAAGGCGTCGCGCCCGATGCGCCCCTGACGGGTACGGGCGACAGCGGATACGGCCATGAAGGCGGTGAACAGGGCTTCCGCGCCTTCCAAAATCTGAAACTGATCAACAAAACGGGAAAGTAGATGTTGCAACCCGACAACCTCACCATTTCCGATGTCCTTCTCGTCCCGGCCCACGGCGCGTTCTTCTACGACGACCAGTTGGCCATCCGGGAAGGAGTCGCCAGCGACGGCTTCACCTATGCGGGCAAGCCGCGGACGCCTGGTTTCTCGAGCATCCGCGTCCCGGCCCAGGCGCTCAGCATCGGCTTGATCCTGTCGGACGGCGTCGTCGTTTGGGGCGACATGATGAGCGTCCAGTACGCCGGTGCGGCTGGGCGAGATCCGGTGTTCGAGACCGGTGCGATCATGGAGTTGACTCAGCGACTCGTCGTGCCGCGCCTGAGAGGATTGGCGATCGCAWCCTTTCGGGATGCATGCGCGGCGAGCCTGAAGTCCGAAGGCGCGCGCTTGCCGTTGGCAGTGTCGTATGGCGTCAGCCAGGCCCTGCTGCAGGCGGCCGCGCATGCCCACCGCTGCACGATGGCGGAAATCATCTGCCGAGAGTTCGAACTGCCTGTTTCCGTGAAGCCCGTGCCGCTGTATGCGCAAAGTGGAGACCAGCGACATATCAACGTCGATAAGATGATCCTTCGGCGTGCCGACGTGCTCCCGCACGGCCTCATCAACTCGCGTGAAAAGTTCGGGCCCAAAGGGGAAACCTTCTTGGAGTTCGCAAGGTGGGTTGCCCAGCGTGTGCGGGTACTCGGGGGAGAGGAGTACGCCCCTACCCTCCACTTCGACGTCTACGGCTGGGTCGGCCTCGAAATCGGCCTTTCCCCTGTCGACATCGCCGCTTTCATCGCGCGAGTCGCGGACAGTCTAAAGCCCTTCCAGCTGCAGCTCGAGGCGCCGGCGGATTAYGGATCGACAGAGTTGCAGCTGGAACGTTACGCCGAAATCGTGCGCCACCTGGAGCGGATGGGCTCATCCGCCCGGATCGTTGTAGACGAGCACTGCAATACAGTCGCCGACATCGAAAAGTTTGCGAAGTCCCGCGCCGCCCATGTCATCCAGATCAAGACGCCAGACGTTGGAAGCATCACCGACATCGTCGAGGCGATCCTGCTTTGCAAGGCGCATGGYGTCGGCGCGTTCGTGGGCGGCAGCTGCGTCGAAACGGATTTGTCGGCACGCGTCTCCGTCCACATCGCTGTAGCCACCCAGGCGGAAATGATGCTAGCCAAGCCCGGCATGGGCGTCGACGAAGGCATGTCCATCATGGGCAACGAACAGARTCGCCTGTTGGCGATGCTGCGCGCAGGGCGCGCAGCTTAAATGTCGTCCCGCAGTGTTTGCAGCTCGCGGGATGGCCAGTGCATCGGTCAAGCGCCCATCACAGCAAATTCGCAAGCCTTGCGATTCGACGTCACCGATCTGCGCATCTTCATCACTGTCGCGAAAGAGCGCAATCGCACTCGCGCTGCGACCCGCCAACATCGGTAGCCTGAGTGGCGCTGTCGTTTCGAACGCCAACATTTTCTCGGCGAGGCAACTGGTGCTTTGGCTGCGGCACCTGTATGCGCGCCTCACTCCCCAACAAGAGCCTGCTACTCACGAGGGCAAGTCACACCGGTAAGCCGAGGATCCGGGGTCGATTGGCTCGGACGCAAATGTCAACACGTATTGCTCAATGCACAACGAGTACTGTCTTGGACCGCGTCCGCAAGGAAGGACATTGGATTCAAGTACATCCTGCCACGAAATCTCGAGCGCATTCTCATCCGGCGGAATCGGTTTGCCTCGACGGTGCGAGCCACACAGGGCGCGATTGCGAGCGAGCGTGAAGTGTCAGGGCGGCCGATCGACCAGAACGGTCATCGAGATCCGCTCACGCAGTTGTGATTGCGCCCGAAGCGGCCCCCCGTTCGTCTCGGATGGGCCAAAAGCATCGGCTTGGATCAGCTGAGATGCACATCACTCGTCGAGCCACTGCAGGCAGCCGTGTCGGCGCAGTATCGTTGAGAGCCTGCAGTCCTTGAAGCTGAATGTGGCGCCGCTGCAGCGACCACTCGTCGTTTTGCTGCAGCATCATCGCACCCACGAGACTCTCACGATCGCCGCCCCGTTGGGACGTTACTTACCAGGTCGGTGCGTCGCTTGATTTCGGCAATTGATCGCGCCCTTCTGGTGCCTAGGCTTACTCTCGTTTCGTCAGGGCCCGCGGTAAGAAACCATCGAAACGATTTTGGCGCGTTTCGGCATGATTGTGACGGTCATTCCCAGCGTGTGTCTAGTTCGGGGTGTAGGCTCGGCCACTTCCAGCGCGGCTGATCAGAATCAGTGCTTGACATCGTGCACGCGAGGAGCCGAGCGCGCCCGGTCGTGACAACGGGTCAAAATCCAGCAAAAACTGCCAACCAAGCGCCGCATTTGTGCGTTGATGCATTAGAGATCGCATAAACCAAAATCCACCGAGCACTAGACTAGAGTTTGCTATCCCAAACCAACTA
>NZ_JBFUJT010000039.1:0-49659 GCF_056401235.1 Polaromonas sp. P4_F9 | reverse complement strand
GGCTATGGGCAAGCGCCGCAACGCCGCAGACCGCCCGAGAAGGCGCTTGCCCTTCGGGTTGGGGTGACGCAAACGCGGTCGCGTTTGCATCCCCATGGGGGCAGCCGCACGACGCACAGCCGGCCGGCTGTGCGGTCGGGCGATTGAGCCACCCGGACCCTTGCATGGGCATTAGCCCATGCGGCGGTCCCAGGCGGCCCACTCATCCCGATTGCACCCCAACGCGGCCCCGTTTAGATCGTAAACAGGTTCTAAGAGCCACCCCTTTCAAGGTCTTGCTCCAGAGACAGCGGTAATCTTCTGCTCCACATAGAAATTGTGGAGAGAAATGGATGTTGGAAGCAGTACTTGCCCGGTTCGAACAACAAGCGCCGGTCAGCGTAATGGCGCGCGTGGCGCTGGAGCGCGCGATAGAGCCGGGCTGGGTGGACGAAGTATTCGAGGACCATCGCCAGCGGCAGTATCCGCGCGAGTTGCTGTACTCCACGGTGGTGGAATTGGTGACACTGGTCTCGCTGGGACTGCGCCCGTCGCTGCACGCGGCGGCCAAGCAGGCGAGCCATCTGCCGGTGTCGCTGGCCACGCTGTACGACAAAGTCAAACGCACCGAGCCGGCCATTCTTCGCGCCTTGGTGCAAGGCAGCGCCCAGCGTCTGGCGCCGGTGGTCAATGCCGTGGCTGATGCGCTGGCACGCGGCGGCATGGCGGCGCAGGCCCGTCAGTTGCAGATGCCGGTTTCACCATCCCGGCTCTGGCACTTGATGCAAGCCGGTTGATTGGCGGCCGGCGCTGTGCAGGCGCCAAACAGGTCTGCTGATCAATTCCTGAGCACTGTGTTGCAAGCCAATACTGGCGCGGTGTTGCGGGGTTGTTAGTGACCTTATCCACAGGGTGGCCCACAGAAGCTGGGGGCAATTCCGTTGCTATCTCGCATCGCATTGGAAATGAAATAAGGCTGCGCCGGAAAAAAAGCCGGAACGCCAACAGCCGCCTGCTCATCCAATGGACAGGAACAGCCATGAACACCTCACCAGCACCGCGCTCCATGCCCACAGATGCCCGTTCGCACGCAGAGCTGGTCAGCCTGTCCGTAGCCGGCAACGATCCGGCGCTTGCCCGGATCATGCGGCGCCACAGCCGTTTCTTCTTTCGCACGGCCCGTGGCACCGGCAAGCGGCCAGCGCAGCCGCATGGGCGTCGTTCACTGGATGGAGGCAAGGTATGAGCATGAGCACCTGGCAAGTGTTGCTGCAAGCGCGCGAGGAAGTTGCTGGCGGCACGATGGCGTTTTATTTTCAGCGGCCGGCCGGCTTTGCCTTCAAGGCCGGTCAGGCGATTGACCTGATTCTTCCAGATGCAGTGGCGCCCGGCGGGCAAAGCCAACGGCATACGTTTTCCCTTGTGAGTGCGCCGTTTGAGCACGAACTGGCGATCGCGACACGCATGCGCGACAGCGCATTCAAGCGGGCGCTCAAGATGTTGCCCATTGGCGGGCTGGTGGACATTGAAGGGCCCTTCGGTTCCCTCACGCTGCATAACGAGCGCACAAGACAGGCGATATTCATCGCGGGTGGCATTGGCATTACCCCGTTCATGAGCATGTTGCGCCAGGCGACGCATGATCGGTTGCCACAGGAGATGGTTCTGCTCTATTCCAATCGGCGCCCCGAAGATGCGGCGTTTCTTCTGGAACTGCAGGACCTTGAGCAGCAGAACGTCAATTTCCGCCTGTTGCCGACCATGACGGAGATGGGCAAATCCCTTATGCCGTGGCAAGGAGAAACCAGCCATGTCACCGAAGATCTGTTGAGAAAAACCATGAACGGTTTTCTGAAACCCGTTTTCTATGTGGCTGGACCACCCGGCCTGGTCGCTGCCGTGTGCGACATGTTGAATCGTGTCGGTGTCAATGACGACGACATTCGCAGCGAAGAGTTTTACGGGTACTGAGTATTCGGAGTCGCGCGCGCCGTGGCGAACGAGGTTTGGCCGGGCGCTGTTTTTTTTTCCTTTTGCCTCGTCGTCTGACAGAGAAAAATCCGGAACGCTGGTGGCACCCTGACCATCCAATGGACAGAGACAGGAGCAGATATGAACACTATGAACAACTTGCAATCAGTGCCCACCGTGCCGTCCGACGCCAGTTCGGATGCAGAACTGGTCAGCCTGTCCATAGCCGGTAACGATCTGGCGTTCGCCCAGATCATGCGGCGCTACAACCGTTTGCTCTTTCGCACGGCGCGCAGCATCCTCAAAAGCGACGACGACACGCAAGACGCCTTGCAGGAGGCTTATTTGCGCGCCTGGCGTGCGCTGGCCACCTTTCGGGCCGAGGCCAGGCTTTCCACCTGGCTGGTGCGCATCGTCGTCAACGAAGCACTGGGGCGGCTGCGGCGCAATGGTGCGCAGGCTGCCCGCATCGTGCCGCTGAGCGCCAGCGTGGATGCCGATGACGAAACCCCGGAGATGCAGATGCAAGCCAACCCGAATGACCAGCCGGAGCCATCCGTCATGCGTGCGCAGATACGCCAGCAGATTGAAGCCCGGATTGACACCTTGCCCGATGCCTTTCGCACCGTGTTCATGCTCAGGGGGGTTGAAGAGATGAGTGTGGAAGAGGTTGCGCTGGTGCTGGGCATACCCGAAGCGACGGTGCGGACCCGGTTTTTCCGTGCCCGCAGCATGTTGCGCGAAGGCCTGTCACGCGACATCGACATGGCCGTCGGTGACGCCTTTTCATTTGCCGGCCCGCGCTGCGACAGCATTGTGGCGGGCGTGCTGGCAAAAATTGCCCACGAGCGTGAATCCTCTCGTCCGTGATCCGTGAAGTCCGTTATTTGTGAACCGTTTTTGTCCACTGGAGATTGCCATGTCGTTTTTTCAAATGTCCACGCCCATCGCTGCACGGCGACTGTTTTTGGGCCGCTCGGGCGGTCTGGTCTTGTCGGGGGCAGCGGTTGCGCTGCTTGCAGGCAATGACGCGCTGGCCGCCAAAGCCGGCGGCTCCAAAGCCGACGACGTGCAAATTCTCAACACCGCCATCGGTGCCGAACTGGAGGCCATCGCGGCCTATCAGCTGGGCGCAGAAAGCAAGCTGCTCACCAAGCCCGTGCTGGATCTCGCGGTGACTTTTCAGGGGCACCACAAGGCGCATGTTGCGCTGCTCTCCGGCACGGTCGAAAAGCTGGGCGGCAAACCCGTCATCGCCAAAACCAAATACAACTTTCCGGTCGACCAGCTGAAAACAGAACTGGATGTGCTCAAGTTCGCCGCCCAGCTGGAGCAAGGGGCCGTGAGCGCCTACCTCGGTGCCGTGCCGCTGTTTGCCAACCGCGACTTGTCCAAGGCGGCCGCCAGCATTTTGGGTGATGAAGCCATGCACTGGGCCATCCTGCGCCAGGCCATTGGCGAAGCCCCCGTGCCGTCGGCCTTTGTGTCGTGAAGCCACGGAGCCACCGCCTGCCGGGTGTCCTGCTGGGTCTGGCGGCCGCGACCGTAGGGCCGGCGGTCCAGGCGGCGCCTGATGCGGTGCGCGGCGGGCAACTCTATGCCCGCTGCGCAGCGTGCCACGCGCTGGCCACCGACCGTGTCGGCCCGCGGCATTGCGGTGTGCTGGGCCGGCGTGCGGGCAGTGTGCCGGGCTTTGACTATTCCCCGGCCATGAAGAAGTCCGGCCTGGTGTGGGACGAAAACCCCCTCAACCTTTTTCTGGCCAAACCGCTGGCCATGGTGCCGGGCAGCACCATGACCTATGACGGTGTTTCCGAAGCCCGGGACCGCAGCGACCTGATTGCCTACCTCAAGGCCGCCAACAGCGCGGCGCCGTGCCGCAAATAGCGGGGCTGCCGCGCCAACCCGTGTCATGGCATTCGGGGGCGATGCTTCAGGCCGTTCCCCAGACCTCCTGCGCCGTCTCCACCACCAGGCGCAGTTTGGCGCGCTGCGCTTCAACGGCGATGTCGTTGCCATGCACTGTGCTGCTGAAGCCGCACTGCGGTGACAGCGCCAGCTGCTCCAGCGGCGCGTAGCGGGCCGCGGCTTCAATGCGGCGCCTCAGGTCGTCCTTGTCTTCCAGCGAGCCAAACTTGGTGGTGACGAGTCCCAGCACCACGGTCTTGCCTTTGGGCAGGTAACGCAGCGGCTTGAAGTCGCCGCTGCGCGCGTCGTCGTACTCCATGAAGTAGGCGTCGAGGTTCATTTCTTTCAGCAGCGCCTCGGCCACCGGCTCGTAGTTGCCCGATGCCGCGTGCGTGCTCTTGAAGTTGCCGCGGCACAGGTGCATGGCCAGCAGCATGCCGGGTGGCTTTTGCGCGACAACGAGGTTGATGAATTTGGCGTAGCGGTGCGGCAGCTCATTGGGGTCGTCGCCGCGCTGGCGTGCGGCTTCGCGCATTTTTTCGTCGCACAGGTAGGCCAGGTTGGTGTCGTCCATCTGCACATAGGTGCAGCCGGCGGCGGCCAGCGAGCGCAACTCGTCACCGTAGGCGTTGGCCACGTCCTGGTAGAACTGCGGGTCCAGTTCGGGGTAGTGCTCCTTGCTGATGCCGGCCCGTCCGCCGCGAAAGTGCAGCATGGTCGGTGACGGAATGGTGACCTTGGGTGTATTGCCTGCCGATACCTGGCTCTTGAGGTACTGGAAGTCGGCCAACTGGATGTCCTTGACGTGGCGGACCTTGTCAATCACGCGCATCACCGGTGGAGCCAGCTCCTGCGAGCCGTCGGGCCGGATCACGGTCACCGGGATGTCGGTTTTCACGCCGCCGATCTGCTCCAGAAAGTCAATGTGAAAGTAGGTGCGGCGGAACTCGCCGTCGGTGATGCTTTTCAGGCCCACGTCTTCCTGGAATTTCACAATCTCGGTGATGGCCCGGTCTTCCACCTGGCGTAACTGCTCGGGCGTGATCTGGCCCTGAGCTTTTTGTTCGCGGGCTTCCAGCAAATATTTCGGGCGCAAAAAACTGCCCACGTGGTCATAGCGCGCGGGCAGGTGAGGGGCGGTGTTGCTCGTGTTGCTCATACGGAGTCCTTGGTTGAGGCGGTAATTAGCTTGCATGTTAAGGCATTGATCAACTGTTTGAATGAATACATAAACTGGTGAAAACACCTAGAAATAGCTATTTGTAGTTGATTTTTCTTCTTTTATGTATACAGTGAGTATCCATGAAAGCCGAAAAACCCTCCTTTCCGCTAAACGCCTGGTACGCCGCGGCCTATGACGTGGAAGTCGTGCGTGCGCTGCTGCCGCGCACCATCTGCAAGCAAAAGCTGGTGATGTTCCGCAAGACCGACGGCACAGTGGCCGCGCTGGAAGACGCCTGCTGGCACCGGCTGCTGCCGCTGTCCATGGGCCGCCTTGAGGGCGATGAGCTCACCTGCGGCTACCACGGCCTGGTCTACAACGCCCAAGGGCGCTGCACCCACATGCCGAGCCAGGAAGCACTGAACCCTTCGGCCTGTGTGCGTGCTTACCCGGTGCTGGAAAAACACCGCTTTGTCTGGGTCTGGCCGGGTGATCCGGCCAAGGCCGACCCGGCGCTGGTGCCCGACCTGCACTGGAACGACGATGCCGAGTGGGCGGGCGACGGAAAAATGATCAAGGTGAAGTGCGACTACCGCCTGGTGGTGGACAACCTGATGGATCTCACGCATGAGACTTTTGTGCACAGCTCCAGCATTGGCCAGCGCGCGGTGGCCGAGGCCCCGTTCGTGGCTACGCACGGCGACCGCACGGCCACCGTGACGCGCTGGATGGAAAATATTGATGCGCCGCCTTTCTGGGCCGGGCAGATCAACCACTCCCTGGGTTACCAGGGCCCGGTGGACCGCTGGCAGATCATCAAATTTGAAGCGCCCTGCACCGTGACGATTGACGTGGGCGTGGCCGAGGCCGGCACCGGCGCCGTGCCGCCCGGCGGCAATGCAGGCGATGCGCGCTTGAGCAACCGCAGCAGGGGCGTCAACGGCTTTGTGCTCAATACCATCACGCCCGAGACCGACGGCACCTGCCACTACTTCTGGGCCTTTGCCCGCAACTATGCCTTAAGCGAGCAGCGCCTCACACATCAGTTGCGCGAGGGTGTGGCCAGCATCTTCCGCGAAGACGAGCATGTGCTGGAAGCGCAGCAGATCGCCATGGACGAACACCCGGACCACCAGTTCTACAACCTCAATATCGACGCCGGCTCGATGTGGGCCCGCAAGCTGATCGACAAGATGGTGGAACGGGAAACATCCCCCACCCCGGTGATCCCGATCCGCCAGGTGGCCTGATCTTTCAACCACGCCTTTCAACCCGGCTCTTCTTTTTCGACGTCTCCCCCTACACCCCAACATAAAAAATCCATGGCAACTGCTATCAAAAATATAGCTTCCGAGGCAGATGGAACGGCCGCCGAAAACCCGATTGGCACGGAAAGCGCGCAGGTGCGGGCGCTGCTGAAGCTGCGCGAGCTGATCCTCTCGGGCGAACTGGCCGGCGGCACGCGCATTGCTGAACTGGCGATTGTCGAGCGCCTCGGTGTGTCGCGCACGCCGATACGCGCGGCGCTGATGCGGCTGGAGCAGGAAGGCCTGCTCGAAGCGTTGCCCAACGGCGGTTATGCGGTCCGGACTTTTTCCGAGCGCGACATTGCCGACGCCATTGAACTGCGCGGCACGCTGGAGGGCTTGCTGGTGCGGCTGGCGGCCGAGCGGGGCGCGCCGGCGGTGGTGATGGGCGAGGCCAAAGACTGCCTCAAGCAGGTGGACGCGGTGCTGGCCCAGCCCGCGCTGAGCGACGAGGCTTTTTCCGCCTATGTGGATTTGAATGAGCGCTTTCACACGCTGCTCTATGAGATGGCCGACAGCCCGGTCACCGTGAAACAGCTCGAGCGTGTGGTCAGCCTGCCGTTTGCGTCGGCTTCGGCCTTTGTCGTGGTGCAGTCCAACTCGCCGCAGGCGCGCGACATGCTGGTGGTGGCGCAGGACCAGCACTGGCAGGTGCTCGATGCCATTGAGCGCGGCGAGGGCACGCGCGCCGAAGCCCTGATGCGCGARCACTCGCGGCTGGCCCAGCGCAACCTGCGCCATGCGCTGTCGGGCCAGGGCTCGGCCATGCCGGCATCCATGAAAGCCATGAAGCTGATCCGCCGGCGCGGCTGATCACTTCTGACCACCTGATTCCCAGAACATGAAAAGCACCCAGACCTGGCAACCCGCCACCGTTGCCGCCGTGCGCGACGTCACACCCACCGTGCGCGAATTCGAAATCCGTCCGGCGGAGGGCGCCGCTGCGCCGTGGCAGGCCGGCTCGCATTTGCAGCTGCAGGTGCTGGTCAACGGCAAGGTGCAGACCCGTTCCTATTCGCTGGTGGGCCTGCCCGATGGCGTGAGCTATCGTATTGCCGTCAAACGCATGGACGGCGGCCGGGGCGGCTCGCTGGCCATGTGGCGGCTGGCCGTGGGTGACCGGCTGCAGATCAGCGATCCGCAAAACCATTTTCAGCTGGACCTGTCGGCGCCGCACTATCTGATCGTGGCCGGCGGCATAGGCATCACACCGCTGGTGATGATGGCCCAGCAGCTCCAGGCGCAGTGCCAGAAGTCGGGCGCCACGCTGCGCATGCTCTACGGTGCGCGCACGCAAGAGGAACTGGCGTTTTTGCCGCTGCTGCGCGAGGCATTGGGCGACGCCCTGCAGACCTTCGTGGCCGGGCGCGGCGAAAACATGGATCTGGCCGCCGCCATTGGCGCCTTGCCCGCGGGCGGGCAGCTGTATACCTGCGGCCCGGTGTCCATGCTGGAGGCCGTCAGGAAAAGCTGGGCCGAGGCCGGTCGCCCGCTGGCCGACCTGCGTTTTGAAACCTTTGGCAGCAGCGGCCGTTTTGCCGCCCAGGCCTTCAGGGTGCGGGTGCCGCGCCATCAGGTCGACATCATGGTGCCGGCCGACACCACGCTGCTGGACGCACTGGAGAGCGCCGGTGTGGAAAGCATTTTTGATTGCCGCCGCGGCGAGTGCGGCCTGTGCGCGATGGATGTGCTCGCGCTGGAAGGCGAGATCGATCACCGCGATGTGTTTTTGAGCGAGCACGAAAAGCAGCAAAACACGCGCATCTGTACCTGCGTATCACGGGTGGTCGGCTCGCTGACCCTGGATTCTTCCTATAGACCCGAGGCCTGAAGGCCCTAACACTGCATTGTTGATTCCGCTTTCGATCCCGCGTTCGATTTCGTTTTGATCCCGTCCGATTGAGTTCGCATTAATTACCAGGAGACACCGCATGAAAAAAAGAACCTTTATCCAGGCAGCCGTGATGGCCACCGTGGCGTTCGCCGGCGCGCAAGCCCTCGCGCAGGACAACAAGTTCAGGATAGGCCTGCTCCTGCCGATGACGGGGCCCTTCGCTTCCACAGGCCGGCAGATTGAAGCGGCGACCCGGCTGTATATGGCGCAAAACGGCGACACCGTCGCCGGCAAAAAGGTCGAACTCATCATCAAGGACGACACCGGCACACCCGACGTCACCAAGCGCCTGGCGCAGGAAATGATCGTCAACGACAAGGTCAATGTGCTGGCTGGTTTCGGCCTGACGCCGCTGGCGCTCGCCACGGCCCCGCTGGCCACGCAGTCCAAAACACCGATGGTGGTGATGGCCGCGGCCACCTCCAGCATCACCGAGGCCTCGCCCTACATCGTGCGCACCAGCTTCACGCTGCCGCAGGTCACCATTGGCGTGGCGGACTGGGCGCCGAAGAACGGCATCAAGAAAGTGGTGAGCCTGGTGTCGGACTACGGCCCCGGCATTGACGCCGAGCGCACCTTCAAGGACCGCTTCACCTTCAACGGCGGCGCTGTGGTGGACGCGGTGCGCGTGCCGCTGCGCAACCCCGACTTCGCGCCTTTCCTGCAGAAAGTGCGCGATGCCAAGCCCGATGCGGTGTTTGCCTTTGTGCCCTCCGGTGCCGGCTCGGCGCTGATGAAGCAGTTTGCCGAGCGCGGCCTGGACAAGGCCGGCATCAAGCTGATCGCTACCGGCGATGTGACCGATGACGACATCCTGAACGACATGGGCGAGGTGGCTGTGGGCGTGGTGACCTCGCACCACTATTCGGCGGCCCACAAATCGCCGCTGAACCAGAAGTTTGTGGAGGCCTTCGGCAAGGCCAACAAGGGGCTGCGGCCCAACTTCATGGCCGTGGGCGGCTATGACGGCATGCGCGTGATCTACGAGGCCCTGAAGACCACCAAGGGGGCAGGCGGCGGCGAGGCCTTGCTCGCTGCCATGAAGGGCCAGGTTTTCGAGAGCCCGCGCGGCCCGATCTTTGTGGATGCGCAATCGCGCGACATTGTGCAAAACGTCTACATCCGCAAGGTCGAGAAAGTCGGCGGCCAGCTCTACAACGTCGAATTCGAAACCATCAAGGACGTGAAAGACCCGGGCAAGGCCAGGTAAAACGGGTATGTCATTGGGGTCTGATCCGCAATCCATCGCCGTGTACACGCCAAGATGGATGCCGGGTCAAGCCCGGCATGACAGCTATTTTGGTTGCTTGTCATTGCGGGCTCGACCCGCAATCCATGATCCCGACTTCTTGACTAACTACCATCACTGATGCTCACCATCCTCTTTGACGGCATTGCCTACGGCATGCTGCTGTTTGTGCTCGCGGTCGGCCTGGCCGTCACCATGGGCCTGATGAATTTCATCAACCTGGCGCACGGCGCATTTGCCATGGTGGGCGGCTACATCACCGTGCTGCTGATGCAGCGGCTGGGCGTGCCCTTTTTGCTGTGCCTGCCGTTGGCCTTTGCGGGTGCGGCGCTGCTGGGCGGGGTGCTGGAACGCACGCTGTACCGGCCGATGTACGCCAGGCCGCACCTGGACCAGGTGCTGTTTTCCATTGGCCTGACCTTCATGGCGGTGGCCAGCATGGACTACTTCATGGGCTCGACCCAGCAGATCATCCAGCTGCCTGACTGGCTGCGCGGCCGCACCGAAATCGGCAGCGGCTCGTGGATTCTGGGCATGGGCCACTACCGCCTGTTCATCGTGGCCGTGTGCGCGGCGCTCACACTGGTGCTGCAGTATGTGCTGGCGCGCACACGCTTTGGCAGCCGCCTGCGCGCGTCGGTGGATGACCAGCGCGTGGCCGCCGGCCTGGGCATCAATGTCAATGTGGTGTTCCTGTCCACCTTTGCGGTCGGCTCGGGCCTGGCCGGGCTGGGCGGCGCGCTGGGCGCCGAAGTGCTGGGGCTGGACCCGACCTTTCCGCTGAAATTCATGATTTACTTTTTGATCGTCGTTGCCGTGGGCGGCACCTCGTCCATCACCGGGCCGCTGCTGGCCGCGCTGCTGCTGGGCATTGCCGATGTGGCCGGCAAGTACTACATCCCCAAACTCGGCGCCTTCATCGTCTACAGCCTGATGATCGCGATCCTGATCTGGCGCCCGCAAGGCCTGTTTGTGCGCAAAGGCGGCAAGTGATGAACAACAAAACACTCTTGCCGGTCCGGCAGTCCCTGCTGAATGCCTCGCGCTGGAAACCCTGGGAGCCGGTGCTGTGGCTGCTGGCTTTTGCCTCGCCGCTGCTGCTGTCCAGCCATGCGCTGATCATCAATGAAATCGCCATCGTCGCGCTGTTCGCCATCTCGCTGGACCTGATCCTGGGCTTCACCGGGATTGTGTCGCTGGGGCATGCGGCATTTTTTGGCCTGGGCGCTTATGCCGCCGCGCTGTTTGCCAAACTGGTCATGCCCGATCCGCTGGTCGGGCTGGCGGTGGCGATTGCGGTCTCCACGCTGATGGGCGCCGCCTGCAGCCTGACCATCATGCGCGGCAGCGACCTGACGCGCCTGATGGTCACGCTGGGCATGGGCCTGATCCTGCTGGAGCTGGCCAACAAGCTCGACTGGCTCACCGGCGGGGCCGACGGCCTGCAAGGCGTGCTGATGGGGCCGCTGCTGGGCCGCTTCGAGTTTGACCTGTCGGGCCGCACCGCCGCGTATTACTCGCTGTGCGTCGGCCTGGTTCTCTTTTTGCTCGCCCGGCGCCTGGTGCATTCGCCGTTTGGCGCCACCCTGATGGCGATTCGCGACAACCGGCTGCGCGCGATGGCCATAGGCATTCCGGTGCATGCGCGCCTGGCTGTGATCTACACGGTGTCTGCCGGGCTTGCCGGTGCGGCCGGCGGCCTGCTGGCGCAGACCACCGGCTTTGCCTCGCTGGACGTGTTTGACTTTCACCGCTCGGCCGACGTGATGCTGGTGCTGGTGGTGGGCGGCGTCGGCTGGCTGTACGGCGGTATTGCCGGTGCGGTGGTGTTCAAGCTGATGCAGGACATCCTGTCGGCCATCACGCCGCAGTACTGGACTTTCTGGATTGGGCTGTTCCTCGTGGTGCTGGTGCTGGTCGGGCGCGAGCGCCTGCTGCGGCCCTGGACCTGGTTCAAGAGGAGTAAGGCATGAGCACCGGCAACACCGATGAAATCGATCAAACCGACCAGACTGTGCTGTCGGCCAGCGGCCTGGTGATGCGTTTTGGCGGCATCACGGCCACCAACAACGTCACGCTGAACCTGCAAAAGGGCGCGCGCCATGCGCTCATCGGCCCCAATGGCGCCGGCAAGACCACGCTGATCAACCTGCTGACGGGCGTGCTGCAACCCACCGAAGGGCGCATCACGCTGCTCGGGCAGGACATCACCCAGCTGGCCCCGCACCAGCGCGTGCAGCGCGGCATGGTGCGCACGTTTCAGATCAACCAGCTGTTCGACTCGCTGACGCCGCTGCAGACTCTGGCGCTGACAGTCTCGCAGCAGCACGGGCTCGGTGCCCGCTGGTGGCAATCGCTGGGCCGCAGTGACGCAGTGGCCGCGCGCTGCGAGCAACTGCTTGAGCAGTTCCACCTGCTAGAGGTGATGAACCAGCCGACCCGCGTGCTGGCCTACGGCAAGCGCCGGCTGCTGGAAATCGCGATTGCGCTGGCCTGCGAGCCGCGGGTGCTGCTGCTCGACGAGCCCGTGGCCGGTGTGCCGGCCGGCGAGCGCGAGGAACTGCTGCAAACCGTCGCGGCGCTGCCGGCCGACGTGTCGGTGTTGCTGATCGAACACGACATGGACCTGGTGTTCAGCTTTGCCACGCGCATGACGGTACTGGTCAATGGCACGGTGCTCACCGAAGGCGATCCGCAACAGATTGCGAACGATCCCGAAGTCAAGGCGGTGTACCTGGGCCACGGCGAGGAGGCCCATCATGAATGAACTGCTGAAGGTCGAGCAATTGAGTGCAGGTTATGGCGAGGCGATTGTGCTCAACAACATTTCGCTGGCGCTGGACGAAGGCAAGACACTGGCGCTGCTGGGGCGCAACGGCACCGGCAAGACCACGCTGATCAACACGCTGGCCGGCGCCACGCGCCAGCACAGCGGCAGCATCACACTGGGCGGGCTGGCTTTGCACAAGCTGGCCTCGCACGAGCGTGCGGCCGTGGGCATCGGCTGGGTGCCGCAGGAGCGCAACATCTTCAAGTCGCTGACCGTCCACGAAAACCTGACCGCCGTGGCGCGGCCGGGCCGCTGGACGCCGGAGCGGGTGTACGAGATGTTTCCGCGTCTGGCCGAACGCAAGACCAACCTGGGCACGCAGCTGTCGGGTGGCGAGCAGCAGATGCTGGCGGTGGGCCGCGCGCTGGTGCTCAACCCGCGCCTGCTGCTGCTCGACGAGCCGCTCGAAGGCCTGGCGCCCATCATTGTGGAAGAGCTGCTGCGGGCGATTCGCCGCATCACGCGCGAAGAGGGCTTGTCGGCCATCATCGTCGAGCAGCATCCGCAGGCCATCCTGGCGATCTCCGACAGCGCTGTCGTGCTCGACCGCGGCACCGTGGTGCATGCCGGCACCGCGCGGCAGTTGCGCGAGCAGCCACAGTTGCTGGAGCACCTGCTGGGGGTGGCGCGCTAGCGTGGTGCAACACCACACTACGCCCTTGATCCAGCGCAACACGGGGGCAGCCGGTGCTGCGGTACAGTGCCTCCATGATGAACTGGCAACATCGCAAACATCTTGTCACCCGCCGCGGCGTGAGGTACTCGCTGGTGCTGTGCCTGCTGATTCTGGGCCTGGGCGGCGTGGGCTTCTGGATCGTCGAGCCGCGCGTCGTCACCCTGGCTGACGGGCTGTGGCTGGCCTTCACCACGGCCGCTACCGTCGGCTATGGCGACATTGTTCCCAGCACCGATTTGTCGCGCGCATTTGCCGTGCTGGTGGTGCTGCTGGGCCTGGCTGTGCTGTCGCTGGTGACGGCCTCCGTGGCGGCCATGTTTGTTGAAACCGAAGAGCGGCAAATCGAACGCGACCTGATGCACGCCATCGGCGCACTGCGCGCCGAGGTGAAAAGCCTGCACGATGAGCTGCGCGAGCTCAAGGCAACGCGCCAGGCCGACCCGCCTGGCTGAGCCGGCCGCCTGTCCCGGTACATCTCCATTGGCGCATCACCTCCGGGGCCGGCGCACCCCGACCTTTGCGGTCACTTTATGGGTCAAAAGTGCATTTGGATACCACTGAAGTCGCGACGTAAATACCGGGTAAATCTCCGTTTTCCTTACACGGCGTTCACAAATGCAGGCCAACAATGAACGCACTGAATCAAAGATCCCGATAACAGAACCCCGGAACGCAGCGATTCAGAAAGCAGCTCCCACAGCCGCTTGCCGACCCTGGTTTGAAATGCCAGCGGCTGCAAATGGCCATTCGAGTTGTCGGTTATCCAATCCAAAGCAGGAGATCCCATGAAATCGAAACTTTTAACCCTCTCGCTACTGGCGTCCGCCTTGTTTGCCAGCCTGGGCCTCGCTCCGGTGATGGCGCAAAGCACCTACACGCCCGGCATTGACCAGACGCAGGCTGCGATCAGCGCGCGCATCCAGGAAGGCCTGGCCTCGGGTCGCATCACACCTTCGGAGGCGCAGGCGCTTTACCGCCGTGACCGCGAGATCCAGATGCGCGAAAACCAGTTCAGGGCCAACGGCGACGTCTCACCCCAGGAGCGCCAGCAACTGCGGGCCGACCTCAGCGCCCTGACCGCTGAAGTTGAACGCCTGATTGCCAACCGCGACGTGGTGGGCCAGCCCGGCTACCCCGGCAATCCCGGTACCCCCGGCATCGACAATCGCCAGGTCAATATCAGCGAGCGCATTGACGAGGGCGTGCGCACCGGCCGCATCACCCAGCGTGAAGCCGATAGGCTGCACAGCCGCGAGCGCCGCATTGCACGCCATGAGGCCGCCTTCAAGTCTGACGGTGTGGTGACCCAGCAGGAACGCCGCCAGCTGCGCGATGAACTGACCGCACTGCGCCAGGAGGTGGAGCGCATGATGCACAACCGCCGTGGACGTGGCTAGGAAGCTTTGAGAAGGCATCAGGCGTGTGCGCACGCGCAGCGCTTGATGTGTCTCAAGTCGAAGGCATGAAGCCATCAAGCCAGGCAGCTTGGCCCGAGAGGGTCGAGCTGACTGGCTATCAGTTCAACCAGAGACACTCTTTGTGTGGCGAAAAAAGTTTTCGGGGTCGTATTTGCGCTTGAGCGCCGCGAGTCTGTCCAGGTTGGATCGGCCATACGCGGCCTCGATGCGGTCCTGGCCCTCGTCCTCAGTCAGGAAGTTGATGTATGACCCGCCTGTCGAGCAGGAGCGCGTCGCTTCGAAGCAGTCCCGCGCCCACTTGACATTGATGTCGTCATCGCCCGGCTTCTCCCAGGAGCCAGCGATGTTCAGAACATAGGCTGCGTCTCGATTGCCTGCCGGCGAGTACCCGGCAGGCAGCTCGCCCAACGCACCTTGTATCTGGAACAGGAGGATGGCCGAATGGGGCGATCGAATTCGGCCCGCATGCTCCACGGCGACGTCAATGGTCTGACGATCGATGCCTGGCAGGTAGTGTGACTTCCAGTTATAGCGCCGTCCTTTGGGCTGCGTGGCATCAAGCAGACTCTGCATCTGCGTATAGGGCCGACGCGTCATGATGTCGGCCACTGGCCGACCAAGCCCGCGCAGCGGCGCAATCAATGCTTCTCCGTCTTCGACCTTGCCGGAGTGGCAGACGAAGATGGCGACGATCGGCTTGCCGTGCACATCCTTCGGGAGCCAAGGTGCCGGCGGCGCAATCCGCAGAACAGCCACGCTGGTCAATTCGCGCGGCGCCCCTGCGCTGAACTCACGGTAGGCGTCGAGAACTTCGCTTGCGTCGTCGCCGTGCCACGCGATCGCGCCTCCCAGGATTTCGGGGCCGACGGGAAAGAGTCGGTACTCAAAGGATGTGACGATTCCGAAGTTGCCGCTGCCGCCACGCAGCGCCCAGAACAGGTCCTCGTTCTCGTCCGCAGACACACGCAAGACGTCGCCGCCGGCGGTCACCACTTCCATCGAGACCACGTTGTCGCAGGTCCAGCCGTGGGGACGCGTGAGGTAGCCAAATCCGCCGCCGACGGTGAGGCCTGCAATCCCGGTGGCAGAAACAAAACCGAGCACGGCTGCGAGCCCGTGCAGCTGTGTCTCGCGGTCGACGTCGGCCAGTGTGCAGCCGGCTTGCGCGCGAGCCGTGCGGCGCACTGGATCGACCCAAACGCCTCTCAGCGGTGACATGTCGATCATGAGGCCGCCCTCGCAGACCGCAAGGCCTGCGATATTGTGGCCGCCGCCGCGCACGGAACTGAGAAGCCCGTGCTGACGCGCGAACCGAACGGCCTGCACGACATCGACCGTCCCGGTGCAGCGAGCCACCAAGCCAGGGCGACGATCGATCATCGCGTTCCAGATCTTGCGCGACTCCTCGTATTCCGGGTCATCCGCAGTCAGCACCTGGCCTTTGAATGCGGCCTTGAACGACTGCAGGACCTCCGGCGAAAGGTCCACTGTCCCGCCGTCCATTCGTGTAAGTTTGATAGCCATGAGTCATCTCCAGGAAGAGTGATGAAATTTGGGGTCTTGCTGCCGGTTGCCGGCCGCCATCCTGGCAAGTGTTCGAGCGACGGAACGGGTCGGCTGGTCCTGCAATCAATCCGGGCGCGCGGCGCTTACCCGTCAACGTAGCGCACGGGTGTCACCGGCGCGCGACGCACCTGTAGCTCGAAGATGTCCGGTCGCGCGTAGTGCCCGGTGACGTCGAGCGTTCGGCGTGACGGCGCGACGCGCGCGGTATCGATCTCTGCATACAAGATGCCGGCCTCTCGGCGCAATGGGCCCGCGACGACCTTCCCCATGGGATCGACCACCACCGAATCGCCGTCGTTGATCCATTCCTCGGGATCGGGGAACAACTCTGCGCGGGCCGGGAAGTCCTGCGGAATGTCACTGGCACGCAGCGCCGTGCCGCTACCGACCACCCAGCACCGACCTTCGAGCGCGATATGGCGCATCGTGCCGATCCAGGCGTCCCCACTGTCGTAGGTGGGCGCGACGTAGATCTCCACGCCCTGGGCGTAGAGCGCGTAGCGCGCCAGCGGCATGTAGTTCTCCCAGCAGATGAGGCAGCCGATCCGGCCGGCAGGCGTGTCGACCACGCGCAACCCGGACGCGTCGCCCAAGCCATGAACCATGCGTTCCGGGTTGGTTGGCATCAACTTGCGGTGCCGGTTCTGCACCCTGCCGTCGGTACCAATGGTAACGACGGTGTTGTACAGCGTCCCGCCGCCACGCTCCCGATCCCGCTCATTGATGCCGCACACGATCGTCACGTTATGGGCGCGGGCGGCCTCGCACAGCTCGGCCAGGTCGCCGCCGCCGACGTCAACCGCGTTGGCGAGCAAGCGGGCATGCAATTGGCCCATGACGGCGCCATCCCTTCCTGCCGCGAGTCGCCATATCCAGGACGGGTAACCCGGAATGAATGACTCGGGAAAGACGATCAGCGATGCCCCCGCCGCTGCGGCTTCGGCGACCCATTGCACGGCTCTTGTGATGGTGGCGCCACAGTCGAGCAAGACCGGCGGGCGCTGAATGATGGCAATCTTCGTCATGGCGTTCTTTCTCGGGCAGACGTGCCCTACATGGACAGCTTGCGCGTGACTGGGCGCCCAGACTAGTCCAGAATCTGAAGCGTTTACGCTCTGGAGACGATGCGATGGAAAAAACCTACGGTCAGTTCTGCACCGTTGCAAGGGGTGCCGAGGTGTTGTGCGAGCACTGGACGCCGCTGGTTGTGCGCGAGTTGCTGTGCGGCAGCAAGCGCTTCAACGAGCTGCATCGCGGCGTACCGCGAATGTCCACCAGCCTGCTGGCGCAGCGGCTTCAACGTCTCGAGGAATTCGGTGTCGTGCGCCGCGACGCCGTCGGCAAGGTTTGGGAATACAGCCTCACAGAGGCCGGCGAGGCACTCCGACCCATTGTCATGGTGCTTGGCCATTGGGGTGCGCAGTGGATTGGCAGCCGCCTGCGCGACGATGAACTGGATGCGGGCTTGCTCATGTGGGATATGCGCCGATTCGCGTGCATCCAGGAGTTCCCGTCCAGGCCCGTGGTCATCCACTTCCAGTTCCGCGACGCACGGCCTCGCGAGCGCGCCTGGTGGCTCGTAGTGGAGGACGGCGTGGCCGACCTGTGTCGCGACGACCCAGGGCGCGAGCTGACGCTCGTGGTGGATGCTTCCGTGCGCGCGTTGACCGAAGTGTGGGCGGGTGACCGCACGCCTCAGCAGGCCCTTCAGTCGCGCGAGATCCGTGTTGATGGGGCGAAGCGCGACGCGGAAAACCTATGGCGGTGGCTGGGCACGAGCGCGTTCGCCTCGACGCGACGCGCCGCGAGACGGATGTCCCCGAGCAGCCAATCTCTGACGCCATCGCTGGTTGGCCGCGGACCCGAAGCGCATTTGTAATTTTGGACGCGCAGGCCAGGTCGGCCGTGACTGCACTGGGTGGTCGCCCGACAGTCGCCGGTCGCCACCGGCAGCAACTGGCCGAGAGCGTGAGTTCGACACCCGCAAATGCCGCCACTGTCGGCGCCCCATAAGTTCTGGAACTTCGAGCGCACCATGATGTCTAGCGCAGCGCCAGCAGCATCTGGTCGGTTGCGTAGTTGCAGTCCTGCGGCCCGCGCTGGCAAAAGCGGGCAATGGCGTCCACATCCACCGGCACGGTCGCAAGCCCCGGCCGCTCCACCTTCAAGTTGCCGTCGGGTGTCGGCTGCACGGTGTACGCCGGATACTGCTGAGTGATCTTTGCCGCCAGCAGCTTTTGCCAGCTGGGCGCCTCGGTGCAGGCGGCCAGTGTGAGCAAGGCGGCCAGCGCGCCGGCAGCCAGGCCCCGGGCGCGGTGTTTGCGTTTGTAATGGATGTAGCAGGGCTTCATCAGGCCTACTTTAGCGATTTCCTGAAATAAAAGAGGCTCTTGCCAAGTAACTGCGGCGAACCACGGCGACAGGTAGCTATCAAAATAATAGCGTACCTGCCGTGTGGCCCGAAGCCGGTGGAAACGTCCTACGACAGTCTGGGTGCAAACCGTGCGTTTGCGCCGGGTCCATGGTTTAGGGTGTTGTGAGGGCGTCGGCGAAGTTTTTAAAATCGCCTGAACGTCTCTGGGTGTGTCAGCATGGGGGGTGATGCCTGATGAACCTGTAGAAATGTTGATGCTGGGGAGTGTTTTACCTGTGAAGCTGTTTTGCCTGACTTACCGTCAATCTCCATTGGTGTCTCCATGGGTGCCATTGCTGCTGGGCCTTTGCGGCCTGTCAGCCTTGCTGGCAGGGTGCGCAAGCAATGTGAAGGCCTTCCCGCTGCAGGAAAAGTTTGGTTCCACCGCGACGTACTCCCGGCTGTTTGACGCCACCCCCGCGCAAACCTGCGAGGCCGCGCGACGGGCGCTGCTGAGCCAGGGTTACATCATCAACACCGTCAGGGCCGACCTGGTGGAGGGCCAGAAGAGCTTCCAGCCCGAGCCCGAGGCCCACCTGCAGATGATGATCCGGGTGGTGTGCGCGCCCGAGAGCCCCAGCGGAAAAATCAGCCTGGGTTTTGTCACCGCACTGCAGGACAGCTACGCCCTGAAAAAAAGCAACAACTCCGCCAGCGTGGGCGTGGGTGCGATCGGCTCGCTCTCGCTGCCCTTCAGTTCGAGCAATGATGCGATGGTCAAGGTGGGCAGCCAGACCATCACCTCCGATGCGTTTTATGACAGCTTTTTTGACCTGTTGAAGCGCTACCTGGCTACGGATGAGTCAGTGGGCATCTCCCCCTGATCTCCCCTTGAGAAAACCCCGGTCAGGCCGATCCGGCCGTGCTGGCCGCCGTCAGCGCAGCTTGGACTGCACCCAGCGCACGATGTCCGCCGCGCCCATGGCGCCCGCTTGGCGCGCTACCTCGCGGCCGTTCTGGAACAGCGCCAGCGTGGGAATGCTGCGGATGTTGAAGCGTGCGCCCAGGTTGGGCACGGCCTCGGTGTCTACCTTGGCCACGCGCACCCTGGGCTCCAGTTGCGCGGCAGCCTGCTCGTAGCCAAGCGCCATCTGGCGGCAGGGCCCGCACCACGGCGCCCAAAAATCCACCAGCACCGGAATCTGGTTGCGACTGATGTGTTTGTCAAAAGCCGCTTCGTCCAGCGCGGTGGAATGCGCGGTGAAAAGCGCCTGTTTGCAGCTGCCGCAATTCGGCGCACTGCCGAGCTGGTCTGCGCGGACGCGGTTGGTGGTGTGGCAGTGCGGGCAGACGATGTGCAGGGATTCAGTCATATTCGTGCACCTTGGGGCCGTGGCGACCCATTTCAAGCGCGTCCCCCGCTTTTCGACGGGCGTGGCCGGCTGGCTAGGGCGCAAGTCCCGCCGACCACGGCCCGCCAAATGCCCAATTGCCCAATTGCCCAATTGCCACTTACCACCTACTAATTGCAGCGAGTTTGACGCGGATCAAAGGCCCGTCCATCCCCCGGTTGCATCATCAAATCGGTGTCATCAAACCAACTGCTGGCCGGGCCTTGCCTGCCCGCCATTTTCAAAAGCGAGGCCCGCCATGTTCAAACACATTCTTCTGGCTACTGACGGCTCCGCCGCCTCGGAGCATGCAGCCGAACTGGCTGTCGGTCTTGCGCGCACACACGGCGCCAAGCTCACGGCGGTGTTTGTCATCGACCCCTATCCTTACCTGAGCCTGGGCGAGACCAACCCGTACGGCTTCAATGCCTACATGGCGGCCGCGCAGGCCCGGGCCGCAGAAGCCCACGCCAGGGTGATGGAGATCGCCGGGCGGGGTGATGACCAGCTGGCGGTGGAGCTTCGCATGGTGGAGGAGGTCGGATCCGCGCGCGGCATTTTGCTGACCGCCGAAAACGAGGGCGCCGACCTCGTCGTGGTCGGCTCGCACGGGCGCTCCGGCTTCGGCCGCCTGATGCTGGGCAGCGTGGCCAACCGGGTGGTGGCCGAGTCGGCGTTGCCCGTGCTGGTGGCGCGCTGACCTTGGGGCGGTAACCCTAACCTTGACGGATTCGATCATGAAGCCAGAATGGATACTGATTGCCAACGCCGCCCACGCCCGCCTGCTGTCGCACGACCGCGGCAGCCCCATGGTGGTCCTCAAGAGCTTTGAGCATCCGCAAGGCCGCAGCAAGGTCAGCGAGCTGGCCGACGACAGGATGGGGCGCGAAAATACTGACCAGGGCATGGGTGGCACGGCTTATCAGCCGCGAATGGATGCCAAACACAAGGAAAACCTGCGCTTTGCGCGTGAACTGGCCGACTACCTGGAGCCGTATGCCCAGCAGGACAGCTTCCGCTCACTCGCCATCTTTGCGTCCAGCCCCTTCCTGGGCGAGCTCGAAAGCGAACTCGGTTCGGCCACCACGCGCCTGCTGACCTACCTGCAAGACCTGGACCTCACCAGCTTGGGCCTGGGCGAAGTCGAGCGGCGAATTGCGCAGGAGATGGCGCGCTGATTGGCGGCAAAAAAATCACTTTTGCTGTCACTGGGCAGGAAGTGGAGAGTAGGGAGTAGGGAGTAGGGAGTAGGGAAGGATGGCACGGGGCGGGCTGTTGCCCCCGCAGCGATTCACCGCTGGTTGGGCTTTGTGCCCTTTCTCTTTTTTTAAAGTCCCTTGAAGCCTCTTTTGGGGGCCAATGGGCGAAGATGGCGGTCTGGGGTGCTCCGGTGCCCGGTCAATCTGTCATTTTGTCCATCGGTCTTCACATGCCCAACCTTGAACTCAGGATTCCGCCACCCCTGGTAGCCGTTTTGGTGGGCAGCGCGATGTGGGGTGTGTCGCTGATTGCACCGGGCATCGACACCCCCGCGGCTGTACGCATGGCCGTGGTGGTGGCGCTGGTGCTGATCGGCGCCGGCTTTGAGATGTCCGGCATCCTCGCCTTCCGGCGTGCCAAAACCACCGTCAACCCCCTGCGGCCCGACAAATCCTCCCGGCTGGTCAGCTCGGGTGTTTACCGGTTCACCCGAAACCCGATGTATGTGGGCCTGGTATTCATGCTTCTGGCCTGGGCCGCCCATTTGTCATGCGCCTGGGCCGTGCTGGGGTTGCCGGTGTTTGTGCGCTACATCACCCGCTTCCAGATCAAACCCGAAGAAAAAGCGCTGGCCGCCCTGTTTGGCCGCCACTACACCGACTATCGGGCCCGCGTCAGGCGCTGGTTGTGAGGGCTCACCCAGCTGCGCTGCATTCCCGCCGCTCCCGCCGCCAGCGGTCGCAAGACGCCGGCCCTGCCTTGACACAAAACGTTCCCGTGCATCAAAACAGGTCCGCCCAGTGGTTTAAGCTAGGCCGACCGGGTAATGCGGCCCGTTCGCCCTGAAGCTGAACAGGTCTGATCCTGCCGCCCTTGCCTTGCCCTTTACCCTTCACACAAGAAAACTGAACGTCGCGATGGAACTTCTTCCCCTGGTGCTGCTGTTGGCGGTGGCTTATTTCTTGCTCAAGAAAAGTGAGCAACGCAAACGCATTGTTTTGCTGGCCAGCCATCTGGGCAACTACCAGATTGAAAAGCTGATGGAGACCCTGGCCGAAGGCTACCTGCGCGCACTCGGCGAGAAAGATCTGGAGCGCCGCGATCAGATCTGGCGCTACCTCGACTCGACCGAAACCCAGTTGTGCGAGCAATTCAACAAGTTCTGCGCCGAGTTTGCCAGGCTGGATGCCGCAGATACCCGCGTCAGCACGCTCCCCCTGGCCATTCCCTACGCCGCCAGGTTGTTCCCCCAAGCCACGTTCGACCTGCGCAAGGCCCTCGCCATCCACGCCCACGGCCTCATGCAGGCGGCGAGCAATGCGTTGAACCGCACGCCCCGGGACAAGGCCTTCACACTGTCTGCCGAGCTGTTTTTGATGCAGCACACCTGCCACTGGTTTTGCAACTCGAAAGCGGTGGCTTCTGCGCGCTTGATGGCGCGGCACCAAACAACGTATGCGCAGGTGCTGGCGGCAGTGGGGCCCGATACGCGGGCGGCCTATATGGCGTTGACGGGCGGCTGAGCAGCGTGGTTTGCGGCCTGGTTTGCGGCGGGGCTTGTTGTGGGCGCAGCATCTGGCCCCGGTTTCAGGCCCTGGCCCACACCAGCAGCAGATTGTTGGCGGGCATGGCGTGCCGCGACGATAACTTCAGCCCGGCGCGCGCAGCCTCTTGCTCCACGTCTTCACGCCGGCGGATGCCCCAGGCGGGATCTTGTGCGCGCAGGCTTTGGTCAAACGCCAGGTTGCCCTCCGAGGTCTGCACGTCATCTTCCAGATAGGGCCCGTAGGTAATCAACACACCGCCCGGTGCCAAGTGTCGCGCGCTTCCCTGCATCAATGCGGGGCAGGTGGCCCAGGGCGCGATGTGCAGCATGTTGGCGCAGTAAATCAGGTCGAACTTCTCGTCGTCTGGCAACCAGCGCGGCGCCATCACGTCCAGCAGCAAGGGCGGGCGTACCTGCGTCAGGCCCTGCTGCTCCACATAAGCTGCAATGGAGTCCAGCGCGTCGGGCCGGGCATCGGTGGGCTGCCATGTCCAGTGCGGCAGGCCAGCGGCAAACCAGGCCACGTGCTGGCCAGTGCCCGAGGCAATCTCCAGCGCACTGCCGCGCTCCGGCAGCACTTCGCGCAGCATGTTGAAGATGGGCTGCTTGTTGCGGTCGGCAGCGGGGCTGAATTCGGGTTGAGGCATGGGCGGGCGTTGCGGCAAGGTTAATGCGCGAAAGGAGCGAAGGTGAATGGTAGCCCTTGCGCAGCGGGCGTGGGCAGCTTTCCAGGGCTGGTTCGGCTACCCGCTGCAGCCAGCTTGACAAGCCTGCGACGCTCCCCACAATCGAGAGACGGATTGGAGTGTGGCCATGTCTCATGTCATCCATCAGGAAATCGTCATCGCAGCCAGCCCGCAGCGCGTCTACAGCGCGCTGACCGACAGCCAGCAGTTCAGCGCACTCACCGGCGTGCCGGCCGAGATCAGCCGCGAGGCTGGCGGCGCCTTTTCATGCTTTGGCGGCATGATCGTGGGGCGCCATGTGGAGCTGATGGTGAACGAGCGCATCGTTCAGGCCTGGCGGGTGGCCAATTGGGATGCCGGCGTTTATTCCGTGATTCGTTTCGTGCTCAAGGCGCAGGGTGCGGGCACCCTGCTTGTCTTCGACCATGCAGGCTTTCCGGAGGGCACGGGCGAGCACCTGGAGACCGGTTGGCAAAGCAATTACTGGGAACCGCTGAAGAAGTACCTGGCTTGATGGGCGCCGGTGAGCGCTGGCAGGGAACGGGAGTCGGGCCGGAGTCCGGCCCGATTTCGCTGGCTCAGGCCGCTTTGGCGGTGCGCCGCTGCTTGAAGGCAGACGTACGCTTGACCTTGGCAGTCACCACGCCGCCGCCCGCAATCTTGCTGGCCAGTTCCGCCGTCTTCTGCTCGATCTGCGTCACCAGCCTGGTCAGTGCCTCGGCGCCTGGTACCGTGGCTTGAGCCAGCACGTTCAGGGCGGTCACGCCGGTTTTTTCTTCAAATGCACTGGCGTTGGCGGCCACGCGCTCTACGCCACCTTCCAGCACTTTGACCAATTGGCTCACCACGTGTTGTGCGCCGTTGGTCGTCAGTGTCAGGCCCTTGGCATAGCAGGCGCTGAAAGCCAGCTGCGCAGCCGATGCGTTTTCGACCGTTTCAGCCGTAAGTTGCGGGCGCGACTCTTCCAGCGCGCGGTTCCAGCGCTGCTCCAGCAGGCTGACCACACGCTCGCCGCCAGCGCGGTAGGCATCAATCACGTTTTTGGCCGTATTGCCATACGACTCGATCAGGTTGCTGGCAACGGTGGACAGATTGTTGGCGCTCATGGTGTTTCCTTGGGATGGGTTGAAGCTGGGAAAGCTAGAAAAAGAAAAGTAGCGCCATCATGCGGGTTTTCCCTAGTGAGCGCGACCTAACGGGCTAGAGTGGCGAGCCCAGCCGGGTTCGAGGCAAGGCCTGGCTTGCAGCCGGAAGCGCGGCGTGCGCCTGGCTGGGAGTTGGCTCCAATTTCTGGCTTCAAATTGGGGGGAGGGCATGGTCGTTATATACAAGTCCATGAAGTCCGTGCCAGCCCTCTGAAGGCTCAGGCTGCCCGTTTTTGCTCCTTCCCGCCTTTGGGGGAAGGCTGCGATGGGGGCGCTGTGCACCTGCACTTCTTTCAAACAAAGCCGGTGCGCTTGCTGTGCCTTTCGRCCTGTTTTGCGTCGGTTAACGAAGCGTTGCCTCGCCAACCCCCATCCCAACCTTCCCCCAGAGGGTGAAGGAGCCAAACCAGCCGGCGCGTGCTTGAACTGGCAGCCAGGAAGACGTAGTGCATCGGTGAGACGTTTCAGGTGATTGGAGTTCGTGCCGCCTTCCGAACGCTCAGGCTGCCCGTTTTTGCTCCTTCCCGCCTTTGGGGGAAGGCTGGGATGGGGGCTCTGTGCGCCTGCACTTCTGTCAAACAAAGCCGGTGCGCTTGCTGTGCCTTTCGGCCTGTTTTGCGTCGGTTAACGAAGCGTTGCCTCGCCAGCCCCCATCCCAACCTTCCCCCAGAGGGTGAAGGAGCCAAACCAGCCGGCGCATGCTTGAACTGGCGGCCGGGAAGACGTAGTGCATCGGTGAGACGTTTCAGGTGATTGGAGTTCGTGCCGCCTTCCGAACGCTCAGGCTGCCCGTTTTTGCTCCTTCCCGCCTTTGGGGGAAGGCTGGGATGGGGGCTCTGTGCACCCGCACTTCTTTCAAACAAAGCCGGTGCGCTTGCTGTGCCTTTCGACCTGTTTTGCGTCGGTTAACGAAGTGTGCCTCGCCAGCCCCCATCCCAACCTTCCCCCAGAGGGTGAAGGAGTCAAACCAGCCGGCGCCTGACCAGGTGTAAAGCAGACTTGTGTAGAGCGACATGGGTTTAAGGGTCGAACCATCTATCCAAAACAGAGCAATCGTCAACGGCCCGCGTGGCGGTCATCAGGTCGGTGAGATGTTTTCAGGTAACTGGAATCTACCCCTGATTCTCTCAATCACTGCGGCGCCAATCCTTTTTCCATCAGCCCGGCCAGGACCATGCGGGCTTTGAGAGACGTTCAATAAGGAAGTCAGCGAGCACCTCAACCTTGGCCGGACGTGCATGTACCGAGGGTGTGACGAAATAAAGGCCGCCCTTTTGCATCGTCCAGTTCGTCAGAATCGCCTCCATTCGTCCGTCGCGCAGATACTCGCCGGCGATGAATTCAGGCAACTCGGCAATGGCAAGACCAGCGAGCACGGTCGGAACCAGAGCATCCGCATTGGTGACGCGTAGTGGCCCGGCGGGCTCAATCGTCTCCTCATCACCGGCATGGTTGGTGAACCGCCAGACCTCGCTCCGTGCACGGTAAGCGTAACCAAGACAGGCGCGTCCGATCAGGTCGTGGGGATGCTCGGGCCAGCCGTATTGCGCCAGATAGCTGGGTGCGGCGACGATAAAGCGTGAAACCGGACAGAGCCGTCGCGCGACCAGCGACGAGTCCGGCAGTACCGCAACTCTGAGCGCGGCATCGAAGCCCTGGCCGATCAGATCGACCGTCGCATCCGAAAGATGCAGATCGATCGATACGTCCGGATAGGCGCGGAAGAAGTCCGGCAGGATCGGGGCCACCCAGCGCAAACCGAACGACATGGGCACCGCCAGACGGACCAGCCCACGCGGCCGGACGGAGAGTTCTCGCGCCGCGCCCTCTGTTTCCAAGGCCTCCTGGTAAATGCGGCTGGCGCTTTCCGCGATCGTCCGGCCGAACTCGGTCAGCGCCAACTGCCTTGACGTACGGTTCAAAAGCCGCGCTCCGAGGCGATCTTCCAGGCGGCTGACGCCTCGCGATACCGTAGCCACCGACAGGCCCATGGCCCGCGCCGCCGCGGCGAAGGACCGCTCCTCCGCCACCTTGGCAAACATCGCCAGCCCCTCGAAATCCGGCATTCTAGACATCGTCATTCCTGCAATGATGGTTTGCAATCAATGCTATTTCAAAAAGAAAGGTGCGTCCATACACTTTGTTCTACCAACTCGTAACCACTGAAGGAACACACCATGACACGCAAACTTGAAGGCAAAATCGCCATCGTTACCGGCGGCACCACCGGGATCGGGCTCGCCACCGCCAAGCGCTTCGCCAGCGAAGGCGCCCACGTCATCGTCACCGGCCGCCGCCAAGCCGAACTCGACGCCGCCGTCTCCGCGATCGGTAACGCCACCGGCATCCGGGTCGACTCATCGAACATGGCCGAACTCGACGCGCTGTTTGCTCAGGTGAAATCGGAGAAGGGCCGGATCGACGTGCTGTTCGTCAATGCCGGTGGCGGCTCGATGCTACCGCTCGGCAGCATCACCGAGGAGCAGTACGACGACACCTTTGGCCGTAACGTCAAGGGCGTGCTGTTCACCGTGCAGAAGGCACTGCCATTGCTTGCTGACGGCGCATCGGTCATCCTGACCGGCTCCACAGCCGGCAGTGGTGGTACCGCCGCATTCAGCGTCTATGCCGCATCGAAGGCCGCCGTGCGCGCTTTCGCCCGTAACTGGATCCTCGACCTCAAGGGTCGCGCCATTCGGGTTAACACGCTCAGCCCCGGACCCATTAAGACGCCCGGCCTGGTCGAACTCGCCGGCCCTGACGCCGCCCAGCAGCAGGGACTGCTCGATCACTTCGCCTCACAGATCCCGATGGGCCGCGTCGGTGATCCGGACGAGATTGCCAAGGCGGCAGTCTTTCTGGCCTCCGACGATTCGAGCTTCGTCAACGGCATCGAACTGTTCGTCGATGGCGGTATGCGACAAATCTGAGTCCCGCACCAGTTGGGCAGGGGCATCCCTGCCCAGCTTTATTCCAAAGGAACCGCATCATGATCGAGCGTCGCCCCTTTGCCACCTTGGCCGGAACCGAGGGTGGCTGGCTGAAAGCCAAACTGCACTTCGCCTTCGGCGGTATGGGGCGGCCAGAGCATTGTCCGCTCGGCGCTCTGCGCGTCTGGAACGACGACGAGTTCGCCCCATCCTCGGGCTTTCCGCTCCACCCACACCGGAATGTGGAGATCGTTACCTATGTTCGCGAAGGTGCGATTACGCATGAGGACAGCCTGGGTAACAAGGGCCATACCGCTGCCGGTGATGTGCAGGTCATGAGTGCGGGTACGGGCATCCGTCATTCCGAATTCAATGCCGAGTCGACCTCGACCCGACTCTTCCAGATCTGGCTGGAACCCCGGACCCAAGGCGGCGAGCCGCGCTGGAACAGCCGACGCTTTCCGCGCGCCGACCGCAGCGGCCGGCTCGTGGCACTGGCCAGCGGGGACTCTGCCGACACCGATGCGCTTTTCATCAACAGCGATGCGCGGGTTCTCGGTGCAACCATGCAAACAGGCGAGACTATCGTCCACGACCTGTCAGAGGGAAGACGTGCCTATCTGGTCTCGACCACGGGTCACGTCGACCTCCGCGGCCTGCGCCTTGCGCCCCGCGACGGTGCTGTCATCACCGGGGAGTCGCAACTCACCATTACCGCCATCGACGATACCGAGATCGTGCTTGTCGAGGTTATCTGAACAGGAGAATAAGTGATGCGCACTATTCTTTACCGGACCCACCTCACGGGTGTCGCAGAGGCCGGCTCTGACGCTAAACAACCGGGGAAACCCGGTCCCATGCTGCTGATTTATTACTGATTCGCAACTTTATTTAAGGAGAAAATTATGAGCCAAGAACAAACCAAACAGATCGCCCAGGAATTTCTGAGTCGCTTAGGCGCTGGGTCTGAACCCGAGGAGATCGCCAAGCTGTTCAGCCCGGATCTTGACTTGGACATACCCGGGGATGCCGGCGCGCTGCCGTGGATCGGACGGACAACCGGACGCGGCGCCATCGTGGACTTCATTTCCGCTACGGGCAGTCTCCTCGAGCGGCTCCGCTTCGACGTACATGATATTCTCGCCAGCGACAGTCGAGCCGTGATCCTCGGCGAGCTGGCGACGAGAGTGAAGAGCAGCGGCAAGGTCATCGAGTCGCCTTTTGCCATCGTTCTGACCATCTCGGGCGGCGAGATCAYCCGCTTCCTGATGCTGGAGGACAGCTTCGCTGTCTCCCGGGCGGCACGCTCCTGACGGATTGGCATTGTTCAAGATCCCCCACGCCTGACTTCGGTCAGGTTTTCAATCCACCGAGACCTGTTAGGGGGATTAGGGCATCTGTGGTCCCTTGAACGCTGTTTGTGGCAATTGGAATCTGATAATCATCTAGCCTGGGCCACACAGGTTGTCAAGCGGGCTGGGCATGAAGCTGCTCCTCCGTTCCTATTAACCATATTTTGGGCTGCTGCAAAACGCGGGTGACAAACGCGTTGTCCTGTTTGATTCGTTTGGCCATGTCAGCGGGCGTGTACAGCGTCGGGTTGACCTTGCGGCCCAGCGTCGTGGTGGCGCTTTCCAGCGCGCCAAACACGTCGGCGTAACCCAGGCTGGCGCTCACAATCATCACGTCAATGTCGCTTTCGGCGGTGTCTTGCTGCCGGGCGACCGAGCCATAGACGAAGGCCGCATCAATCTGCGATGTCAGCGGAGCCAGGGCGGCGCGCAGGACGTCGGCCAGGCCCATGGTCTTGAGCACCAGACCGCGCAACTCGGCAAACACCGGCGCTGCCGTGTTGGCCTGGTAGTGCTTCTGGTTGCCTTGCCTGGTGATGGTGAGCAGACCGGCTTCAGACAACGCAGCCAGTTCGCGCTGCACCGCCCCGGTGCCCGACTGGGCGAGGGCGATCACCTCATTGGCATAAAAGCTGCGGTCGGGGTTGCCGAAGAGCACCAACAGAACACGCTGCCGCACTTTGGGGAACAAGGCATCTGCCATGCTTGAAGTTGCATGCGGGATGTTTTGGATAATACCCATAACGGGGTTTATCATACCCAAAACGGGGTTTTTCAAGGAGAAATTAAAAGCGAGGAGAGTCGGGAGTTGGAATCTGCACCTGACTCTTTCAATCACTGCGGCGCCAATCCCTTTTCCGTCAGCCAGGCGCGGTTGAACAGCCGGCTTGAATACAGCCCACCGCGGTCGCACAGCAGGGTGACGATGGTGTGGCCCGGCCCCATCTGGCGGGCCAGCCACGCGGCGGCCGCCACGTTGATGCCGGTGGAGCCGCCCACGAACAGGCCTTCTTCGCGCAGCAGGCGGTAGACCATGGTGACGCAGTCCTGGTCATTGATTCGCACGGCGTCGTCGATGGACGTGCCCTCCAGGTTCGCGGTCACGCGGCTGGAGCCTATGCCTTCGGTGATGGAGTTGCCCTCCGCCGTGAGCTGGCCGGTCTTCACAAAGTTGTACAGGGCGCTGCCATAGGGGTCGGCCAGCACGCTGCGCACAGCAGGGTTCTGTTCCTTGAGAAAGCGCGCCACGCCGGCGAGCGTGCCGCCCGTGCCGGTGGAGCAGGTAAAGGCGTCCACCTTGCCGGCCGTGTCGCGCCAGATCTCCGGGCCGGTGGTTTCATAGTGGGCCTGGCGGTTGACGAGGTTGTCGAACTGGTTGGCCCAGATCGCGTTGTCCATTTCCTGCGCCAGGCGGGAGGCGATCTTCTGGTAGTTGTTGGGGTCCTTGTACGGCACGGCGGGCACCGGCCGCACCTCGGCGCCCAGCACGCGCAGCAGGTCCATCTTTTCCTGCGACTGCGTCTCGGGGATGACGATCACGCAGCGGTAGCCGCGCGCCGCGCAGATATGGGCGAGCCCGATGCCGGTATTGCCGGCGGTGCCCTCTACCACCGTGCCGCCGGGCCTCAGCGTGCCGCGCCGCTCGGCATCCTGGATGATGTAGAGCGCCGCGCGGTCCTTGACCGAGCCGCCCGGGTTCAGGAACTCGGCCTTGCCGAGGATCTCGCAGCCGGTCTCGGCGCTGAGCCTTGCCAGCCGGATCAGTGGTGTGTTGCCTATGCTGCCGATGAAGCCTTCACGCACGTCCATGATTGGACCTCCACGTCCCAGTGCTTGGCGCACCGGATATCTCTTCTTTGAAGGATACTCCCAATGAAAACATTGTGGGAGCCGAGCGCCATCCCACCATCCTGATTCCCATGACCATCCTGGTTGGCACTGCCTCCTGGACCGACAAAAGCCTGATCGGTTGCGCACGCTTTTATCCCAAGGAAGCGCGCAGCGCCGAGGCGCGGCTGCACTATTACGCGAGCCAGTTTCCCCTGGTCGAGGTGGATTCGAGCTATTACGCCATGCCCAGCGCAAGCACCGCGCAGCTGTGGGCCGAGCGCACGCCGGCAGGCTTCGTGTTCAACGTCAAGGCGTTCAGGCTGTTCACCGGGCACCAGACCTCGCCGACCGTGCTGCACAAGGACTTGCAGGCCGCCATCGCTGCCAGCGCCACCTTGAGCCGCAAGAAGCTGCTCTATTACCGCGACATGCCCGCCGAGATTCGCGATGAGCTGTGGCGTCGCTTCATCGAGGCGCTGGCGCCGCTGAACGCCGCGGGCAAGCTGCGCGCCGTGCACTTCCAGTTTGCGCCGTGGATTGTGCGCAACCGCGAAGGGCATGAGCATGTGGCGCGCTGCGTGCAGACCATGGCCGGGCACACGCTGGCGGTGGAGTTTCGCAACCGCACCTGGTTCGAAGGAGAGCATGCCGCCGCCACGCTCGCGTTCGAGCGGGATCTGAACGTGGTCCATGTGGTGGTCGACGGGCCGCAGGGCTTTGCCAACAGCGTGCCGGCGGTATGGGAGGTGGCCAATCCCGCGCTGGCCATCCTGCGGCTGCACGGACGCAACCAGGAGACCTGGAACCAGAAAGGGCTTACGGCGTCGTCCGAGCGTTTCAACTACGACTACCCGGACGAGGAACTCGCGGCGCTGGTGCCTCGCATCCGCGAGCTGGCCAAGCGGGTCGGCGCGATGCACGTGGTGTTCAACAACAACTTCGAGGATCAGGGGCAGAGGAACGCGAGGACGTTGATGCGGCTGTTGGCGGCTTAAGGGCTTCCAGTAGATGGCACCAGCTGGCACCAGTGTTGAATCGGAATCCAACCCCAATTCCTGAACCCTATTCCCCTATTCCCCTGTTACTTCGAATCCGACCCCGCTCGCGCACCTTGAGGCTGCTGGGCAGCCAGGCGTTGCAAGATGAGCCGGTGGGTTTCACGCACCTCGGCCGCAAATGGCCCCTGTGCCTGCAGAGCCTGGTCGATCTGCGCAAGTGCCTCCTGTTGGCGGCCCTGGTCGGACAGGTTCTGGGCCAGGTTGTTCAAAACCACGGTCGACTGTCGGTGGCGCGTCGAGGCCTCGCGCAGCACCGCTTCGGCCTCTTTGAGCGCGCCTGCGGCATGGTACTGGTTGGCCAGGCCTATGCTGGCAGCCAGGTTGTCTGGCCAGCGCTTGAGGGTCGCGGCGTAGGCCAGGGTAGCGGCCTTTCTGTCGCCCGTTCTTTCCATCGCCATCACGGCCGCCAGCCATCGGGTTTCGGTCGCCGTCGCGGGAATGCGGTCGGGCGGCACGGTCACCATGGCCCAGTAGCCGCTTTTCATCCAGGTGCGCTCGAACAGCGTGAAGGGCAGGGCCTGACTCCTGCGCATGCCCGAGCGCAGATGCAGTTCGCCGGCGGGGTAGTCAAAGCCCGCCACCACCGCGTAATGCCACTGGGTCATGACAAGGCCGATGTCCTGCAAGACCAGCACCGGATTGCCAGCCGCCACCTCGCGTAACAGGTCGTCGTAGCGAGGCTCGAGCAGGTAGGGCACCTGGCCGTAGCGCCGCGGCGTGGCCAGCATCTCGGCTTGCAGGCTGCCCAGGCGCGCGGGCAGGTAAACCTGCTCGACCAGCGCCTCGGGCGTGATCGTCACGCCCGCGTGATTGAGCAAGGTCGCCAGCGCGGCAGGGCCGCACTGGTACTCCTCTTGCGGAAAAAAGGGAACGCCGGCCAGTTCAACCTGCCGGGCCACGCCCACAGGCCAGCCCGTGCGCAGCGCCATGGTCTGCGGCACCATTTGCGCGCAGCCGGCGAGGGCGAGCAACAGGCAGGCAATACCCGCAATACCCGCGCGTCGGCATGTGCACAAGCCCATCATCAAAGCGCTCAAAGTGCGGAGATCAGGCATGCACCACTCCGCGGACTCTGCGGACTCCGCGGCTTTCGCGGCGCTCTATTTGCGGAACGCGAAGTACCAGACGAGGCCGGCGATCAGCGCCACCAGCAGCACGCCCGCGGCGGTGCTCATGCCACCGGCCGGGGCCGTGTCAACATTGGCCGCCAGAGCCCGCACTTCTTCGTCCGTCATGGCCGCGACGCGCTCGCGTGCCATCGTTGGGTCAATGCCTTGGGCCTGAAGTTGGGCTGCCGTGTCGGCGCGGCTGAGTACGCTCAGCACCGCGGCGCGGTCAGGCGGTGCGTTGGCAGCGACCTGATCAGCCCCGATCATCCCTGCCTGTGCTGTCTGGAAAGACAGTGTGATTAGCGCAACGATCAATGAGCGGCATATCAGACGTTTCATGATTGGTATCATCTGGACCTCCTTCAAAGCTCGGCCTGAACAACGCCCGGCAGGAATTGCCCGACGTCGTTCCAATATACGCCCGTGGCGGATTTTTGTATGCTGCGTGCGTGCGCGAACCGTGTGGCATTCACACTTGGCAACAAAAAAAAGTTGAGCCGCGCTCTCGCAACGCTGGGCCGTGAGCCGCACCCCAGACTTGCTGGATCCGGCGTTGCGTCAAACAAGCGCGCAGCTTGACGGGCACCTTGATAAAGCCGGACACTCTCCTGCAGCCCGATTCCTTCACCCCGACGCCCAAGGAGCACACGCATGGCCCACTATGTCGATGGATTCATTGTCCCGGTTCCGAAGAAAAACCTCGACGCCTACCGCCGCATGGCGCGCAAGGCCGGAAAGATCTGGAAGGAATTCGGCGCTCTTGATTACATTGAATGCGTTGCTGACGACGTGAAGCCGGGCAAGCACACTTCGTTCCCGCAAGCCGTCAAGCTCAAGCCCGACGAGACCGTGGTGTTCTCCTGGATAGTCTACAAGTCGCGCAGGCAGCGCGACAGCGTCAATGCCAAGGTGATGAAAGACCCGCGCCTGGCGCCGATGATGGACCCCAAGGCCATGCCCTTCGACGGCAAGCGCATGTTCTGGGGCGGCTTCAAGACCATCGTCGAGCTCTGAGCTTTTGGACCGCACGAGCCTCGCGTCGCGAGAAGCTGATGGCGAACGAGGGCATCGTCCAGACCTGGTGGGTGGCTAATTGGGACGCCGGCGCTTATTCCGGTATCCAGATGATCTTGCCTTCCTGCATGTAGTCATCAAACTGCTCCCGCGGAATGGCCGTCACGGCGGCCACGCCGTCGCCGGCGTCCCAGCTCAGAGTGGCGCTGTCGGGCTCCAGCGCGACTTCCACGCGCACGCGGGGGATTTCAATGGGCACACCGTCACCCGGTGTGTAGGTCACGTCACCGGTAATCATGGCGAACTGGGGCATGGCAATCTCCTGCATGGTTGAACGGACGTGGACGGCATGCTTTAAGCCGAGGCCCTCATTTGCCACGCAGCACTAACTGCCCTGTGTAGGCAAAAAACGACTTTGTGCAGCGTCCAGCGCGGTAAGCGTTGATGATGCATGGAACACGAAGTCTCTGCAATCCGGTTGCAATTTGTTTCCTCAGCCCCCTAAATAATGCAACCATGGAGTTGCATTATTTGATTTGCCTATGCACAATAAATGCAACCAGGAGATTGCATATGACTTCATCAACCGACCGTATTGAACGCAGCGTCCTCATCAACGCCGCGCCTTCCAAAGTCTGGACGGCGCTCACCACCGCCGAAGAATTTGGCAACTGGTTCGGCGTGGCACTCAAGGGCAAAAAATTTACCGCCGGCCAGCAGGTGCAGGGCCACATCACCATTCCCGGCTACGAGCATGTGGTGTTCGACGTGCAGATCGAGCGCATCGAGCCGGAAAAACTGTTCTCCTACCGCTGGCACCCCTATGCGGTGGACCCGGCCATCGACTATTCGAAAGAGCCGACCACGCTGGTGGTGTTTACGCTCACGGAAGCGGGCGCCGGCACGCTGCTCAGCGTGGTCGAATCGGGCTTTGACAACATCCCGCTGGCTCGCCGCGAAGAAGCCTTCCGCATGAACGACGGCGGCTGGGAAGGGCAGATGAGCAATATCCAGAAATATGTCACCCCGCAGTAAGGCACCCAGTAAGGCGCCCGAAACACCGTCACCGCAACCCGGCCCCGCGGGCGTGTTCGCCGCGCTGGGCGATGAAACCCGTTTGCGCCTGGTGGCCGTGCTGTGCGTGGGTGGTGCCGTGTCGATTGCACAACTGACCTCCACCACCGACATCACCCGCCAGGCCGTGACCAAGCACTTGCATGTGCTGGCCGATGCGGGCCTGGTGCATCACGTGAAGGTGGGGCGGGAACGCTTGTGGCAGTTTGACCCGAAGCAACTGGATGAGGCGCGTCGCTCATTGGAGTTGATTGCGCAGCAGTGGGATTTGGCGCTGGGTAGGTTGAAGATGGCGGCGGAGAGAGGCTAAGCCGTAGTAGCCGTGCTACACGGCGCTCACCGTACGTAAAAAGCTATTAAAAGCGTAGCAAAAACTATTCTAATTCGTCCAGGAGAGATTGCACCGCGCCAAGCAAAGGCGGCAATGCGCTTTGCGCCACATTCCAAACCGTGCTGACATTCACGGTGGCGTAGCCGTGGATGAGCTGATTGCGAAACGCCACGATCTGCGGCAGGTCTGGAATGCGGGCTGCCAGCGCGGTGTCCAGCTTGGCAAGCTGGTTGAGCGCCTCGCCAATGATTTCAAATTTGCGCTCTACGGCCGCCTGGGCCATCTCGTTGGCTGCGTAGGCGGCAACGTCCATGTCCGCAGTAAAAGCCTGAATCGCCAAAGCGGACTCGCGCACATCCCACAGAAAGGCGCGTGGGTCACGCTGCATAGACGGCTTCGCGGTTGCGGTTGATGCTGGCCAATACGTAGGGGTTGCGCACCGCACCGGGCTCCACCAAATCCACGCCACGGCCCAGCAACTTCTCCAGTTCGGCCTTGGCCCCGAAGAATGCCTCCAGGCCCGGCTGCGCATCGGGCGCGAATTCCACCAGGAAATCAGCATCGCTGCTGGCGGGGTTGAAGTCGTCCGCCCGTGCAGCCGAGCCAAACACTTCCAGCCGGCGGATGCGGTAGCGCTGGCAGATGGCGGAAATGCCTGAACGGTGTTGGGCGATGGCGGGATGCATGGATTGAAGTTTAACGGGGTAAGGCGTTATTGTGTCAAATTGGACTTTGATGCCGGCGACCTCAAAAGTGAAGTAAATGCGCCGCCGCATTTGCCGACTGCCCCTTCACCTCATCCAGCGTCTGGCCTTGTGGGGTCATCCACTCGACCAAGTCGTTAGCCGAGCTGCCCATGAGTGGCATGGCCGTTATGCTGGGGCTGGCGAGCAGAATTTGAATTTCATTGGAATCTGATACCAACTACTCTAAAAAAGGGAGGAAGAAAATGGCGCGTAGAAAGAAGACAAGCCCGTTGGAGGACTGGCTGGATTTGATTGCAATGTTGCCGTGGTGGGCTGGTGTGGCGCTCGCCCTAGTCAGCTATGTTTTTTTGCATCAGCTGGCCAAACCCACACCATTGCAGGGCCTCCAGCCAGGTCAGATGGCCGGCGTAGTCGTCGGGTCTGTCATCACAGGTCTGGCATTTGCGGGGCAGTTCATCGTCCCAATCATCTGCCTCTTCGGCGCGCTGGGTTCTTATTTGGCGCGTCGCCGTCGGCAATCTTTGGTCAGCAATGTCTCGCAAAGCAAATCCGCCGATGCGCTTGATGGCATGTCATGGCGTGAATTTGAAATGCTGGTGGGCGAGGCGTTCCGCCTGCAGGGCTACCGCGTCGTCGAGACGGGTGGATCGGGGCCTGATGGCGGAATTGATCTGGTGCTCAGTAAGGGAACGGAAAAGTTTCTCGTTCAATGCAAGCAGTGGAAGGCATTCAAGGTCAGCGTGACGGTGGTGCGCGAGCTTTACGGCGTGATGGCAGCAAAGGGGGCCGCTGGCGGCTTCGTCGTCACCTCTGGCCGCTTCACTGAAGATGCAACGGCATTCGCCACGGGCCGAAACATCACATTAATAGACGGCCCGCGTCTGCATGGCTTGCTTGCGCAAGCCAAGGCGGCACGCCGTACCATCAATGAACCGTCGGGGCGAGCTTTTGATGCACCGGTGCCGTTGTCCAGCGACTTACCGGCGTGTCCTGCCTGCGGTGCCGCCATGAAAAAGCGGGTTGCGAAGCGCGGGAGTAATGCTGGCGGGGAGTTTTGGGGCTGTATTCAATATCCGGCGTGTAAGGGCACCCGGAATGTTGGTTGAACTCCTTATCCTCACTATCCGATCTCCGTTAATTCGAGTCTGACCCCGATTACCGATTGATTGGAATGTGCCCCTGATTTCCCCGATTTCCGAAAACTGATCATGTCCCGCCCTCGTTTATGCTTGCCTGCATCCCACTTGTTAAACAATCCTGCGAACACCCATTTGTGGGCTCACACAGAAACCAGTTATGGCTATTCCAGATTTCCAAACACTGATGCTTCCCGTCCTCAAGGCCTCGACTGCTGGTGAGGTGAAAATTTCCGACGTGGTGACGCTGCTGGGCAAGCAACTGGCGCTGTCAGAAGAAGAGCTTTCTGACCTGCTCCCCTCGGGCAAGCAAACCACGTTTGCTAACCGCGTCAACTGGGCCAAGAGCTATCTTGGCAAAGCGGGATTGATTACGCTCACTAAACGAGGGCATTTCGAGATCAGCACACGCGGCAAGACCGTATTGGCGTCCCCTCCGCCCATCATCAACATCAAGTTTCTTGAGTCCTTCCCTGAGTTCAAAGAGTTCAGGGGAGCCAATGGCCAGCCGTCCGCCACACCCCAACCCGAAACCGTCAATCTGAAAGACTTGACGCCCGACGAAGTCATTCGTTCTGCATATGGTGAACTGCACGATTCGCTGAGTTCGGAATTGCTGTCGAAAATCCTCGCTGCACCGCCCGAATTTTTTGAGCGACTGGTGGTGCAGCTGCTGATCGCAATGGGCTACGGCGGCTCTGCCATTGAAGCGGGCAAGGCTTTAGGCAAGAGCGGAGATGGCGGCGTGGACGGCGTGATCGACCAGGACGCTTTGGGCCTGGACCGCATCTACGTGCAGGCCAAGCGTTACACCGACAGCAAAGTGTCATCCGGTGAAATACGTGATTTTTTCGGTTCTCTTGACCGCTTCAAGGCCAGCAAAGGTCTCTTCGTCACCACGTCTTCTTTTTCGCCAGCAGCCAAAGAAACAGCTGATCTACTCAGCAAGCGCATTGTGTTGATCRATGGCCATCAACTCACTCGGCTGATGATCCGGTTTGGTATTGGATGCCGGGTGGAAGAGACCATTCACATCAAGAAGATTGATGAGGAATTTTTTGAGTAAGCAGGTCTTTTCGGATTAATTGGAATCCGCCCCCAATTTCCCAATTTCCCAATTTCCCAATTTCCCAATTTCCCAATTTCCCATTTTGCCGTTCTCCAGGTCTCTGTTTCGGCTATGGATTGAGTTCCACCGTCAGTGGCATGTGGTCGCTAATGTGGAGCCACTTATCTACGCAACCCACGTCAATCTGGCAATGCGGGAGTAAATCTGCGGAAGCAAAAACATAATCGACGTGGTAAGCCTTGCTGGTGTTGCGGTGTAGGAAAAAAGTGGGGCTGGTTTCTCCGCCTTGCGTTTCACTGCGTGATGAGTGGTATACGCTGTGAATGCCGATTTCTTGGAGTTCTGCCACTACGTCAGAGTGATTCCACCAACGATCAGGCTTGTCCCAAATGGCATTGCTATTGAAATCGCCAACCACAAACGTTTTGTGATTCGAAAGTTCCGCTTTGTGAATTTGAAGGTACTTCCAAAGTTGTCCGATGTAGCCAAATGCTTTGGCATCGCTGCCCTTTGTCCAAACGCTCAGTATTGAATACTGGTTATTTAGTGTGAACGGTAGAAAAAGCTCCAGCTCATCGGATTGCCAGCGCGTTGCAGAGGTTTTTAAACCAAGGCCCGGAATTTCAAAGGTGCCATGCCATCCAGCTTCAGTGACCTTGTGGTGTTTGCGGGGAAAGATCCCAATACCTTTGTTCTTGGACAGGCCTTTCCAAAGGTATTCACCAGCCCAGTCTCTAAAAGCCGGGGTGGATTCGGCGGGGTTCTCGCACTCCTGAATTACCAGTACGTCTGCGTCTAGAGATTCCAATTCAGAGATCTTTTTGCGCAAGGCTCCATTGCAATTCCAGGTGACGATTTTCATTTTTTGGGTGGTACTGGAGTGCTTTCAGTTACTTCCCCCAACTATCCTTCAACCCCACAGCCAAGTTAAACACCGGCTTGCCCGCCGCATGATCCACCCGGTCCGCCGCAAAGTAGCCATGCCGTTCAAACTGAAACTTGTCGTCGGCCTTGGCCGCCACCAGTGATGGCTCCACCACGGCTTGCAGCACCTTCAGGCTGTCCGGATTCAGCTCTTCCATAAAGTCCTTCTCGCCCGTGCCGGGATGGGCCTCCTTGAAGAGGCGGTCATAGAGGCGCACTTCCGCCTGCACCGCATCATTCACGCCGACCCAGGTGATCACGCCCTTGACCTTGATGGCATCCGAGCCGGGGGTGCCGCTCTTGGTGTCGGGGATCAGCGTGGCTTGTACTTCGGTGACCTGGCCGCTGGCGTCGCGGGTAGCTCCGGTGCATTCGATGACGTGGCCGTATTTGAGGCGCACCTTGTTGCCTGGGAATAAACGGAAGAAGCCTTTGGGTGGCGTTTCTTCAAAGTCGGTGCGTTCAATCCACACCTCTTTGCCAATCTTGAAGCTGCGCTTGCCCAGCTCGGGGTGGTGCGGGTGCACGGGGGCGCTGCAGTCGTCGAGCTTGCCTGCGCCCATGACCGTGTCCCAATTGGTCAGCACCAGCTTGACGGGGTCGAGCACGGCCATGGCGCGGGGGGCGGTGGGGTCCAGCGTGTCGCGCAGGGCGCCTTCCAGCGTGCTGTAGTCAATCCAGCTGTCGCTTTTCGTCACACCGATGCGTTCGGCAAAGAGCTGAATCGCTTCGGGGGTGTAGCCGCGGCGGCGCAGGCCGACTATTGTTGGCATGCGGGGGTCGTCCCAGCCGTTTACTTTGTGGTCGTACACCAGTTGCGCCAGTTTGCGTTTGCTGGTCAGCACGTAGGTGAGGTTGAGGCGGGCAAATTCGTACTGGTGCGGGTGCGGGGTGGCAACCAGGCCGCCTTCGCACAGGCGGTCGAGCAGCCAGTCGTAAAACGGGCGCTGGTCTTCAAACTCGAGTGTGCACAGGCTGTGGGTGATCTGCTCCAGTGCGTCCTCGATCGGGTGCGCAAAGGTGTACATGGGGTAAATGCACCATTTGTCGCCGGTGTTGTGGTGCGTGGCGCGGCGAATGCGGTAGATGGCCGGGTCGCGCATATTGATGTTGGGGCTGGCCATGTCGATCTTGGCGCGCAGGACCATGGAGCCGTCTTCATGCAGGCCGTCGCGCATTTCGCGAAAGCGGGCCAGGTTTTGCTCGGGGGTGCGGCTGCGAAAGGGGCTGTCGGTGCCGGGGTGGGAAAAGTCGCCGCGATTGATGCGTATTTGTTCCACGGTCTGCTCGTCCACGTAGGCGTGGCCGGCTTCGATCAGGTACTCGGCCGCGCGGTACATGAAGTCGAAGTAGTCGCTGGCCTGGTAGAGGTTGGACTCATTGCCTGTCGGGCCATTGTTGTCCCAGCCAAAGCCCAGCCATTTCACCGCGTCAATGATGCTGTTGACGTATTCGGTGTCTTCTTTTTCGGGGTTGGTGTCGTCAAAGCGCAGGTGGCACACGCCGCCGTAGTCGCGCGCCAGGCCAAAGTTCAGGCAAATGCTCTTGGCGTGGCCGATGTGCAGGTAGCCGTTGGGCTCGGGCGGAAAGCGCAGGCGCACTTTGGCCGGGTCGGGCTGGCCGGTGGCGTGGTGGGCGGCATCGCCGGGGCCGCCGCCCCAGCGGCGGGTGGCATACGTGCCTTCGGCCAGGTCTTTTTCGATGATCTGGCGCAAAAWGTTGCTGGGCTTATGGGCTTCTTTGTCGGCGGGGGCTGCGGCAGCAGTGCCCTTGGGGCCAGCTTTGGAGGGGGCGGGGGAGGTCATGCGTTGATTTTAGGCGGTTGGGCGAAGCGTTACGTTTGGCTACGCTCTTAACTGTGCGTGCGGTAAGCCGTTACCCGTATCCCGCGTTTAATAAACACATGGGCATTCCATGCCTATTTAAGGAGAAATGACAATGAAGACAGCCATCAAGACAAACCGCTCCGTAGCTCTGGCCGGCGCCGCTGCCGCCCTGGCCGTGGCCGCCTTGGGATTTGCCGGGGCTGCCCAGGCCCGGGACGACGTGTATTGGTCGGTGGGCGTTGGCTCACCCGGCGTGTCGGTGAACGTGGGCAACGCCTACCCGGTGTACACCCAGCCGGCACCCGTGTATGTGCAGCCTGCACCGGTTTATTACCAGCCGGCGCCGGTGTATGTACGGCCCGCACCGGTGTTTGTGCAACCCCGCCCTTACTACTATGGCCCGCCGCAAGTGGTTTACGTCCAGCCCGGCCATCGCGGCTGGCATAAAAAGCACGGCCATGACCGCGACGACGATGGCTACCGGGGTGGTTACCGCCAGGGTTATGCCCCGGTTTACTACCAGCGTTGATATCTATCGCTGATAGCCGTGTTGATCCGGTCTGAATCGGAACCGAATTAGAGCCCGGATCAAGACTGTGACCCGTCCTGCCATAGGTTGACACCTATGAAACACAAGTAGCTGAGCCGTGAAGGCCAGCCAGAGACGCCCGGTGAACCTCACCGGGCGTTTTCAATTGTAGGGATAGGTGTGGTCTTTCCTGGTTGTAGATATGCACGGACTGCTGAACCATTTTTCTGGCCTGACCGAGGTCGGCCGGTCTTTGAAGCAGGAACTCCATCTTCAGAATCCCGTTGACGCGCTCGGCCAGCGCATTCTGGTAGCAGTCGTAGCCATCGGTCATCGAACACGCAATGCCGTAGCGCGCGTGAATCGCCTGATACTCGCTCGAGCAGTACTGGATGCCGCGGTCCGAGTGATGCACCAGCGCCTGCCTGGTCTGCCTGCCCTTGAGCGCCGTCTTCAAGGCCTGGCTGACCTGCTCTGTCCGCAGGCTGTCATGCACGTGGTGCCCGACGATCTTGCGCGACCAGGCATCCGTGACCAGGCTGAGGTAGACGAACCCCTTGTCGGTCGGCAGGTAGGTGATGTCGGCCACCCAGACCTGCTCGCCAGCGCTCGGGCGAACTTGCCGGGGCCCCGCCTTGAGCAGGTTCGGGTGCCGGTGAAACCGGTGGCAGCTGTTGGTCGTCTTGTGATACGCCCTGCTGGGCGCCACCAGCAGGCGGGCCTGGCGCAGCACGTCAAACAGCGCATCACGCCCCAGGCTGGCCTGCGCTTGTCCCAGGGGCTGGCTGAGCATGTGGTGCAGCTTGCGCGTACCTATCCTCGGCTGGCGCAGCCGCACCGAGCGCACGAGCTCGATCACGGTGTCCGCACGCTCACAGCGGTGCCGGTGATGCTGCAACTGCTGGTAGTAGGCCTGGCGGCTGACGCCCCAGTGGCGGCAAGCCCTCGCGACGCTCAGCTGCGGGAGGAGCTTTTGCGCGAGGACTTGCCCAAAGGCTTTTTTACGACACGCACGCCGTAGTCCTTCTTCAGGACATCGAGCACGGTTTCGAACAGTTGGGCCTTCTCGCGCGCCTCGCGAAGCTGCACTTCGAGCGCTTTGATCTTCTGCTCGGGCGTGAGCGGCACGTCTGATGCGGATCGGGGTGATTTGGGGGATATCAACATGGTCGGCCTTGATGATGCCGCATCTCCCCACGCCTGGCGTCCGTGTTTGCGCAGCCACACCAGTACCGTCGAGCGGCCCTGGATACCGTAGCAGAGCTGGGCCTGTTTGTACGTGAGATCGCCTTTTTCTACCTGCTCGACCACCGACAGCTTAAAAGCCAGCGTGTAATCGCCCTGCTTGCGTTTGATGCCTGACTCCATTGACTTGCCTTTTCCTGGATAGAAAAGTGTCAACCTTATTCAGGATGGGTCACTGAATCAAAAAATGCCTGCTTCGTGCAGGCTTTTTTATGGGTGCAGCCGAAGTCGGTGCAGGCATTCATGCCTTTGTCGGCTTGCGTCCATCAAAGCTCCACGACCCGGCGCCCGCAGCGCCAACGCAGAGCAGACCACCCATGATGGCGACGTTCTTCAGAAAGTGATTCAGCTGGTTCTGGTAGGCAGGGGCTTCCGCAGCCCAGAAGGCATGAAAGATCACGGCTGCCAGGCCTGTGAATACCAGCAGGGCCCATGCCGCATACCGGACACGCCAGCCCGCAATCAGGGCAAGGCCACCGGCCACCTCCAGCGCAATGGTGGCCATGAGCAGCATTTCGGCGGCAGGCAGGCCTTTGGATGTCATAAAAGCAGCAATACCGGCGAACCGCCCGATTTTGGCGAAACCGGAGATGAGGAACAGGGCGCCAAGCAGGGTACGGCCCAGCATGAGGCTGAGTGCGGGGTTGAGCGCAGGGTTGAGTGCAGAGTTGTTGTGTGTCATTGATGTCTCCATTGCGTTTTGTGAATAGGGTGAATAGGGTGAGGGTGAGGGTGAGGGTGAGGGTGAGGGTGAGGGTGAGGGTGAGGGTGAGGGTGAGGGTGAGGGTGAGGGTGAGGGTGGTGGGCCGTCTACTGTTCCAGGGTGATGCCGCGCTCGCGGATCAGCTGGTGCCACTTTTTCGTTTCGGCGAGGGTGTACACCGACATCAAGGCTGCGTCACTGGGCACGGATTCCCAGGCGGCCTCCTCGAGTTTCTTGCGGACGCCTGGGTTATTGACGGCCGCCTGCATTTCCAGCGAAAGCTTTTGCCGAATGTCGTTTGGCGTGCTGGCGGGAACCACCATGCCCTGCCATGCATAGGCTTCAACATCCTTGTAGCCCAACTCGATCATGGTGGGTACGTCGGGCAGCTGCGAAACACGTTTTGCTGAAAAAGCCACCAGCGGCACCAGCTTGCCGGCCTTGATGGCGCTCATGCCGGTCGACGTGTCCACAATCATCAGGGGTATCTGGCCGCCCATGACGTCCTGCATGGCGGGCGCAGCCCCGCGGTATGGAACGTGCACCGCGAAAGCCGCTGTTCGCGTTTTGAAGAGTTCCATGGCCAGGTGGTGAGGGCTGCCGTTTCCTGGTGAACCATAGTTCAGCTTGCCGGGATTTTTCTTGAGCACGTCCATCAGCTCCCGGGCATTTCGGATCCCGGCATTGGGTGCGGCAACAATCAGCAGCGGTGTCCGCGCCATCAGGCCGAGGGGCGCGAAGTCACGCTCGGGATCGTATGGCAGGCGCTTGTAGAGCGCCGGGTTGTAGATCAGCACACCGTTATCGGCGGTGAAGAGGGTGTAGCCATCGCCCGGCGATCTGGCTGTAGCTTCGGCTCCAATGATGGCGCCGGCGCCGGCCCGGTTATCGATGATCACCGGTTGGCCCAGTTGCACAGACATCTGGGCCGCCACGGTGCGCGCCAGGAAGTCCGAGCCGCCCCCGGCGGGATAACCCACGATCCATTTCACGGGCTTGCTGGGGAAGCTCTGGGTCGGGGCTTAGGCCTGGGCGCTGAAGGACACCGCGATGGCGGTTAGCAGCATGGCGAGGCGGCTCCCGAAATTGAGATAAGGCATGGTTGTCTCCTGCAGGGTGTTTGAAATATTGAGCGAGATTGAGCGAGGCGTTTCGTACGCGATGCGAGTAGAAGACAATCTGGCTTATTATTCAATCAACTTTTTCATATCAACTTATTACGTAATCCGATTAATTCGATGAATGTGACCTTGCGTCAATTACGTGCTTTTGTGGCTGTCGCGAAGTCCGCGAGCTTTACCGAGGCGGCTGCCACGCTTCACATTACCCAGTCAGCGCTGAGCGGGTTGATCAAGGAGCTGGAGCACGTGCTGGGCGTGCAGGTGGTTTACCGCAGCACGCGCAAAGTGCAGCTGTCTGAGGTCGGCAGCGAGTTCTTGCCTTTGGCCACACGTATCCTGCAGGACCTTGACGAGGCGTACCACGCGATCCATGACCTGAAGGCCTTGAAGAGCGGTGTTGTCCGGGTCGCTGCTCCGCAGCTGATGGCCTGTACGCTGATGCCCGACGCCATTGCGGCATTCAACAGGAAATACCCGGCGGTGCAGATTCGCCTTTCGGATTGCGCGGTGGAGGCGGTGCAGTCCAAAGTGCACAGTGGCGAAGTCGATTTCGCCATTGGGCCGGAACGGGAGGTGTCACCTGAAATCGCAACGCACAGCTTGTTTGAAATACCGTTTGTCGCGGTATTTCCGCCGGATCATCCGCTGGGTAAATTGAAGCGCGTGACCTGGACAGATATTTCCCGATATCCGCTGATTTCCCTGCAGGGGGACTACACGCAGAGGCTAAGCGCGGATCTGCAGGCCGCATCCGGCAACCTGACGCTGAGTCCCGGCATGGAAGTCACCTTCATGACCACGGCGCTCAGCATGGTGAGTGCCGGACTGGGGGTGACGACCTGCCTGCCGTATGCCACGTCGCTACTCAATCTTTACGGGCTGCAAACCCGTTTGCTGCAGGCGCCCACGCTCAGACGGAAGTTTTACCTGCTGACCAAGAAAGATCGCCCGCTGTCACCGGCGGCCCAGGGATTTTCAGACTTTTTGTTGGCGTACGTGATGCAGCAGAAGTGGAGCACAGACCGGAGTGTGCAAGCCGAAACAAAGGCCGCTACAAAGGCTGCTACTCCTGGGGCGCGCTCACCCCATCCTCAACCGAAGTGAGTCGTCATTGTTCAAGCTGCTTTCCAGAAAATGTAGTCGGCCTGGTCGGGCAGCGTCAGCTTGTCGCCCAGGTCGGCTTGCGTGCAGGCCTTGCTCAGGTCCTGTCCGCCTTTGGTTTTGATGCGCTGGATGTAGGTCACGTTCTGCAGCACGCCGGCGGCGGAGCCGGGCGAGCCTTTGGACAACTGCTGCGGGAGGTTGGTGGCACCCCGGCGCGGTGCAATGGCTACCTGCTCGCCAACGACGCTGGAGCCGTCGATGTGCGTCCAGGTGGCGGGTGGGCCGGCGTATTTCGCGACCTGCTTGCCGGTGCGGTCTAGCAGGTCGGCCTGCGGGCTCACCAGCACCCAGCCAATGGTGCCGGCTGTGGTGGCGTTGGCCTTGCATTCGTAGTTGAGCAGGCCGGTCGCGGTGGTCTCAAGCGCGACGACGTTGCCGGGCGGCACCTGGATTTGATCGTCCAGCCGCTCCTGCGTGTATTCCTTCGGAGGCGGCTTGACGCCGGCGCAGGCCGCCAGCAGCACGGCGGTGCCGGTGACCATGGCCGCGGTGACCGCAGCAGTTTTGCTATACGCCCACAGGGTGTTGTGTGTGCTTTTCATGGGGGTCCTCAGGTTGTTTACCTGTTGCCAAGTACAACTTGAAACCATGTAAGAAACTGTAGGACGCTGCGCTAAGCCATTGCGGGATGTAGGCGCTTACAACAAGCGCTTATAACAAGCGTTTATAAAAAACCCCAGAAGTCCCAGAAGCCGCTATTGCCCGAAGCGCGGGCCCTTGCGCAGGAAGTCTTCTTCCTCGGGTGTGTTGACGCGCTCCAAGGCCGCGTTGCGGTAGGGAAAGCGGCCAAAGCGGGCAATGATGGCCCGGTGGCGGCGGGCATAGTCGAGGTGGCCTTGCATGCGTTGCTTCAGCCTGCCGGGCGCCTGCTCCACCAGTCGCGAAAAGCGGGCGATGCATTCATCCTGCAGGGCCAGGTCTTCTGCGTGCATGAGCGGCATGTAGGTGAACACACGCGCCACCCAGGGCAGTTGCTGGTCGGCCTGATGGGCCAGCGTATCCAGCACCAGTTGCTGGGCGCGTGCATCGCCCGCAAAGGCCTGGGCGCTTGCGCGAAACATGTTGCGAGTGAACTGATCGAGCAGGATCACCAGGGCCAGCCGGTGCAAGGGCTGCTGCTCCCAATCCTGCAGCCCGCCGCCTATCGCCTGCACGACCCGCGCGCCAAAGCGCGTCCTGATTTCCTCATCCAGCGCGGCGCCGCCGCCAAACCAGCGTTTGCCGAGGTCCTGCGTGGGCCAGCCGCCTGCCGTGCCGCCTTCCAGGCCGTCGGCCAGCCAGAATTCAAGCACGCTGGCGGGCGTGGCCTGGTCGACATTTTGTGGTGGCGAGTTACGCGATGTTGCGGATGTGGGCTCGGTCATGACTGTTCAGCTTAACCGCAATGGGCCTCAGGAAAGCTTAAGCTGCCCCTCAGGCTGGCGGGCGATAATCAAGCCCAAATTTCAGGAGTCTGAGTGGACATTGCACTGTTGATCAAAGCCGCCATCATGGGGGTCGTTGAAGGTTTAACCGAGTTTCTTCCCATTTCGTCCACTGGACACCTCATCCTTGCGGGTGCACTGCTAGGTTTTGACGACGACAAGGCCAAGGTGTTTGACATCGCCATACAGACCGGCGCCATCTTTGCCGTCATTTTGGTGTACTGGCAAAAAATCCGCGACACGCTGGTGGCGCTTCCGAGTGAAAAGCAGGCGCAGCAATTTGCGCTGAACGTGCTGGTGGCTTTTGTGCCGGCCGTGGTGTTGGGCCTGCTGTTTGGCAAGGCCATCCAGGCACATCTGTTCACGCCAGTGGTGGTGGCCAGCACCTTTGTCATTGGCGGCTTCATCATCCTGTGGGCGGAAAAGCGCCAGGAGCGCAACCCGGCCGTCGCGCGCATTCATGAAGTCGAGGCCATGACGGTGATGGATGCGCTCAAGGTCGGGCTGGTGCAGTGCCTGGCCATGATTCCGGGCACCAGCCGCAGCGGCGCCACCATCATTGGCGGCATGTTGCTGGGGCTGTCGCGCAAGGCCGCGACCGACTTTTCTTTTTACCTCGCCATTCCCACGCTGATTGGCGCGGGCGTCTACAGCCTGTACAAGGAGCGCGCGCTGCTGTCCGTGGCTGATGTGCCCTTGTTCATGGTGGGGCTGGTGTTTTCTTTTGTCAGCGCGTGGCTGTGCATACGCTGGCTGTTGCGCTACATCTCCAGCCACAGCTTTGTGCCTTTTGCCTGGTACCGCATTGCCTTTGGTGTGGTGGTGCTGGCCACCGCGTGGAGCGGTGTGGTGACCTGGACCCCCTGAGCATTCCACACCGTTCCCCTCGTTTTTTTGACGGGCCCGCCAGCAATGGCAGGGCCCGTTTTTCTTTGGGGCGGGGATTGAGGCCGGGATTTCGGTTGGGGTTGAGTTGGGGAGCTCGCGCCGCGTGCAACTGCCGTGTTTGCCCCTGTTCGTTTTGAAATTAAGGGTAAACCCTTGAATTAAGGCTGCAGGTCGCCGGTAGAATGACCACTATGTAGACATTATGTCCACAATATGGATATTTAGGAGACTTGCATGCCCGTTGATACGACCGACCCCTCCCCCCTGATGCCCTATCAATTCCCGAACCCGGCGGCCGCCTTGCCGGAGATCGTGGTCCAGCACGCCATTCCGACCGATGAGCGGCTGTGGGTTCCGCAAGCTGAAAACGTGTGGTTCCGCCCGCTGTGCCTGAATGCCAGCCAGGGCTACTGGATGAACCTGTTGCGTGTGCGCAAGTCCGGCGTGCTCAGCCGCCACCGCCATCCGCAGGCCGTGCATGGCTTTGTGCTCAAGGGCCGCTGGCGTTACCTGGAACATGACTGGGAGGCCACCGAAGGCAGCTATGTTTTTGAGCCGCCGGGCGAGACCCATACGCTCTACGTGCCGGAAGACGTGGAAGAAATGATCACCTACTTCCAGGTCAACGGCGTCATGTACTACACCGACCCGTACGGCAAGGGTATGGGCTACGAAGACGTGTTCACCAAGATCGAGATGTGCAACAAGCACTTCGAGAGCGTGGGCCTCGGCGCCGACTACACCAAACAGTTCATCCGCTGACCATGGCTTACGCAACAGCGCAGTACGACTTTGCGGGCAGCGTGGCGGTGGTCACGGGCGGGGCCAGCGGCATTGGCGCCGAAGTGGCGCGGCAACTGCATGCCAGTGGTGCCACGGTGGTCAGCTGGGACTTGTCTGCGCCGGATGACGCCGGCACAGCCCTGCGCGTCGATGTGACCGACCGGCAGGGCGTGGAGCGCGCCGCGCTGCAAACCAGCGCGCGCTGGGGCCGTATCGACTTCCTGGTCAACAGCGCCGGTTTTGCCGGCCCCACGGTGCCGCTGGACGCCTACGACCCGGATGCATGGACGCGCATTGTCGAGGTCAACCTGGTGGGCGTGTTCAACGTGTGCCGCGCGGTGGTGCCGCACATGCGTAAAGCCGGGCAGGGCCGCATCGTCAACATCGCCTCGCTGGCCGGCAAGGAGGGCACGCCCAATGCCTCCGCCTACAGCGCGGCCAAGGCGGGTGTGCTGGCGCTCACCAAATCGCTGGGCAAGGAACTGGCGACCACCGGCATTCTGGTCAACGCCATCGCACCAGCCGCGGTGCGCACGCCCATCCTGGCGCAGATGGCGCCCGAGCATGTGCAGACCATGATCAACAAAAGCCCGATGCAACGCCTGGGCGAAACGCCCGAAGTTGCCGAGATGGTGGCCTGGCTGTGCTCGGGCTCCTGCACCTTCAATACCGGGGCGGTTTTTGACCTCTCCGGCGGGCGCGCCACCTACTGAGTCGATACGTTTTTCAACCACAACAGCAACCATCTTGAATGAATAAATTAAACGACCTTTGCGATCTCGTTGCTCCAAGGCGACTTGCAGCGTGCGATGGCGTTCAGGATAACCAGCAGCTTGTGCATGCAGGCCACCAAGGCGACCTTCTTGGGCTTGCCGGCGGCCAGGAGCTTGGCATAAAAGGCTTTGAGTACTGGATTGAATCGGGTACCCACCAGGGCGGCGACATAGAGCACGCGACGCACATCGCTTCGCCCGCCGAAGATGTGACGCTGGCCGCGCAGCGTGCCCGAGTCCCGGTTCATCGGCGCCAGACCCACCAACGAAGTGATCTGCTTGCGGTTGAGCTTTCCCAGCTCGGGCAATTGCGCCAGCAAGGTGCTGGCCGTGGTGGGCCCGACGCCCTTGACCGAGGTGAGGAGTTTGGCCAGGTCCGCGTGATGGG
>NZ_JBFUJT010000038.1:0-49986 GCF_056401235.1 Polaromonas sp. P4_F9 | reverse complement strand
GGCGAAGCGATGTGCGTCGCGTGCTGTATGTGGCCGCCCTGGTGGGTACCCGATTCAATCCAGTACTCAAAGCCTTTTATGCCAAGCTCCTGGCCGCCGGCAAGCCCAAGAAGGTCGCCTTGGTGGCCTGCATGCACAAGCTGCTGGTCATCCTGAACGCCATCGCACGTACCAGGTCGCCCTGGAACAACGCTATTGCAGTAACGAATTAATGTCTTCATTCAAGATGGTTGCTGTTCTTTCCTGCTTTTCTCTGTTTTTTTCTGTTCTTCCGGGTCGGGGTGCCGGCGGGTCAGTGCAGCGGTGTCTTGCAGAAGTGCCCATGCTGCGCCACGCTCATCAGTTCGTGAAACTGGTCGTGCGACATCCGCAGCAGGCGCTCGTGGTCGCCGCCTTCCATGTAGATAACGTCGTTGGCTTCGAGGTCATCGTCGACGATGGTTTCCATGCCCCAGGCCATGCCAACCGGGGGCACCGCACCCACGTCGCAGTCATCGAACATACTCGCAATGCGGGTTTCATCGGACAGCCGCAATTCCTTGCGGCCCAGCAGCCGGGACAGATGACCCAGCATGACGGTCTTGTCGGCCGGAACGACCGCCATCACGCAGCCGGTGTCGTCTTCAAGAATCACCGACTTGGCGAGCTGGTGGGGCAGCACATGCGCCGTGTGGGCGGTCTCTGCGCTGCTGTGGCTGGGCTGGTGTGGGTGGATTTCATAGAGCGCGCCGCGCTCATCGAGGTAGCTTGACAGACGTGAGGAAATCGACATGACAGCCTCCTGGTGCAAAGCGACAGGCCATGGTCAGGGCAGCGTCACCGATGAAGCCGCTCGTGCCCGTCAAATGCATACTATGCGCCATGGCGGGCCAGATCGCAAGCCATGCGCTCCTGGCCTTGCATTGCCCCTTTGGCGGGGGGCGGAGGGCGGAGGGCGGGAAAGGATGTCGCCGCCTCCCCGATCAGCCCCCCAGTCAGCTTACCCAATCAGCCTGGGCAGCCAGGTCGCGATCCCGGGAATCCAGAACACGGCGGCCAGCAGTATCAGGCTCATCACCACATAGGGCACCACCGCCATGAAGATATGGCCCATGGTGACGGCAGGCGGGGCCACGCCGCGCATGGTCATGAGCAGCAGGCCGTGCGGTGGCAGCAGCAGGCCGAGCTGCATGCAGATCAGAAACATCACGCCAAACCAGATCGGGTCTATGCCCAACGTTTGCACCACGGGCATGAAGATGGGCAGCGTGATCATCATCATGCTGACCTGGTCGACAAAGATGCCCAGGAAAATCAGCATCAGCATCATGCCGACCACGATCATGCTGGTAGACAGGCCCTGGCCGGTGATGAACTGCACCAGGCCGTTGCTGGCGCCCGAGAACGACAGGATTTGCGCAAACGTGGTGGCGCCCAGGATGATGAACAAAATCATGCCCGAGATGCCCGCCGTGCCCTTGAGCGCCTTGAGCACGGCGTCCCGCGTCAGGACGCGGTAGCACAAGGCCAGCAGCATGGTGGCAAAGGCGCCCAGCGCGGCGCACTCGGTGGGCGTGGCCCAGCCGGCGGCCAGCGCGCCCACCACCACGCCAAAGATCGACAGCGTGGGCAGCACATAGCCAAAGAACAGGCTCCAGCGCGCCCAGCCGCGGTACTGCACCGCATCGTCTTGATCGATGGGTGCCAGCTGCGGGCTGATGGTGACGCGAATGACGATCCACAGCACAAAGGCGACGGACAGGATCACGCCGGGCACCACGCCGCCAATCAGCAGCTTGGAAATCGAGATGCCCGACAGCGAGCCCAGCAGCACGGTCAGCGCCGAGGGCGGGATCAGCATGTCGACCGCGCCAATGGCCATGATGGGCCCGGTGGCCAGGGTCGGGTGGTAGCCGCGTGACAGCATGATGGGCAGCATCAGCGAGCCGAGCATCGCGGTGGTGGCAATGGTGGAGCCCGAGATGGCCGAGAACACCGTGCCGGCCACCACGGCGACCACCGCCAGGCGGCCGGGCACGTGCTTGATCAGCCGCTCGACGCCTTCGATGACCTTGATGGCCAGGCCGGTATGAAACAGGATCTCGCCCATCAGCACGAACAGCGGAATCGGCGTCAGTGAAAACGCCGTGACCGAGCTCACGCTGCTGCGCGCCAGCTGCACCAGGCCGGGCTCGCCGCCCATGTAAAGCCAGGCGCCGATGATGTTGATGGTGATGAAGGTCAGCGCCACCGGCATGCCGATGAACAGCAGCACGGTGGAGCCGCCCAGCATCAGCCAGGCGGCAATGCCCCAGGCGCTCATGACGGCACCCTGGCGCTACGCGCCGTCCCGCCAAGCGGGAATTCGCCCTTGGGGCGGCCCTGCGTGCTCATGCCGCGCTCACCGCGTCATGCCGCGGGCCGCGTGGGCCGCGCTGCAGCCGGATCATGCGAAAGATCATTTCAATTCCAAGCAAAACAAACACCAGGGGCAAGGGCGCCAGCGCCCACCATTCGGGCGTGACCAGCGTCTTGATGTTGACGGCGCCCGACAGGTAGCTGGACCAGGCCGCCTGCGTGCCAAACCAGGCAATCGCCAGGCAGCAAACAAAACCGATCAGGTCGCCCACCCATTCGAAGCTCCAGGCCAGCTGCGGCGGCAGCGCCTGCAGCACGATATCGACGCGGATATGCTGGCCCTGGCGCAGCAGCCAGGGCGCCACGCACATGGTGATGAGGTAGAGCATCAGTTCCGAAATTTCGGTGCTCCAGGCCAGACCTTGCGGCAGGCCGGGCAGCGCCAGGTTGCGCAGCGCCACGTCGGCCACGATGATGAACATCATGGCCATGAGGATGGTGCAGCCCAGCAGGGCCAGCCTGGCCAAAAAGCGGCCATAGGCCTCAGACAACCGGTCTATCACGACGGGGCGCGGTGCTTATTTGGAGAAAAGCGTTTTGAAGCGCGCGGCCACCTCGGGGCTTTGCTTCATGGCGCCGGCCCAACCCACTGCGTAGGCTTTTTCGCGGAAGGCCTTGGACGTGGCGGCATCAAACTTGATGGTCTGGATGCCGGCGGTCTCCTGGCGGGCGGTTTCCACATTGCCGTAACGTGTCCAGAAAGTGTTCTCGGCCTCCAGTGCCAGCAATTGCTTTTGCAGGTAGTTGCGCTGCGCATCGGTGAGCTTTTTGTAGGCCGGCAGGTTCATGGTGAGCGATACCTCGGCGTCATAAAACCCGGGGTCTACACGGAACTTGGTCTTTTCCTGCCAGTTCAGGTCAAAAATGCCGCCAATGGGCCAGCCGTAGCCATCGACCACGCCGCGCTCCAGCGCGGTGTAGACCTCGCCCGGCGGGGTGGTGACCACATTGGCGTTGAGCGCCTGGAAGAAGTCGCGGTACACCGGCGAGATGCGGATCTTCTGGCCGCTCAGGTCGGGCTTGTCGATCTTCTTGTTGGTGTAGATGTGAAAGGGCTGGTTTTCGACCATGCGGGCCAGGTATTGCGTGTTGCCCTTTTCGTTCCAGACCTTGTTGATGGCGTCAAAGGCGCCGTTCTTGCGCTGCTCGGCCACCGGGATCTGCGTGAGTTTCAGGAAGTCGGCCTCGGGCATGACGTTGGTGTAAAACGCGCCGGTGTTCATCGCCATGTCCACCACGCCGGTTTTCACCGCGTTGCCAGCCTCAAACGTCGGAATGGCTTTGGGGCCACCCAGAAAGTTGATCTGCAGCACGCCCTTGCCCTCGGCATTGACCTTGGCGATCCAGGGCAACAGGCGTTGTACGTAGATGCCGTTCTCGGGAAAGGCGCTGACGAGCCGCAGCGTGACCTCCTGCGCCAGCGCGCCGGCCGAAAAGCTGGCCGCCAGCATCAGGGCCAACGTGGGTTTGAGAACTCTGAGCGTTCGTGTTTTCATGGGTCTTGTCTCCTGTGATCGGGTTGAAATCGATGATCCGGTCTGCTTGCTGCCGCGTCAATGCGTGCTAATCACTACACACTGCACGGCACTACATGGCACTACACGGTGGCCGCCAGCATGTGCTCCAGCGCCTGGCCCGTGTCGTCTGCCAGCGCGGCCTGGCTCAGCGCCTTCAGTTGCGCCGCGCCCTGCGGCATGGCCTGCAGCTGCGGCAGCTTGGCCATTACACGCTGAAAGCTGCGCCAGCCGCGCGCATGCGTGTCGCCATACCCTTTGACCAGCCGCTGCGAGCGTGCCACCTCCAGCGCCAGCGCCGGTTGCACGGGCGCCAGGCGGGCTATGGTGGCGAGCCAGTCGCTGATGCGCCGCTGCTCCACCTGAAAGCGCAGCGATTTGGGGCGCAGCGGGCGCAGGGCGGCAATGGTGTAGAGCAGCAGGTAGCCGCGTATCGAGCTGGTCTGCACGATGCGGCCCTTGCGTGTGAAGGGCTCCACGCAGGCGCGCGCCCAGGGCGTGGCCAGCAGCCAGCGGCCGAAGCCGGCGGGCAGCGTGTCGGCAATCTCTTCCACACGCGGATGCAAAAACTCATTGATGCCCAGGTGCTGCGCCTGGCTCAGCTTGACCTCGCCGCCCACGCGGTCAAAGCGCGAGCGCCGGGTCTTGAGGTCGGCCACGCGCACCGTGTCTTCGTAGCTCATCCACAGCGCCAGGTGGCGCGCGGTTTCATCCAGCAGTTCGGCGGCGAGCGTGGGGTCTGCGGGCAGGCAGGCCGTGAGCGGCTGCAGGCGGTCCAGGTAGCTGGCGGCATAGCCCACGTCCTGGTAGTCGGCCGCGCGCACAATGCCGGCGGCCAGCGTGGCGTGGTTGGCCGGCGCAAAGGTGTTTTGAATGCGCCGGGCCAGGGCCGCCAGCCGCGCACCGACCGGCGGCATGGGGGGCGCGGCCTGAACGGGAGGCGCCGCAACGGCCAGTGGTGTCATGGCCTGCTGCGCGACGGCAAAGCCGGCGGCAAAGGCCTTGAGGCTGGACTTCACGCCGACACCGCCGCGCGAGATGGTGGCTTCAAACTGTGCGCGGGTAAACGGCAGGCGCCCGGTGGCGGCCAGCGCGCCGTACAGCGTCGGGCTGATCAGGCTGCCGGTGTCCTCGGCCAGCTGGGCAAAGTCGGCGCTGATGAAGTGCTGGGCAGCGGCACGGCCACCTTCGAGCAGCTTGGTCGAGCTGACGCGGCCGTCGCCCATGGCGGTGCGCTCGGTCATCGAATACACACGGTGGGTTGAGGCTATGAAGGTGGTGCGCCGGGCCGAGACCAGGCCGCGCTGCAGTGCACGGCCGGCTTCCATCAGCTCCGATGCAATCACGATGTCGACTTCGCCCGGCACCGGGCCGAGCGCCAGCACGGGCAGGCGGCCCGCCGGTGCGCCGGCTTCGGGAAACAGCTCCAGGTAGTAGACCGTGGCGCCAGTGCGCTGCGCCACGCCGGGTACCGAGGTGGTCTGGGCAAAGTAGCCGTTCTGCTCGGCCAGGTCGACCAGCCAGTCGGCCAGCACACCGCCGCCTTCACCGCCCATCGCAAGAATCGCAATGGTGATCGCGCGAGGAGTGTGAGCCCCCACGCTTTTCACTCCGTGTAATGCGCTGCCCCCCGAGGGGGCGTTCGCGCCTTGGGGCGGCCCGGCGTCGCTCATGTTCATGGTCATGGTCATGCGGCAATCCCTTCCAGCCGGCGCTCGATGCGGTTTTGCAGTGCGCCGATCACGGCCGTGCGCAGCCGCAGCTTGAAGCGGTCCCAGGCCGTGGGGTTGTTGATGATTTCGGCGCGGTAAAACGAGGGGCACAGCACCGCGGCATGCGCCACCTCGCCGCACAGGCCGCAGCCCACGCAGCTGTCGATCACCGTGGCAATCGGGTCGCGCCGCAGCGGGTCGGGGTTGGGCTTGATGGTCAGCGAAGGGCAGCCCGACAGGCGTATGCACGAGTGGTCGCCGGTGCAGGTGTCGGGGTCGATGCCGAAGCGCTCGCGCACCACGCGTTCGCCGCCTTCAATGCGTTTGCGGATCTGCGGCTTGACGCGGCGCTGGCGGTTCAGCATGCACTCGCTTTGCGCCACGATGACCTTGGGGCCTTTTTCTTTCGTGGTCAGCGCCTCGCGCAGCACGTCGCGCATCTGCGTGAGGCTGTAGGTGTTGGTCACCGTTTTGGCCCACTTCACGCCGACGCCGCGCACGGCCTTTTCAATCGGGTTGTTGGTGCTGCGTATCGGGTTAACGGCCTTGGACGAGAGCACGTCCTGCCCGCCGGTGGCGGCCGAATAGCCGTTGTCCACCACCAGCAGCACGTTGTCGGTCTGGTTGAACACCGCATTGCCCACGCCGCTGGTCAGGCCGTTGTGCCAGAAGCCGCCGTCGCCCATCATGGCAATCGTGCGTTTGGATGTCTCGGGGGTGTTGAAGGCCGAGGCGCCGGCCCAGCCCAGGCCGTAGCCCATGGTGGTGGCGCCGATGTTGAAGGGCGGCAGGATGGAAAACAGGTGGCAGCCGATGTCGCAGCTGATGTGGTGCTTGCCGAGCTCGCGCTCGATCAGCTTCATCGCGGTGAAGATCGGGCGCTCGGGGCAGCCGGTGCAGAACGAGGGCGGGCGGCCCTGCACTTCATCGGAGGCGGCCTTGATGGCAAAGGCCTTGGGGTTGCCGTCCAGCACCGCCAGGCCGCTGGAGGCGGGCCGTGCCGCCACTGGCAGCTCGCGGCCCTGCAGCAATTCGGGCGCATAGATGTCGATGAAGCGCGCCACACCCTTGAGCACCACGCCGCCGGTGTACTCGCCGGCCATGGGCAGCACGTCCTTGCCGTGTACCTTGGTCTGCACATCGGCTTTGCGCAACATCGAGTTCACGCTCTGCTCGATGAAGTCGGGCTGGCCTTCTTCCACCAGCAGGATGCCGCGCTTGCCGGCGCAAAAACGCTTGAACTCGTCGTCAATCAGTGGGTAGGTGAGGTTGAGCACATACAGTGGCACCTGCGAGTTGCCAAACGCATCGGCCAGGCCCAGCAGCTCCAGTGAACGCAGCACGCTGTTGTACAGGCCGCCCTGCATGACGATGCCGAAGTCCTTGGCGCCTTCGGCAAAAAACTCGTTGAGCTGGTGCTCCTGGATGAACTTCACGGCGGCTGGCCAGCGCTCGGTGATCTTTTCCTGCTCCTGCGCGTAGCTGGCGGGCGGCAGCACGATGCGGCTGGCGTCGCGCTGCGGGTTTTCCATCGCGTCCTTCAGCGTGAAGGATGGCCGCTTGTTGGCCTTGGTGGCAAAGCGCCCGTGCACATGGCAGGCGCGTATGCGCAGCTCCAGCATCACCGGTGTGCGGCTGGCTTCAGACAGCTCGAAGCCCATCTCCACGGCCCGCACAATGCTTTCCAGGTTGGGCCGCGGGTCTATCAGCCAGACCTGCGACTTCATCGCAAAGGCGTGCGAGCGCTCCTGCATGATGCTGGAGCCCTCGCCATAGTCTTCGCCGACGATCAGCATTGCGCCGCCGGTCACGCCGCCCGACGCCAGGTTGGCCAGCGCGTCGGAAGCCACATTGGTGCCGACTGTGGACTTGAAGGTCACGGCGCCGCGCAGCGGGTAGTTGACGGAGGCGGCCAGCGTGGCGGTAGCGGTGGCCTCCGAGGCGCTGTGCTCAAAGCGCACACCGAGTTCCTGCAGGATGTCGTTGGCGTCGGTCAGCACGTCCATCAGGTGCGAGATCGGTGCACCCTGGTAGCCGGCCACATAGGACACGCCCGATTGCAGCAGGGCCTTGGTGACGGCCAGAATGCCTTCGCCGCGAAACTCGTCACCGTCGCCCAGGCGCAGTTTCTGCACTTCATTGGCGAATGAACGCTCAGCCATGGAAGGCACCGGATGCGGCGTTCGCCGGAAGAATGGGTTGTTGCTGCATGCGTGTCACCGTGGGTCTCGATGTATGTGTGTCTGTGCGTCTCATGCCACGTCGGGCTGGCAGCCCGTCTGCGGCTGGCGGTATCCGTGTATTGACGGGAATTTACGCAGGTCGAATTCATCCGGCAAATGGATTGTTCAGATGGAGCACATCCATTTGATGAATAATCCGGGAGAACCCTGAGAACCATTTCGGGGAGCAAGCCAGCCTGTTGGAGACGCCGCCATGAACTTTCGCCAGCTCGACCTCAATCTCTTGCGTGTGCTGGCGGCCATTCACCGAACGGGTTCGGTCACCCTCGCCGGCAAGGCGCTGTCACTGTCGCAGCCGGCCACCAGCAATGCGTTGGCCCGGCTGCGCGATTTTTTTGACGACGAGCTGTTTGTGCGCGCGCCCTCGGGCCTCAAGCCCACGCGCCTGTGCGAGCAGYTCGCGCCCGCGGTGCTGGCGCAGCTGCTGGCGCTGGAAACCGTGGTCACTGGCCATGAAGAATTTGAGGCGGCCCACAGCGACATGCACTGGCGCCTGTCGCTGTCGGACCTGGGCGAGATGCTGTTCCTGCCGGCGCTGGCCGGTGCGCTGCGCAGCCAGGCGCCGGGCGCGCGCCTGTCGAATATCTCGGTGGCGGCGAACGATGTGGCGGCCGCGCTGGAGGCGCGCGAGATCGACCTGGCCATCGGCATCCTGCAGCCGCGCCACCGCGGCATACGCACCGAGCTGCTGTTTCGCGAGAACTATGTGGCGGTGGCCGCGCCGCAGTGGCGGCCCGCCTCCGGCCGCAGCGGCCGCACCTTGACCAAGCAGCAGCTGGCCGAGGCCGCCTTTGTGGTGGCCTCGCCCACGGCGACGTTTCACGGCAGTGTGGAGCAGATGCTGCTGCGCATGAAGCTGCAAGACCGCATCGTGCTCCGGGCCCGCCACTTCGGCGCCCTGCCCGACCTGGCGCTGACGACCGACCTGCTGTCCATCGTGCCCGAAATGTATGCGCGCAACCTGCGCCAGCGCTACGACTTCCGGGTCTGGGGGATTCCCGGCGCGCCGGCCTATGAGGTGCGCCTGGTCTGGCACGGCAGCACCGACAACGACCCGGCGCACCAGTGGATGCGCGCGCTGGTGCAGCAGCTGTTCAGGCGGCCGGTGCGCGCGGATCCGGTGTGAGGAAGCTGCATGAAGAAGAGTTGCGCCTGCCGTGATGCGGGCGCCGGTGTCCTGTGCGTTTGTGGTTTTGGGCCGGTGCTTCCGGAGCTTGGAGCGTCGCGCAGCCTCCACTTTTTCGGCGTTGTCAACCTCGATTGCCCCGGTAGGTAGTTGTACGGAGTTGAAGGCGCAGGGCTTACCGCCCATCATCAGGCCCTCTCCATCAGGCCGAGCCGATGTGATTCGGGCTGCTGAAGATTCGCACGCTTGAGTGACAGACGCGCCGAAATAACGGGATGGCCTGAACCGGTGTGTGTGATGAGTGTGTGATGAGTGTGTGATGACTCGATGAATTGCCAGATCAACACAACAACACAACGGGGATGACATGACAATCACAAGCAAAAACTGTTTGACGCTGACGTCTATAGCCGCAGCCGTCGCAGCCGTATTGGTACTCAGCGCCTGCGGGGGTGGCAGTGCAGGTGAAAACATCAACCGCAAGCCGACCTATCTGGGCACGGTGGTGTCGGTCAACTACGACGGCGCCAGCGATGACTTGCTCACCGCAGGTCTCGGCAAAACCGGTCTGGGCGCAACCGCGCCCGTGGCGGCGGATCCCTTGAATCCGACAGCGGCGGAGCTGCGGAGAATTGCCATCTTCAACAACTACCGCGCGCTGCTCGACATCACGGTGGCCGGCGGTTACGGCAGCCTGTATGGCCCCAATGTGGACGCCAGCGGCGCTATCACCGCCAGCGAAGGCAAGATTGCCGGCACCGAATACCTGGCCTACTCGGATGACGGCACCGGCAACCAGAACATCACGATGCTGGTGCAGGTGCCTGTCAGCTTTAACCCTGCCAGCCCGTGCATCGTCACGGGCACATCGAGCGGGTCGCGCGGGGTGTATGGCGCCATCGGAACTTCCGGCGAGTGGGGCCTTAAAAATGGCTGTGCCGTGGCCTATACCGACAAAGGCACCGGCACCGGCATGCACGACCTGCAGAACGACACGGTCAACCTGCAAAATGGCGTCCGCGCGACGGCCACGGCGGCCGGCAAGGCCTCGAATTTCACCGCCAGCCTGACTAGCGCCGAGCGCGCCGCATTCAATACGGCAACGCCGAACCGGTTTGCCGTCAAGCATGCGCATTCGCAGCAGAACACGGAAAAAGACTGGGGTAAATGGACGCTGCAAGCGGTCGAGTTTGCCTACTTTGTGCTGAATGAAAACTATGGTGCGGTGGCGAAAGACGGCGTGTCGCGCCTCGTCAAACTGACACCCGCCAACACCATCGTGATTGCGTCAAGTGCGTCCAACGGCGCGGGCGCGGCGCTGGCCGCGGCGGAACTCGACACGAAAGGCCTGATCACCGGCGTGGCGGTGGCTGAACCCCAGATCCAGGTGGTACCTGACACCCGGCTGAGCGTGAAGCGCGGCGCAACCACCCTGGCCGGGACCGGAAGGCCTTTGTTCGACTACGCAAGCCTGGGCAATTTGCTGCAGCCCTGTGCGGCGCTGGCATCGCCCACCACGAATGTGTTCAACACGGTCAATACGACCATTGCCACCAACCGCTGCAATGCGCTCCAGTCGAGCGGCCTCATTGTTGGCAACACCACGGCCGAACTGGCCGCCGATGCCATGGCCAGGCTGCTGGCGGCAGGGCATCAGCCGGAAAGCAGTGTCTTGCAGGCGTCGCACTATTCTTTTGCGACACCGGCGGTGGCCGTGACCTTTGCCAACAGCTATGGGCGTTTCAGCGTCAAGGACAACCTCTGCGGTTTCAGCTTTGCGGCCACCGGAGCGGCCGGCTCGGCCACCCCGAATGCGCCGGTGGCCGCCTCCGCCACCGCGCTGGCCACCTCGTTTGGCACCAGCAACGGCATTCCGCCGACGGTCGGCATCAACATCGTCAACAACAACAGCGTGGGCGGCCCCTTGCTGGATGCCGCCTCACTGTCTGCCGGCAGTGTGCTGGACTACAACATCGCCGGCGCGCTGTGCCTGCGCGATCTGTTGGGGGGGAGCAGCGCGAACGCGCTACGGCTGCAGCAGGGCATCAACGAGGTGTTGCGCACCGGTGATTTGCAGGGCAAGCCGGCGCTGATCGTGCACGGTCGCGCGGATGCGCAGGTGCCCGTGGCCTTTTCATCGCGTCCTTATTTCGGCCGCAACAAGATTGTGGAAGGCGTCAACAGCAAGCTGTCCTACATTGAAGTGACGAATGCCCAGCATTTCGACGCTTTCCTGGCATTCCCGGGCTATGGCGAGCGCTTTGTTCCGGCGCACCGCTATTTCATCCAGGCGATGGACATGATGTACGCCAACCTGAAAACCGGCGCCGCGCTGCCGGCCAGCCAGGTGGTGCGCACCGTGCCGCGCGGGCTGACGGGTGCGGTGGTCAATCCGATCACGCCGGCCAATGTGCCGCCGATCAAAACGGTTCCGGCGGTGGGCGACCAGATCACCTTTGCCAACAACGTGGTGACGGTTGCCGATTAAACCTTCAGGTTAAAAACTCGCTGCCCGGCCCCAATGCGCCGGGGCCTTGCTGAACTGGCCGTGCCGCTGCGAACTCATCAGCGCGTGGAACTGGTCGTGCGACATGCGCAGCAGGCGTTCGTGGTCGCCGCCTTCCATGTACACGGCCTCGCACGCCTCGAGTTCGTCATCGACAATCGTTTCAATACCCCAGGCCATGCCGACGGAGGGCACGGCACCGGGTTCGCAGCCTTTGAACAGCATGGCAACGCGGTCTTCATCGGCCAGCCGCAGTGACCTGCGGCCCAGCATGCGCCCAAGCTCATCCACCATCACGGCCTTGTCGGCAGGGATGACGGCCATCACATAGCCCAGGTCGTCTTCAAGAACGACCGACTTGGCCAGGTGATCGGGTATGACGTTGGCGCTGCGGGCTGTTTCCGCACTGGTGCGGCTGTGCGCGTGCGCAAGAATCTCGTAGCGCGCACCGCGCTGGTCGAGGTAGTTGGCTAGAGTCGAGGGAATGGACATGGCAGCCTCCGGGAGTAAATGGACCTTCCTGGGCCTTCGGGGGCCACACAGCGCAGCGGCCCCGTGCAGGTTCCATTCAGTCTAGGCCGAAAAATACCGCGTTGCCAGTGGGGTGTTGCAGGCTGCCCGGCACATCAAACGGCATCTTCCCAGGCGCTTGATGGGCCAGGCAGCCCGGTCATGAACTGGGTCGACTTCAGGCCCGTTCCTGCCAGCAGCGCCGTGGCGCCGGAACGGGTCAATGATGGTGGCCGTGCTCGCCGTGCACATGGCGGTGCGCAATCTCTTCTTCGGAGGCGGCGCGCACGTCGGTGACCTTCAGCGTGAAGCGCAGGGCCTTGCCGGCCAGCGGGTGGTTGCCGTCCAGCATGACGACGTTGCCCTTGATTTTCATCACGTGGAACAGTTGCTCCCGGCCGTCGTCGCCGCGGCCTTCCAGTTGTCCGCCGACCTTGACGCCGGGCGGAAATTCAGACTTGGGGATGGTGCGCACCAGGCTTTCGTCGCGCAGGCCGAAGGCGTCCTCCGGCTGCAGGTTCAGCGTGACCTGGTAGCCGGGCAGCTGTCCGTCCAGGGCTTCCTCGATCTTGGGCAGGGTGTTGCCATAGCCACCATGCAGGTAGACCATGGGTCCCGAGCTTTCCTCGACGAGCTTGCCCTGGGCGTCGGCGACTTTGTAGTTCAGGGTGACGGCGGTGTTTTTTTCGATTTTCATGATGAGTGCTTTCGGGGCTTCAGGGCGCCGCATCGGGCTAGTGTGGTGTTGCACGCTATCCGGTACATAAAACCGTGTCTTTTTGCCCATGGCGGCGTTGCAAATCCTCGCAATAGTGGAACTATTGCTGTGGTTTGCGCCTTGCCCTGAACAAAAACCCATCGGTTTTATTTGTACCGTCAAGCATGCAACACCACACTAGATGCTTCATGCGTCAATGGGTAATCTTAGCAATGATGGCTTACCCGCAGGCGCTGGACGCCGGGGCCTGTCGGGTCTGACAATAGCGATTCAACAACAACACTTTACCGGACGGTCCATGCCATGAATTTACTGGACATCGAAACCATCGAGCTGCTGTCGGCTGCGGCATCGCCCCGGCCGCTGTTTGTGCTGTTGCACGATGAAGGCGGTGTGGCCGCCGACATGCTCGTCATGGGCAACCTGCTGGGCGATGCGTTTGCCGAGGCCGCCGTGTTGATCCCCGAGGGGCTGGTGGGCCCGCTGGGTACGGGCAACGGCCACGGCAGCCTGTCGACCCGGGTGGAGGCCCTGGCCGCCTATTTGCGGAGCCAGCAGCAGCGGTTTGACGTGCTGCAGTCGGACACGGCCCTGGTCGGTTTCGGCGCCGGCGCCACGCTGGCCCTGGCCTTCAGCGACGCCCACGATGGCCTGGCGGGGCGCGTGCTGGCGTTTGGCGGCAGCTACCAGGTCTGGCCCGACAAGGCGCCCGCCCTCACCACGCTGCACCTGCTGCACGGCCAGAACGACCCGGTGGTGCCGGTCAGCGTCGCACGGCACGGCTTTGACCTGCTGATGGCCCTGAATGCCGATGCCACGCTGGACGTGGCCGCCTCCGTGGGCCACGAGTTGCATCCGGCGCTGATGGACCAGGCCGTGACGCGGCTGCAGACCTGTGTGCCGCTGCGGCACTGGCGGGCGGTGTAAACGGCCCTGGTGACTTCGGGGCATTTTTTAAGCAAATAATGCCTGCAAGCCGCGCAGAACGAGCGTGACAAGCTCCTGAATCAATAGCAACAAATTTGCACCCCGCACCCTGCAAGGCCTAGGGAGCTCTTAAACCAAGCAGGGGCCGCGGGACTGGCTTTGCCAGACCGCAGGCGCAGCGCCCCCTCGGGGGGCAGCGAACCACACAAAGTGGGGAGCGTGGGGGCTTTGTTATCGGCAGGCCTGCAATGCCTTGCCCTCGAGCTGGGGCTTCAGGGACTCCAGCTGGGACCGCAGCGCGGCATCGACCGCGGCCAGCTTGAGCAACTGGCCTTTCGCTTCGGGCCGTTCCAGCACGACCCTGGCGGTGCGCACGCCGAGGGTGGCGGCCCTGGCCAGTTCGCGCTCGGCCTCGGCCTGCGAGCCGAAGTGGCCCAGCGACAGGCCGGGGGCCAGCGTCGGGTTGAGCAGCGGCTCGAAAGACACGCCCCGCTGGCGCAGCTCGCCGCGTTTTTTGGCCAGGGCTTCGTCGCTGCTGTATTTACCCATGTAGATGATCCAGCGGCCGGGCTCGGCGCTGCTTTCGAGCGACCAGCTGCCGGCGGGCAGGCTGGCTTGCAGGCGGGGGCGGAGCGCGCCGGCCTGCTCGTCGCTGAAGAGGCCGGCCTGCAGGCACTCGGCAGAGCTGGAGGGACCGCCGGCGCTTTCAAATTGCCGGGCTTCGCCCGTGCTGAGCAGCTGCATGGCTTCCGGCCGGATCTGCTGCTCCAGGCGCTGGGGCTCGGCCTGGATGGCCGGAGCCCATCCGTAATCGGCCAGCAGGCCCTGGGTAAAGGCAAAGTAGCCTGCGTTGGCCAGCAGCAGCGCCAGCACCAGCAGCCTCAGCATGGGCGGTTGCCCTTTGCCGCCGAAACCGGCCGCACGCTGACTTCGGAACTGGTGATTTCTTTCATGCCAGCCGCAGTATGCACGAGCAGGGCGCCGCTTTCACTGACGCCGTGCGCCGTGCCTTCGGTGCCGTCCGAGAGCCTCACGGCGCGGCCGGCGAGCACATCGCGCGCCGAAAAACGCGCCTGGAAGGGCGCAAAGCCGAATTGTTCAAAGGCCTGCACGGCCTGCACCAGCGGGGGCAGCGTGCGCAGCAGCGCTTCGCCGGCATCCACGCCGGGGCGCAGGTCCTGCAGGCAACCGGGCGGGACGGCCATGGTGGCGGGGAAACCGGAGACGGAGGAACCGGAGGCGGGGGCGGAAAGCTGCACCGGCAGGATGTTGATGCCGACACCGATCACCACATAGCGAATGCCGCCCCAGCTGGCGGTTTCCACCAGAATGCCCCCCAGCTTGCGCTCGCCCTCGCGGGTCTGGCCGGAAAGCCAGAGGTCGTTGGGCCATTTCAGGCCGATGGCTGGTTGGCCTGCGGGCCGCGGGTCCAGGCTTTCCGCCAGGCTGATGCCGACCGCCAGCGACAGGCCCGACCAGTCGGCCGGCTGCAGGGGCAGGCCCAGGGAAAAAGTCAGGCTGTCTGAGCGCCGGCTTTCCCAGCTGCGGCCGGATCGGCCGCGCCCGGCGGTTTGCTGTTCGGCCACCAGCAGCAGGGGCTCGGGCCGGAGCGGCGCACCGTCGCTGCCGCGAAAGCGCCGCATCAGCTCGCTGTTGGTCGAGTCGATCTCGGGCAGGACCTCCACGGTAAACCCCGGCAAAGAGGGAGCTACAGCCTCCCAGATGGCCTCGGCGGGCCATCGGAGGGGGGAGGCCGGGGCGGCCGTCGGGGAGGAAGTCACGGCGAGGGGCTGAACGTGGAGGATGGGAGGGGCGGAACGGTGAGACGGTGAGAAGGCGAAATGGGGAGGTGACGGTGAAGCAAGCTGCCCGGTTCAGTCCTTCTTCTTTTTGTTCTTTTTGGCCTGGGATTTCTTGCTGTCGAGCTTGGCTTTGGCTTTGGCCTTGTCGCCCGCCTTGTCACTGGCCTTGTCTTTCGCTTTCGGCTTGTCCTTGCCAGCGTCTTTGCCGTTGTCCTTGTCTTTGGGGGCGAGCAGCGTGCCACGGCAGTTTTTGGCGCCGCACCAGCAGGGGTATTCGGCCTTCAGCTTTTTGGTGTACTTGGCATCGATGATCAGGCCGTAGTCGTAAAACAGCTCTTCGCCGGCCTTGATGTTGCGCAGCGCCTTGATGAAGACACGCCCCTCGTCTTCGTCGGCCTCGCAGTTGGGTTTGCAGCTGTGGTTGATCCAGCGCGAGGAATTGCCGCCGTACTTGGCGTCGATCACATGCTTTTCATCGATGTGAAAGTAAAAGGTGTGGTTGGGGTCTTTCGGGTCGTGCGGGTGGCGCCGCAGGGCCTCTTTCCAGGTCACCACCTCGCCCACGTACTCGATCAGTGTCTCGCCTTCGGCCAGGTCCTGCAGGGCAAACACGCCCTTCCCGTGCACGCCGGAGCGACGGGTCTGGATGCGGCGGCCGTCGGCGCCAGACGCGCCCTCGGGCGCCAGGGAAGAAAGTGCGGAAGGGCTCGCAGCGGCGTGGTTTTTTGACACGGGGTAATTTTTTGGTATGGTTAATTCATGCATGTGCGCGCACAGGCGTGCGTGCGCACCCGCGCGCGTACCTGCGCGTGAAGTGGTTATTGTAGTGATGCATCCAGGGAGTCCACCGTGTTCAACCGCCGAAATGTTATTCAGGCCATCGCCGCGATCGCCGCGCCGGGCGTGGGCCTGCCGGCGTGGGCCAGGGAGCCGGAAGGCCCCCTGCCGAAGGTGGGCAGCACGCTGCCTTTGCCGTCCCTGACGCTGCTGGATGGTCGCCGCTGGACCCCCGCCGATGCCCAGGGCAAGGTGCTTGTGGTGTACTGGTGGGCCAGCTGGTGCCCTTTTTGTGCGCTGCAGTCGCCTCATATAGAGGCTTTGTGGCGCGCGCGGAAGGACCAGGGGCTGGACGTGCTGGCCTTGTCGATTGACAGGCAGCCTGCAGCGGCGGCCGGCTATTTGAAAGCCAAAGGCTACAGTTTTCCCGCGGGAATGCTGACCCCCGAGGTCGGCAAACTGCTGCCCAAGCCGGCGGGTCTGCCGGTCGTGGTGGTCATGAAGGTGACCGGGCGGAATGGAAAAGTCGTATTTGCGGAAAGCGGAGAGATGTTCTCCGAAGATGTGGAAAGTTTGAAGAAGTACTTATGAAAACTCTGGTGATTGCAGAAAAGCCCTCGGTGGCACAAGACATTGTGCGTGCCATCACGCCCACGGCGGGGAAGTTCGAGAAGCACGACGAGTACTTCGAGAGCGACGAGTGGCTGGTCACTTCGGCCGTGGGCCACCTGGTGGAGATCCAGGCGCCCGAGGAGTTTGACGTGAAGCGCGGCAAGTGGAGCTTTGCCAACCTGCCGGTGATTCCGCCGTACTTTGAAGTCAAGCCCATTGACAAGACCAGGACGCGGCTCAACGCCATCGTCAAGCTGGCCAAGCGCAAGGACGTGGGCGCCATCGTCAATGCCTGCGATGCGGGGCGTGAGGGCGAGCTGATCTTCCGGCTGATCCAGCAGTACGCCAACAGCAAGCACCCGGTCAAGCGCCTCTGGCTGCAGTCCATGACGCCGGCCGCGATCCGCGAGGGCTTTGACAGCCTGCGCACCGAAAAGCAGATGCAGGGCCTGGCCGATGCCGCGCGCTCCCGCTCCGAGGCCGACTGGATGGTCGGCATCAACGGCACCCGCGCCATGACCGCCTTCAATTCACGCGATGGCGGCTTCTTCCTGACCACCGTGGGCCGTGTGCAGACGCCGACGCTGTCGGTGGTGGTGGAGCGCGAAGAGAAAATCCGCAAATTTGTCAGTCGCGACTACTGGGAGGTCCACGCATCTTTCCTGGCCGAAGCCGGCGAATACCCGGCCAAGTGGTTCGACCCGAAATGGAAAAAGGCCGCGGCGAATGCCGACAATGCCGAGCCCGACGCCGAGCTGCGGGCCGACCGCGTCTGGTCGGAGCGCGAAGCGCTGGCCATTGCCGAGGCGGTGCGCGGCAAGGCCGCCACGGTCACGGAAGAGTCCAAGCCGACCACGCAGGCCGCCGGCCTGCTGTTCGATTTGACCTCGCTACAGCGCGAAGCCAACGGCAAGTTCGGCTTCTCGGCCAAGACCACGCTGTCGATTGCGCAAAGCCTGTACGAGCGCCACAAGGCGCTGACCTATCCGCGTACCGACTCGCGCGCGCTGCCCGAAGACTATTTGCCGGTGGTGAAGCAGACCTTCGAAATGCTGGCTGACAGCGGCATGCGCCACCTGGCGCCGCACGCGGCTACGGCCCTCAAGGGCAACTACATCAAGCCCAGCAAGCGGATTTTTGATAACGCAAAGGTGAGCGATCACTTCGCCATTATCCCAACCACGCAGGCGCCAAGTGGCCTGAGCGAGGCCGAGCAAAAGCTGTACGACCTGGTGGTGCGCCGCTTCATGGCGGTGTTCTACCCGAGCGCCGAGTATCTGGTCACCACGCGTATATCCCAAGCGGTTGGCCATAGCTTCAAGACCGAAGGCAAGGTGCTGGTCAAGCCCGGCTGGCTGGCGATTTACGGCAAGGAGGCGGCCGATGAAGTGGCCGATGCGAAAGACGGCGACAAGGGCCAGAGCTTGGTGCCGGTCAAGCCCGGCGAGCGGGTAGCAGCCGAGGTGGTCGAGGCCAAGGGCCTGAAGACCCGGCCGCCGGCCCGCTACAGCGAAGCCACCCTGCTGGGTGCGATGGAAGGCGCCGGCAAGACCATAGACGACGACGAGCTGCGGGAAGCCATGCAGGAAAAAGGCCTGGGCACGCCGGCCACGCGCGCCGCCACCATTGAGGGCCTGATCGCCGAGAAATACATGCTGCGCGAAGGGCGCGAACTGATCCCGACCGCCAAGGCCTTCCAGCTCATGACGCTGCTGCGCGGCCTGGGCGTGGAAGAGCTTTCCAAGGCCGAGCTGACCGGCGAATGGGAGTACAAGCTGGCCCAGATGGAGCACGGCAAGCTGAGCCGCGAAACCTTCATGGCGGAAATTGCCGCCATGACGGAAAACCTCGTCAACAAGGCCAAGGGCTACGACAAGGACACCATCCCGGGCGACTACACCACGCTGCAGACGCCCTGCCCCAACTGCGGCGGCGTGGTAAAGGAGAACTACCGCCGCTACACCTGCACCGGCAAAAACGGCGACGATGGCTGCGGTTTTTCCTTCGGCAAGACGCCGGCGGGCCGCACTTTTGAAACGGCCGAGGTCGAGCAGTTCCTGCGTGACCGCAAGATCGGGCCGCTGGAAGGCTTCCGCTCCAAGGCGGGCTGGCCCTTCACCGCCGAGATGGTGATCAAGTTCGACGAGGAAACGAAGAACTACAAGCTGGAATTCGATTTTGGCGACGACAAGAACGGCGAGACCGGTGAGATCGTGGATTTTGCCGGCCAGCAGTCGCTGGGCCCCTGCCCGCGCTGCGCCGCCCGGGTGTTCGAGCTCGGCAAGAACTACGTCTGCGAAAAGTCGGCGCCCACGCTGGAGCAGCCCACGCCGAGCTGCACCTTCAAGACCGGCCAGGTGATCCTGCAGCAGCCGATTGAGCGCGAGCAAATGCACAAGCTGCTGGAGACCGGCAAGACCGACCTGCTGGACAAGTTTGTCTCGATGCGCACGCGCCGCCCGTTCAAGGCCATGCTGGCCTGGGACAAGGAGGCCGACAAGGTGAACTTCGAGTTCGCGCCGTCCAAGTTCCCGCCGCGCAAACCGGCGGCCGCCAGGACGGGGGTCGTGAAGACGCCGTTCGGCAAGACGGTGGCGGCCAAAGGGGCCGCAGGCGATGCGGCGCCGGCGGCAAAGAAAGCTGCGGCCAAAAAGGTCGCCGCCAAAAAAGCGCCGGCCAAGACGGCCGCACCCAAGGTGGCGCGCAAGGCAGCCACCCCCAAGCCGGGTGCCGGCCTCAAGCCCAGCGCATCGCTCGCCGCGGTGATTGGCGCCGAGCCGGTGGCCCGCACCCAGGTGATCAAGAAGCTGTGGGACTACATCAAGGCCGAGGGCCTGCAGGACGCCACCAACAAGCGCGCCATCAATGCCGACGCCAAGCTGCTGCCGGTGTTCGGCAAGCCGCAGGTGACGATGTTCGAGCTGGCCGGGATTGTGGGCAAGCACCTGAGCTGAGGCGTCCGCCAATGGACGCCCCCGCCGCATCACATGTCCTTTCGAGCACGGTCCGCCACCGCATCCGCACGATCACGGTGCGTGACGACATGGTGGGCTGGGTAGCCTCGGGCAGCAAGCGCCTGGCCACCCCGCAAGGCAGCACCGGTTTTCGCACCGGCGACGTGTTCGTGGTTCCGCGTGCGACGCAATGGGACATGGTGAACGACCCCGCGCCGCAGGGCCGTTACATCGCGCGCGTGTTGACTTTCGCGCCGCCGCTGGTGGAGCTGTTCCATGAGCGCTTTGGCCAGTTCGCAGCCACCCCGGTCGTGCAAGGCTGCGCCAGCCTGCTAGCCGACGAGGCGTTTACCGCCACCTTCGGCCATGCCGCTGCGGCCCTGGAAGACAGCGAAGCGTCGCAGGTCATGCGCCAGCATCGCGCGCTTGAAGTGCTGTTGCTGCTGGCCGAGCGCGGCCTGGTGTTCGCGCCAGCCCGTGAACTCGGCTGGGCCGACCGCGTGCGGCGGCTGGCGGGGCAGCGCCCGCAAGCCGTCTGGACGGTGGACGACGTGGCCCGCGCCTTTCACCTGAGCGCCAGCACCCTGCAGCGCCGGCTGGCGCAAGAGGCCACATCGGTCAGCCAGTGCGTGCGCGAGGTCCGGCTGGAAACGGCCATGAGCCTGCTGCAAACGACCGGGCTGCAGGTGTCTGAAATTGCCGGCCGCTGCGGCTACGAATCACACAGCCGCTTTTCCGCGGCGTTCCGCGAGCGCTTCGGCTTCGCGCCTTCGCACCTGCGTCCTTGAGAACGGGTTGCGGGGGGCTCTGGGCTCTGCCGCACAGCAATTGATGCGGCGCAGCCAGCAAGGTGCGCCGGTTTGCACCATCATCCGGTTCTCATCTCAGGAGAATTTCATGAAACGCACGCTTCTCATCGCCGCCCTGGCAGGCGCCGCCACGCTGGCGCACGCCGCCGCCTTCACGCTCACCAGCCCGGACATCAAGGCCGGCGGAATGATCCCCAAGAGCTTCGAGTTCAACGGCTTTGGCTGCTCGGGCGACAACAAATCGCCCGCGCTCAAGTGGAGTGGCATGCCCAAGGACACCAAGAGCTTTGCCGTGACGGTCTACGATCCCGACGCGCCCACCGGCTCGGGCTGGTGGCACTGGTCGGTTATCAACATTCCGGCTTCCGTGACGGAGCTGGCGCCCAACGCCGGCGCTGTGGGTGGTGCAAACCTGCCCAAGGGTGCAGTCCCGGTGCGCATCGATTACGGCGTGGCCGGCTGGGGCGGCACCTGCCCGCCGCAAGGCGACAAGCCGCACCGCTACATCTTTACCGTGCATGCGCTCAAGGTCGACAAGCTGGAGGTGCCGGCCGATGCCACGGCGGCGCTTGCCGGCTTCATGATCAACGCCAACACACTGGGCAAAGCCAGCTTTACCGCCAGATACGGCCGCAAGAAATAAGAACAGCCGCGTGTTCGGGATCGTATCGGCTTCGGGGGCGTTCAGCTTGTTTGGGGTGCCGCTTCAGCCGGGCTGACCCTGCTCAGCGCAGCTGCAGTGCCGGCCAGCCGCGCTCGCCGCCTATGGCCGCCAGTGTCGCGTCGGCGTTCACCGTCACCGGGTGCTTCACCGCTTCCAGCAGCGGCAGGTCATTGATGGAGTCGCTGTACGCCGTGGTTTTGAAGTCCTTGAAGCGCAGGCCGCGTGCCATCAGCCAGTCATGCAGGCGCGTTACCTTGCCGGCGCGCATGTTCAGCGTGCCGGTGGTGCTGCCGGTGAAGCGGTCGTCTTGCAGTTCGGGCTCGGTGGCAATCAGGTGCTCGATGTCCAGGTAGAAAGCGGTCAGCTCGGTGAGGAAGCGGTTGGTGGCCGTGGTCATGACGACCAGGTCGCCGGCTTCCAGGTGCTTGTCGACCAGCGCCACGGCCTGCGGCGTGATGCGCGGGACGATCCATTCCGAGAAGAACTCCTGCCGCAGGGGTTCCCACTCGCGCACGGTGCGTCCGGCCAGGGTGCCCACATAAAAATCGGCAAACTCCTTCAGGTCGACGGTGCCGGCCTTGTAGCGCGCTTCGATGTCGGCATTGCGTGCGGAAAAATGTTCTTTGTCGAGCACGCCTTTTTCCATCAGGAAGTCGCACCACAGCACATCACTGTCACCACTGAGCAGCGTGTGGTCGAGGTCGAAGAGGGTCAGCTTCATGGTGTTCTCCTCATGGCGAGACAACTTTCCGACGGGCCGCCCCCAGGAAAATCAGCCCCATTTCCTCGTGAAAGGGGCAGCGTAACGCCGTAGGCACGCGGAGCGACAAGCGTGGTTGCCAGGGTTTCGCCGCCGGGCCGCCCCAAGGCAAAATGCGCCCCCTCGGGGGCAGCGAACCACACAAAGTGGGGAGCGTGGGGGCCTGTATTTTCAAGCAGGGGCCGCGGGACTGGCTTTGCCAGACCGCAGGCGCAGCGGCCCCCTCGGGGGGCAGCGAAGTACGCGAAGCGACAAGCGTGGGGGCCATATATTCAGGGTCGGCGCAAGTGCCAGGCCTTGGGACGGGTGAAGGTCTGGATGCCGTAGGTGGACAGCGTCAGGCCGACGCCCGAATCGCCGTAACCGCTCCAGGGCAGGCGCGGGCTGACGCGGTCGCAGCAGTTCCAGTACACGCTGCCCGCATTCACCTGCGCCAGCAACGCCTTCGCGCGGGTCTCGTTCGGGGTGAACACGCCCGCGGTCAGGCCGTAGCGCGTGTCGTTCATGAGCCTGACGGCTTCCTCGTCGCCGGCGACTTTCTGGATGCCGATGATGGGGCCGAAACTTTCCTCCTGCATCAGCGCCATGCCGTGGTTGACGTTGGCAAACACGGTGGGCGCATACCAGTTGCCCGGGCCCGGCAGGCGGTGGCCGCCGGCCAGCAGCGTGGCGCCTTTGGCTTTGGCGTCCAGCACCTGCGCATCCAGCACCTCCAGCTGGGGTGCGCGCGTGATGGCGCCGATGTAGGTGTCCTCGGCCATCGGGTCGCCGACCTTGAAGGTCCTGACCGTGTCGACAAAGGCGGCCACGAACGCGTCGTGAATCTTCTCGTGCACATAGATGCGCTCGACCGAGCAGCAGCTCTGCCCGGTGTTGTACATCGCGCCGTCGGCAAGCGACTCCGCGGCGGTCTTCGGGTCGGCGTCGTCGCAGACGTAGGTCGGGTCCTTGCCGCCCAGCTCCAGCTGCAGCTTGACCATGCGCGGGCCCATGGCGCGGGCAATCCGCGCGCCCGTCGCGTAGGAGCCGGTGAAAAAGAGGCCGTCCACCTGCTGCGCCAGCAGGGCTTCCCCCACGGCCGCGCCGCCGACCAGCGGCACAAACACATCCCGGGGCACGCCGGCGGCGTGCAGCAGGCGGGCCATGGCCAGGCCCGTCATGGCGGCATATTCGGAAGGCTTGTAGAGCACGGCGTTGCCCGTGAGCAGGGCGGGAATGAACACATTGCCGCCGACGAACCAGGGGTAGTTCCAGGCCGAGATATTGGCCACCACGCCGAGCGGCGCGTGCTCGATCTGCTCGGTCATGCCGCCCTCGCTGAAGACGGTTTGCGTGGCGGTGGTGCTGTCGAGTTCTGCCAGGAAGAAGTCGATGCGCCCCAGCAGGCCGTTCAGTTCGTTGCGCGACATCTTGATGGGCTTGCCGGTTTCGTGCGTCATGGTCGCGGCCAGCGCGTCCAGCTCTGCCACGATGCCGGCGCGAAAACGCGTGATGCAGGCCTTGCGCTCGGCCAGCGGCATCCTGGCCCAGCCCGGCTGGGCGGCGCGCGCCTGGCCCGCCTTGCTGGCCACCGTGGCAGCGTCATCGGCCGGCAGGTCCGTTATCAGGGCGCCGGTCGCGGGGTTGTGGATGGACAGTTGCGTCATGCCTTGCTTTTTCGGGAATGGTTGTGATGGTTGTGCTTGGCGTCCGCCACGGCCGACAGGAAATCTTCGAGCACGGCGGCGTCGTCAATCGTGTCGGAGCCGGGCTGGTGGAATTCGGGATGCCACTGCAGCGCGGCGATATAGCTTTTGGAACGGTCCTTGCGGCGTATGGCTTCCACAATGCCGTCGCCGACGCTGTAGGCCTCGACTTCAAATTCGGGCGACAGCTTCTTGATGGCCTGGTGGTGAATGCTGTTGACACGCACCCGCTCCACGCCGGGGTATAGCGCCGACAGCCGGGTGCCCTGCACGATGTCCACGCTGTGGAAATTCTGGTCGTAGGTCGCCGCATCGCGGTGAAGGAAGGAGTCGGGCACCTGGGTCTGGATGTCCTGGTAGAGCGTTCCGCCAAAGGCCACGTTGAGCAGCTGCAGGCCGCGGCACACGCCAAAAATCGGTTTGCCGATGCCTTCGAATGTGGCGACCAGCGCCTTGTCGTATTCGTCGCGTATCCGGTCGCCGGACCATTTTTCTTCCATGGGCGCCTCGCCATAGCTGCCGGGCCAGACGTCGGCGCCGCCATGCAGCACCAGGCCGTCCAGCCACTGGGCGTAATGCTCATAGGTCACATCGCCGCGCCGGGTATTGCCCGTGGGACAGGGCACCATGACCACCATGGCGCCCGAGGACATCAGCCAGTGGGCAATCGACTGCTCCACATATTGCAGGGTCTTGCCCGTGAAGAAGGAGCGGCTCGGGTCGGCATGCGAAAAGCAGGCCGAAAGACCGATCTTGAGGCGGCTGGCGGCGGTCATTGGGCCCCCACGCTTGTCGCTTCGCGTACTGCGCGAGGCCTTGCAGGCCGCGGCTCGCGAGACGCTTCGCCTCTGTCGCCTGTCCAAAGCTGCTCAAGCAGCTTTGGAGCCGCAGGCTCCAGCCCCTCGGGGGCGCTGCGCCTGCGGCCCGGCAAAGCCGGTTCCGCGGCCCTGGCTGAATGGGGAACCTGTATCGCACGACGCATGGTCATCACGAGAGTTGTCATGTCGGCGTTCATAAAGCGGCCTCGAACAGCTTTTGAAAGTCTTCGGCCTTGCAAGGGCGGGGGTTGGTCTGGTGGCAGATGTCGGCCGTGGCGATCTCGACCAGGCGTGGCAGGTGGTCACGCTTGACGCCATGCGCTGACAGCGGGCCGGTGATGCCGACACTTTCTTTCAGCTGCTTGAGCCAGGGCACCAGGGCTTTGCCGCCGCCGGCCACGCCGCAGACATGGGCCAGCTCGTCAAATTTGGCCGGTGCGGCTTCGTGGTTCCAGGCCAGCACGGTGTCTATCATCAGCGCGTTGGCCAGGCCATGGTGCAGGTCGCACACCGCGCCCAGCGCATGCGCGCACGAGTGCACGGCGCCCAGGTCTTTCTGGAAGGCAATGGCGCCCATCATGGAGGCCATCATCATGTCGCCTCTAGCCTGCAGGTTGCCGGGCTCTTTCACCGCGGTGAGCAGGGCCCGGGCAGCGATGCGCGTGCCTTCCAGCGCAATGCCGTCGCACAGCGGATGGTAGGCGGGCGACAGGTAGCTCTCGATGTTGTGGGTCAGTGCGTCCATGCCGGTGGCGGCCGTCACATGCGGTGGCAGGCCCAAGGTGAGTTCGGGGTCGGCAAACACCACCTTTGCCAGGATTTTGGGGCTGAACACCACGCGTTTCAAGTGGGTGTCGTTTTCGCTGACCACGCTGGAGCGGCCGACTTCGGAGCCGGTGCCGGAGGTGGTGGGCAGGGCCACAAAATAAGGCAGTTCGCCCGTGATGGCGCGCACCTGCGGATGGTCCCATACGTATTCGAGGATGTCGCCCTCATGGGTGGCCGCGACGCCCACCACCTTGGCCACGTCCAGCGCCGCGCCGCCGCCAAAGCCGATCACGCAGTCGGCCTGGTGCGCCTGGTACGCCGCGGCGCCGTCCATCACCTGGCTGCAGGTCGGGTTGCCGAACACACCGGAAAATACCGCCACCTCCAGCCCCGCCAGATGGGTTTTGAACTCGGCCAGCACCGGCAGGGCCGCCAGGGCCTTGTCGGTCACGATGAGCGGGCGCCTGCAGCCGGCCGCCAGCAGGGCTTCGGCCACCTGCTTGCGTGCGCCCGGACCGAATTTGATGGCGGTGGGGAAGGAAAAGCTGGTGATGGTCATGGGGTTAGAGGGCCAGAGGGTTATGAGGGTGGGGCGGTTCAGAAGGACCGGGCGTGCGTGAGCTGGCGATACATATGGGTTTTGCCCAAACTGGCGCCATTGACCCGTATCGCGTCGGGCTCCGTGCCCCAGGACGAAAAACCGGCGCTTTCGTAGAGCGCCATGGCCTGCCGGTTGCTGTCCGTGACCGTGAGGATGACGAGCTCCACGCCCCAGGTGGTGGCCGCTTGCAGCACGGTGTCGACCAGCGCGCGGCCGAGACCCTGGCCACTGTATTCCTCCGCCACATACATGCTCACCAGTGAGGCCTTGTGGCGGTTTTTCAGGCGGGTTTCACGGCTGAGCCCCACCATGCCGGCCATGACGGGCTTCTCGCCTTCGACAAAAGCGCCCCAGAGTTTTTCGCTGGTGCTGGCGGCCAGCCTTTTTTCGGTGTCGGCCAGGGGGCGCAGGGTTTCTTCCTCAAAGCTCGACGTGAAGGCATCGGGGTGCTCGCGCAGGCCGCGCAGCCGAAAGGCCCGGTAGACCGGTGCATCGGAGATTTCAAGTGGTCGAATTTCCATGCCTGTCATGCCTAGATGATCTCGAAGTAGCGTTTTAATTCCCAGTCGGTCACCCCGTCAAGCCATTGCCGCCATTCCCAGTCACGGGTCGCGGCGAAGTGGTCGACAAAGGTATCGCCCAGCCAGTCGCGGGCAATGCTGGACTGCTGGAAGATGCGGGTGGTTTCGATCAGGGTGCGCGGTGCGCGCGGAATGTGCTCGGCGCCCTGGTTGGTGCCGGTGATGGGCGGTGCCGTGAGCTTGAGGCCTTTTTCAACACCGTCCAGTCCGGCCGCGATCACGGCCGCCATGGCGAGGTAGGGGTTCACGTCGGCGCCCGGGCAGCGCGTTTCCAGCCGCGTGGCCTTGGGGCTGCCGGCAATCACGCGGAAGCTGGCGGTGCGGTTGTCCATGCCCCAGGTGGGTTTGACCGGCGCCCAGAAGCCATCGACCAGGCGCTTGTAGCTGTTGATGGTGGGCCAGATCAGCGGGCCGAAATCCATCATGCAGGCGACCTGCCCGGCCACATAGCTTTCAAACAGCTTGCTCATCTTGCGCGGGTTCTTCGCATCGTAGAACAGGTTGGTTTTTCCGTCGGACAGGCTCTGGTGGATATGCCCGCTGCAGCCGGGCAGGTGCTGGTTGGGCTTGGCCATGAAGCTGGGCATGATGCCGAAGCGCGCACCGATTTCCCGGGTGCCGGTCTTGAACAGGATGGCGCGGTCGGCCTGCGCCAGCGCCTCGCTGAAGCCGATGGCGGCTTCATAGACGCCGGGCCCGGTCTCGGTGTGCAGGCCTTCAATCGGGATGTCAAAGGCCAGCATCTCATCCATGATGGCCTTGAAGAACTCGCGGTTCTGGTTCATGCGCAGCACCGAATAGCCGAACATGCCCGGTGTCAGCTGCTCGGGCCCGACGCCTTTTTTGGCGGCCCAGCTGTGCGGTGTTTCCAGGAAATTGAACCACTCGAATTCCATGCCGGTCATCACCATGAAACCCATTTTTTCGGCGCGCTTGAGCACGCGCTTGAGCGTCTGGCGCGGGCAGACGGCATGCGGAGTGCCGTCCGCGTTGACGAATTCTCCGAGAAAGAAGGGCACGCCGTCGTCCCAGGGCACATGACGCGCAGTGTTCAGGTCCAGCCTGGCCAGCGCATCGGGAAAGCCATGCTGCCAGCCGGTGACGGTGGTGTTGTCGTAGCAGCTGTCCGTCATGTCCCAGCCCAGCACCACGTCGCAAAAGCCGAAGCCGCCCGCCGGGTAAGGCTCGGCGGTGCCCAGAAACTTGTCGCGGTGCAGGTATTTGCCGCGCAGGACGCCGTCGATGTCGCTGACGGCCACCTTGACCTTGGTCGCACCTGATTTTCTGACCGCCTCTACAGCGGGGTGGGTCTTGCCGGATGCTTTGCTGGCCATGCTGACTCCTGGTTTTTTATCAATGCGCTCAATGCCCCAAATTTCCCCAATGCTCCCAATCCCCTCAATCTTCTCCGTGCCCTGAATGTCGTCAGTGCGCCGGTGCGGCAGAGGGGATTCCCATGTCCTGCAGTGCCCCGGCGATGGCGTGGACCGCCTGCTCCATTTCCCCGGGGCCGATCGCGCCAATACAGCCTACACGGAAAGTTTCCACCTGGGTGAGTTTGCCGGGGTATAGGACAAAGCCGCGTTCGCGCGCGGAGGCATAGAACCTCTTGAATTCATAGCGGCTGTCGGCCGGCGCGTGAAAGGTCACGATGATGGGCGCCTGGATGGCCGGGTCCAGAAAGGGCCTGAAGCCGAGCCGGGCCATGCCGGTGACGAGCGTGGTGTAGTTGCGCTGGTAGCGGGCCAGGCGGGCGGGCTGGCCGCCTTCTTCCTCGAACTGCGCAATCGCCTCGGCCAGCGCCACCACGACGTGGGTGGGGGGCGTGAAACGCCACTGCGTGGTCTTTTCCATGTAGACGTACTGGTCGTACAGGTCCATGGCCAGCGACTGGCTGCGGCCGGCGCAGCCCTCCAGGATGGCCTTGCGGATAAAGACAAAGCCCATGCCGGGAACGCCCTCCAGGCATTTGCCGCTGGCGGCCACCAGCGCATCGAAGTGCACCTTGCGCGCATCGATTTCCAGCGCGGCAAAGGAACTCATGGCATCGACGATCAGCCCCTTGCCGTAGGCGGCGCACACGTCGGCCACCTCCTGCAGCGGATTGAGCACGCCGGCGCCGGTCTCGCAGTGGATCAGGATCACGTGGCTGATGCTGGCATCGGCCTTGAGCTGGTCGGCCATCGCGGCGGCGGACACCTGCGCCGCTTCGTCGAACGGCAGCACGGTGCAGCGGCGGCCCATCAGTTGGGTGAGGCGCGCGGCGCGTTTGCAATAGGCGCCGTTGTCCAGCACCAGCACATGGCCGTCGCGCGGCACGAGGGTGGCGACGGCGGCTTCGACGCTGAAGGTGCCGCTGCCCTGCAACGGCACCACCACATGCGAGTCGTGGCCGTGGATGATGTCCAGCAGGCTGTGGCGCACGCTGGCCGTCACGGCGTTGAAGTCGGCGTCCCAGGAGCCCCAGTCCTTCAGCATGGCCAGCTTGGTGCGCAGCGTGGTGGTCAGTGGGCCCGGTGTGAGGAGGATTTTGTCTCGATCCATTTTTATCTTTCGGTTCCAGTGCCAGCTTCAGGCAATGAGAGAACGTGGGGGATGGTGGTCTTCACCAGCAGGGGCCGCGGGACTGGCTTCGCCAGACCGCAGGCGCAGCGCCCCCTCGGGGGGCAGGGAGCTACACGCAGTGAGCGAGCGTGGGGGCACTATTTCCTCCATGCCTGGGTCCGGCGGTTGATCCACCAGGCGAGGGCCATGAACAGCAGGGTGGCGATGGTTGATGCAATACCAATCAGCACGGCCATGGCCGCGGCGGCGCCCATCTCACCGGCTTCGTCCAGATTCAGGATGGCAATCGACGCCACCTTGGTTTCGGGTGAATACAAAAACACCACAGCCGAAATGGTGGTCATGGCATTGATGAAGAAGTAACGCGCAATGTCCACCAGCGCGGGCGTGCAGATGGGCAGCGTGACGCGCCAGAAGGTCTTGAAAAACGGCACCTTGAGCGAAGCGCTGACCGCCTCGAACTCGCTGTCCAGGCTCTTCAGCGCCGTCACCGCGGTGAGGTGGCCGGTGGTGTAGAAGTGCACGATGGTGCACAGCGTCAGCAGCGTCAGCGTGTGGTACAGGCCGCCCAGGGGGTTGTCCGGGGCATTGAAAAAGAAGATGTAGCCCAGGCCCAGCACCAGGCCGGGCACGGCCATGGGCAGCATGGCCAGCATGCGCACAAAGCCGCGCAGGCCGTCCATGCCCTTGGTTTTTTCCAGCAGGTAGGCGCCGCAAAACACCAGCGCCGTGCCGAAGAACGCGGTGCCGGCCGACATCTTCAGGCTGTTCATGAAACCCACGCCCACTTCCGCATCGATCAGGCCGAGCGTGTAGTGGCGCAGGCTGGGTGTCAGGTTGTAGGGCCAGAAGCTGGCGAACGAGGCAAACACGGCCATCGCCAGCATGGCCAGCACCAGCAAGGCGATCGCGCAGCAATACAGGGTCATGAGGGCGTCGTAGCCGCGCGCGGGCGTGGGGCGGTAGGGCACCGCGCGCGCGGTGAGCATCGCGGTCTGCCGCTTGCTTACGTAGTGGTCGACGGCGAAGGTCAGCACGGCCGGTGCGAGCAGGAGAATTGCCACCACGGCGCCCTTGGCGAAGTCCTGCTGGCCGATCACCAGCTTGAAGACGTCGGTGGCCAGCACATTGAAGCTGCCGCCGATGACCTTGGGGATGCCGAAGTCGGTGATGACCAGGGTGAAGGTGACGAGGGCCGCCGAGATCAGGCCGTACTTGGCGCCCGGCAGCGTGATGGTGAAGAACTTGCGACGGGCGCTGGTGCCCATGGCATTGGCCGCCTCATACAGCCGCGCATCCGACAGGCTCAGCGCGGTGAGCAGAATCATCAGCGCATGCGGGAACACGGCAAAGCATTCCGCAATCACGATGCCGGGCGCGCCGTAGATCTGCCCTACCCCCAGGCCTTGCATCCAGCCCTTGAGCACGCCCTGGTTGCCGAACCAGTAAATCAGGGAAATGGCCGACAGCAACGACGGGGCCAGCAGCGGGATCAACGTGATGCCCCGAAATAGCGCCTTGTAAGGCATGCATGAGCGTGCCAGCGCATAGGCGAAGCCGAAAGCCAGCGGCACGGTCACCACGGTGACGGCGACGGACACCCAGATGCTGTTCCACAGGCTTTCCAGCAGCGCCGGGGTTTTCGCGTAGTCAATGAAGTTGTCAAACCAGACGAGGTCGCCGGTCTTGTCTTCCACGGCCTGCTGCAGGATGGTGACCAGCGGCGCGGCGAGAAACGCTATCAAAATCACCGCCACCAGCGCCAGCGCGGCGTAGGCCAGGTGGTCAATCCAGTGCACGCGCTGCCTGACCAGCGGGAGTTTGGCGGCGGCGGTGGACAGGGGCATCAAAACACCTTGATGCGTTCGGGCAGCAGCCGCAGGGGCAGGGTCGAGCCGATCTGCAGCGACTGCTCGGACAGGAAGTTGAGCGAAAGATAAACCGTGAGCTTGTGCTTGTCCAGTGCGGGGGAGGTCACATGCACGTGGCAGAAGGACCCGAGAAAGTCGATTTTCTCGATGGTGGCGTTGAACACATGGGGGTCGCCTTCGGCAATGGGACGGGCCAGTACGTCTTCGGGACGCAGGTAGACCTTGACGTCGCGGTCGGCGCCGTCGCAGGGCAGGCAGAGTGCGCCAAACCTCATCTCGCCGCCGCTGACACGGGCCGGCAACACATTCACCTTGCCGACAAAATCGGCCACGAAGGGCGAGGCCGGCTCGCGGTAAATCTCCATCGGCGTGCCCACCTGCTCGATCAGCCCCTGGTTGATCACGACAATGCGGTCGGCCACGCTGAGGGCTTCTTCCTGGTCGTGCGTCACCATGATGGTGGTCACGCCCAGTTTTTGCTGCAGCGCCCGGATTTCCTGGCGCAGCCGCACGCGTTCCAGCGCATCGAGCGCCGACAGGGGCTCGTCCAGCAGCAACAGGCCCGGTGAGGTGGCGAGGGCCCGCGCCAGCGCAATGCGCTGCTGCTGGCCGCCCGACAGCTGGCTGGGGTATTTGGCTTCGCTGCCCGGCAGGCCCACCAGCCTGACCAGCTCGCCCACCCGTCTGGCGGCTTCGGCCCGCGGGGTCTTGCGGTTGACCAGACCATAGGCCACGTTGTCGGCCACCGTGAGGTTGGGAAACAGCGCGTAGCTCTGGAACACGATGCCGTAGTCGCGCAGCGCGGGCGGCAGGCGGGAAATGTCGCGGCCGCCCTGGTGCACTTCGCCGGCGGTCTGCACTTCCAGGCCGGCAATGATGCGCAGCAAGGTGGTCTTGCCGCAGCCAGATGGCCCGAGAAAGCAGACAAACTCGCCCTTGCGGATATCCAGGTTGATGTCCTGGAGCGCAATAAAACCACCGAACTCTTTCCGGATGTGGCGCAGCGCGAGAAAAGTGTCGTGGGTCATTCGTGGGTCATACGTGTGTATTGCCTGGACGGGCGGCGCGCCGATGCAAAAAAGCAGGCAGCGGCGTGGAACCGGCTCCGCCGGGCCACAGCGGCTGTCCCCCTGAGGGGGAGACGGCGGCCAAAGGCCGCCGACAGGGGGCTATTTTTTTTCTGTTTTGCTGTTATAGCGCCGCGTCCATTCGTTCAGGATGCGTTCGCGGTTGTCGGCGGCCCAGGTGAAGTCCATCTTCACGAGGCGTGCTTCATAGTCCTTGGGCACGTTGGCCAGCGGCGGCGCCAGGCCAGGCTGCGCCGTGATGGCGAAGTTCTTGCCGTACAGCATCATGGCGTCCTTGCTGGAAGCCCAGTCAGCCAGTTTTTTGGTGGCTTCCAGTTTCTTGGTGCCCTTGTGGATGGCAAACGCCTCGAGGTCCCAGCCCAGGCCCTCTTTCGGGAAGACCAGGTCAATCGGTGCGCCTTTGGCCTTGTTGGCGTTGCCCCGGTACTCGAAGGAGATGCCCATCAGGAACTCACCGGCGGCCGCCATGTTGCAGGGCTTGGAGCCGGAGTGGGTGTACTGCGCAATGTTTTCATGCAGGCCGTCCATGTATTTCCAGCCGCCGCCCTTGCCGTCCTTGTCGCCAAACAGCGTGAGCCAGGCGGTCACGTCGAAGTAGCCCGTGCCGCTGGAGGCGGGGTTGGGCATGACGATCTGGCCCTTGTAGATGGGCTTGGTGAGGTCCTGCCAGGTTTCCGGCTTGGGAATGTTCTTTTTCTGGGCTTCGGTCGTGTTGAAGCAGATGGTGGCACCCCACACGTCCATGCCGAACCAGGCCGGGACTTTTTTCTTGTCGCGGTACTGGCTCATGATGCCGTCCAGGTTGAGCGGCGCATAAGGCTCGAGCATGCCCTGCTTGTCCAGCAGTGCCAGGCTGGAAGCCGCCACGCCCATGACGGCGTCGGCCTGGGGGTTGGCTTTTTCAGCGAGCAGCTTGGCGGTGATCACGCCGGTCGAGTCGCGCACCCACTTGAGGTCGATGTCGGGATGCGCCTTGTTGAAGCCTTCCTGGTAGGCCTTGAGCTGGTCGGTTTCCAGGGCGGTATAGACCAGCAACTGGGTTTTTTGCGCGGAGGCCGATGCGGCAATGGCCAGCAGGCCTGCTGCGGCGAGTGCTTTGCCGAGGGATTTGAGATGGAGAGCCAGCTGCATACATCGTCCTTTGTGAAAAACCTGCCATGTTGTGACCTGATCGTGTCAGCGGGATGACATGTGATGGCGCAACCTGCGCTCAGGCCATATCGATCCAGCCCGAGTGAATTGGACGCCGCCCCTTTTTACTTGTCAATTGTTTTTTGCAGATTGTTGACATTTTTTTGTTTTGTGCTTCAATGCAGGGCATGAACGCAGTCTTTCACCCCACCATCGCACTCCTCCAAAACAGTTCCCTCACCACGGTAGTGCAGCAGGAAATCGAGCGGGCCATTCTTGTCGGCGAGTACGAACCCGGCAGCAAACTGATTGAAGCGGCGCTGGCCGAGAAGATGGGTGTTTCACGCGGGCCTGTGCGTGAAGCCTTTCGCATGCTGGAGGAAGCGGGGCTGGTGCGCAACGAAAAAAACCGCGGCGTCTTTGTGCGCGACATACCGATCGACGAAGCGGTGGAGATTTTTGACCTGCGCGCGGCGATGGACGAGCTGGTGGGCCGCCAGCTCGCCAGGAACATCACGCCGGCGCAGCTCAAGGAAATCAAGGGCCTGGTCGACGCGATGGAAAAGGCCGTGAAGGCCGAAGACGCCTACAACTACCACCTGCTGAACCTCAAGTTTCACGACCGGCTGGTCGAGATGGCCGGCAACCGCAAGCTCACGGCGATTTATCGCAAGCTGATCAAGGAGCTGTCGCTGTTTCGCCGTCTCAACCTGGCCGACGGCTGGCTCATGCCCATTTCGGCCAGTGAGCACCGGCAGATCGTCAAGGCCATCGCCTCGGGGGACGCGGATACCGCCGGGCGGGCCATGTTCGACCATGTGATCGAAAGCAAGGAACGCACGATCGAGAACGATTTGCGGCGCCAGGCACGGCTGCAGGGCGGCGACGCCGGGACGGGTGCAGGGCAGGGTGCAGGGCAGGGCGCAGCCAGGGCCACGCACCTGAACAACACTTCGGACACCGACAGGGAAAGGCCCAAACGTGGCAACCGATAAGGCACGCGCTGAACTGACGGTGAATGGCCGGTCGTACGCGCTGCCGACGCAGCCCACGGTGGTGGTGTGCGTCGACGGCTGCGAGCCCGACTACCTGGCCCAAGCCGTCGCCACGGGCCACATGCCCTGGCTGCAGCGCACGCTGGCCCTGGGTTCGGGCCTGACGGCCGACTGCGTGGTGCCCAGCTTCACCAATCCCAACAACCTGTCCATCGTCACCGGCGCGCCGCCCAGCGTGCACGGCATTTGCGGCAACTACCTGTTTGACACCGCGACCGGCACGGAGGTCATGATGAACGACCCCAAGTGGCTGCGCGCGCCCACGCTGCTGGCCGCACTGGCCGATGCGGGCCAGTCGCTGGTGGTGGTGACGGCCAAGGACAAGCTGCGCAAGCTGCTCGGCCACCAGATGAAGGGCATCTGCTTTTCGTCCGAAAAGGCCGACCAGGTGACGCTGGCGGAAAACGGGATTGAGGACGTGCTGGGGCTGGTGGGTCGGCCGCTGCCCAGCGTGTACAGCGCAGACCTGTCCGAGTTTGTCTTTGCCGCCGGCGTGAAGATCATGCAGAAATACCACCCCGACGTGATGTACCTGTCGACCACCGACTATGTGCAGCACAAGCACGCGCCGGGTACCGATGGCGCCAACGCGTTTTACCGCATGATGGACGGCTACCTGGCCCAGCTGGATGCGCTGGGCTGCGTGATCGTGCTGACCGCCGACCATGGCATGAATGCCAAGGTCGCCCTGGACGGCACGCCCGATGTGATTTACCTCCAGGACTGGTTTGACGCCTGGCTGGGCACGGCGAAAGCGCGCGTGATCCTGCCGATCACCGACCCGTATGTCATGCACCATGGCGCGCTCGGCTCGTTTGCCACGGTCTACCTGCCGCAAGAGGTGGACGTGACCGCGGCCTGCGAACGCCTGGCACAGCTCAAGGGCATGGAAGTCGTGCTGACCCGCGAACAGGCCGCCCGGCGCTTTGAGTTGCCGGCCGACCGCATCGGTGACCTCGTGGCCGTCTCGGAGCGCTTCACCGTGATCGGCACGTCGGCGTCGCGCCACGACCTCTCCGCACTGGAGGTGCCGCTGCGCTCGCATGGTGGCCTCAGCGAGCAGCGCGTGCCGCTGATCGTGAACCGCAAGCTGCCGGGGCTGGACCGCAGCCGGCGCTTTCGAAATTTTGATGCCTTTGACCTGGCGCTCAACTATGCGCAGGGCTGATTCTTATTCCCTCTCCCTCTGGGAGAGGGTTAGGGTGAGGGCTGTACCCGCACTCGAATGCCTCTATCGTTTGGGCGCCGGCGGCCCTCACCCCGCCCTCTCCCAGAGGGAGAGGGGGAAATATCAGGGAGTGCTGTGTGACCAGTGACTACATCGGCGACCACCAGCTCAACGCCATGCGCCTGTTGGGCCGCAGGGTCGGCGCCGAGCGCAGCGGCGACCGCGCCATCGAGGTGTTCAACCCCTACACCGAAAAGCTGCTGGGCACCGTGCCCAAGGCCACGCTGGAGGAAGTGCGGGAGACCTTCGCCAGGGCGCATGCCTACAAGCCCCAACTCACCCGCTACGAACGCGCTGCGATTCTCAACCGTGCAGCCGCCATCATCCAGTCGCGGCTGGATGAGGTCGCGAATCTGATCACCGCCGAGTCCGGGCTGTGCCTGAAGGACGCGATGTACGAAGCCGGTCGCGTGAGCGACGTGCTGCTGTTCGGCGCCAGCGAAGCGCTCCGGGACGACGGCCAGATTTTCAGCTGCGACCTGACGCCGCACGGCAAGAAGCGCCGCGTGTACACGCAGCGCTCACCGCTGCTGGGTGTCATCACCGCCATCACGCCCTTCAACCACCCGATGAACCAGGTGGCGCACAAGGTGGTGCCCAGCATCGCGAGCAACAACCGCATGGTGCTGAAACCCTCCGAAAAAGTGCCCTTCTCGGCCATCCTGTTTGCCGACATCCTGTACGAGGCCGGCCTGCCGCCCGAGATGCTCAGCGTGGTCACCGGCGACCCGCGCGAAATCGCCGACGAGCTGATCACGAACCCGCTGGTGGACCTGGTGACCTTCACCGGCGGCGTGGCGATCGGCAAATACATCGCGTCCAAGGCCGGCTACCGCCGCGTGGTGCTGGAGCTGGGCGGCAACGACCCGATCATCGTGATGGAAGATGCCGACATCGACGAAGCGTCCACGCTGGCGGTGCAGGGCTCGTACAGGAACTCGGGCCAGCGCTGCACGGCCATCAAACGCCTGCTGGTGCACGAGGCCGTGGCCGGCCAGTTTGTGGAACAGGTGCTGGCCAAGACCCTGGCCTGGAAATACGGCGACCCCACCGACCGGGCCAACGACATGGGCACGGTGATCGATGAGGCCGCCGCCATGCTGTTCGAGTCGCGGGTCAACGAGGCGGTGGCGCAGGGCGCGAAGCTGCTGGCCGGCAACCAGCGCCGCGGCGCGCTGTACTCGCCCACGCTGCTGGACCATGTCCTGCCGCAGATGACGGTGGTCCGGGAAGAAACCTTCGGCCCGGTGTCGCCGGTGATCCGTTTCAGGACCATCGACGAAGCGATACAGATCTCCAACGGCACCGTCTATGGCCTGTCGAGCGCGGTCTGCACCAACCGCATGGACTACATCACGCGCTTTGTGAGTGAACTGCAGGTGGGCACGGTCAATGTCCGCGAAGTGCCGGGCTACCGGCTCGAACTCACCCCTTTCGGCGGCATCAAGGACTCGGGCCTGGGCTACAAGGAAGGCGTGCAGGAAGCGATCAAGAGTTTCACCAACCTCAAGACTTATTCGCTCCCATGGAGTGGCTGATGCTCTCCCCGAAGCGCCTTCGGCGCCCCGTGCAACGGCCAGAGGCCGAAGCTCTTCGAGGCCGTCCAAGCCTGCGAAGGCAGGCTTGGAGCCGCGGCCCTCAGCCCCAGGGGCGGTCACCTGCGGCCCGGCTAAGCCGGTTCCACGGCGGCCACTGGCCTTTGCATCTTTCTTTACTTTTTCATCCGGTGAGGAATTCACATGCTGAGCTTTGACGACATTGAACACCTCTTCGCCGACCGCGGCGGCGAGCAGTACAGCGGCGAGCCGGTCACGCAACTGCAGCATGCGCTGCAGACCGCGGCGCTCGGCGAGGCCGAAGGCGCCAGCGACGAGCTGGTGACTGCCGCCCTGCTGCATGACCTGGGGCATTTGCTGCACGACTTGGGCGAGACGCCTTCGCTGCGCGGCGTGGACGACGTGCACCAGTACCGCGCCCTGCCCTTCCTGCGCGGCCTGTTTGCCGACGAGGTGCTGGACGCGATCAAGCTGCATGTGGACGCCAAGCGCTACCTGTGCGCCGCCCGGCGCGGCTACCATTCCAGCCTCTCGGCGGACTCCAAGCGCAGCCTGCTGCTGCAAGGGGGGATCTTCTCGGCCGAAGAAGCCGCGCGCTTCATTGAGCAGCCCGGCGCTGTGGGTGCCGTGAAGCTGCGCCTCTGGGACGACCTGGCGAAGGACGCCAGCAGGATCACCCCGCCCTTGACGCATTTCCTCGCGCGCGCGCAGCGCTGTGCCCTGCCCCTGTCAAGGCCTGCGGTTGCCCTCTGACATCCTGGCGCTGACCTGGCCGGTGCTGGGTGCCGTGTTGTTCGGCGCCCTGCTGCACGCCGGCTGGAACGCCTTGGTCAAATCCAGCACGGACAAGGCGCTGGACATGGCGGTGATCCACCTGATCGGCTCCGTGCTGGCCGTGCCGCTGGTCGCGCTGGTCGGGTGGCCGCGCCCGGAAGCCTGGCCTTTCATCGCCGCCTCGGTGGTGATTCATATCGGCTACTACATCGCCACCACGCAGGCCTACCACCATGGCGAGCTGGGCCTGACCTATCCGCTGATGCGCGGCGTGGCCCCCTTGCTGGTGGCCCTGTCGGCCACCTTCACGCTGGGCGAGACCCTGTCACCGCTGGCCTGGGCCGGCATCCTCGGCATCTGCTGCGGCGTGCTGGTGCTGGGCCTGAGCCGGCACGCGCTGCATGCGCCCAAGGCCGTTGGTTTTGCACTCGCCAACGCGGTCATCATTGCCATTTACACGGTGGTCGATGCGCTGGGCGTGCGCGCCTCGGGCAATGCCCTGCAGTATGTCGCCACGCTGTTCCTGCTGGACGGCTGGCCGTTTGGCCTCCTGATGCTGGCGCGGCGCGGCCGTGCCATGGGGCACTATGCGCTGCAGCGCTGGCCGATCGCGACCGGCGGCGCGCTGGCCTCGCTGGGCTCGTATGGCATTGCGCTGTGGGCGATGACCCGGGCTCCGGTGGCTACCGTCGCGGCCTTGCGCGAAACCTCGGTGCTGTTCGCCGTGCTGCTGGGCACCTGGCTGCTGAAAGAGGCGTTCACGATGCGCCGGCTGCTGGGCACCTGCGTCATTGTGGGTGGCGTGATGGCCGTACGGCTGGCCTGACAGCCCGCAAGGCGTCTCCGCAGCCGTTGCGGTGTGATGCAGCGCTGACGCGCCGGCTTCAGCCGACTTCAACCACCATCACCGACCATTAGCCGCCGTCGGGCAAGTCCATGCCGACAAAGCGCACGGCCACGCGCGTGCCCGGTGACTGCGGGTGGCCTGCCAGGGCCGCGTCTTCAATGGTGATGGTGGCGCCATGCTGTTTGGCGATCTCCAGCACGATCGCCAGCCCGAGGCCCGACCCATCCACGTTGGTGCCGAGCGCCCGGTAAAAGGGCTGGAACACCAGTTCGCGTTCCGACTCCGGAATGCCGGGCCCCGAGTCTTCCACCAGCAGCACCAGCACGCCGCTGAAGCGGTCGGTCATCAGCCGCACCGTGACCTGGCCTTTTTCGGGCGTGTAGTTGATGGCGTTGTCCAGCAGGTTGCGCACCAGCTCCTTGAGCAGCGTCGGGTTGCCTTCCAGCTGGCTGGACGGCTCGCCGGCGGGCGGGCCGTCGTAGCCGAGGTCGATCTGCTTGTCGAGCGCGCGCGGCACCGAGTCGGCCATGACTTCCGAGACGATGTGCACCAGGTCCACGTGCTGCTTGGCCAGGCTGCGGCCGGTGGTTTCGGCGCGCGCCAGCGCCAGCAGCTGGTTGACGGTATGCGTCGCGCGTATGCTGGCGCGGCCGATGTGCTTGAGCGATTTCTTGAGCTCGTCGGTGTCGGTTTCACGCTGCGCCAGGTCGGCCTGCATGCGCAGGCCTGCCAGCGGCGTCTTGAGCTGGTGTGCTGCGTCGGCCAGAAAGCGTTTTTGCGTGGTGAGCGAGACCTTGAGCCGGCTCAGCAAATCGTTGATGGATGACACCAGTGGCGCGACTTCTTCAGGCACGAAGGTTTCATCGAGCGGGCTCATGTCGTCGGACTTGCGCGCGCGAATGCGTTTTTCAAGTTGTGCCAGCGGCTTGATGCCGCGCACCAGCGCCAGCCACACCAGCAGCACGGCCAGCGGCAGGGTCACGAACTGCGGCACCATCGTGCCCTTCACAATCTCCGTTGCCAGTGTTTTGCGTTTTTCCAGTGTTTCCGCGACCTGCACCAATACCGGCGCCGCGCCTTTCACGTCCACCTTGAGCCAGGTGTAAGCCACGCGAACCTCTTCGCCCTGGATGACATCCTCGCGCAGCCGCACCTCGCCGTTGGTGGGCTTGTCCTCATCCGGCGGCAGGGGCAAGTCGTGTTCGCCGCTCAGGTACTCGCCGTGCGTGCCCACCACCTGGTAGTAAACCAGGTCGGTGTCGTCGGCACGCAAAATTTCGCGCGCCGGTGCGGTCAGGTTGAACTGCACCTGGTTGTTCCTGACCACCACCAGCTTGGCCAGCGCCTGCACGTTGTATTCCAGCGCGCGGTCAAAAGGCTTGCCGGCAATGTTTTGCGCCACCAGCCAGGTCAGCGCCAGGCTGATCGGCCACAACAGCAGCAGCGGCGTGAGCATCCAGTCGAGGATCTCGCCAAACAGGCTGCGCCGCTCACGCTGGAAGAGTCTTAAAGCCAAATAGGCCCCCACGTTCGCTCACTGCGTGTAGCTCTCTGCCCCCCGAGGGGGCCGCTGCGCCTGCGGCCCGGCAAAGCCGGTTCCGCGGCCCTGACTTGCAGGCCCATGCCTATCCAACTGTGCGAATCCGCCTTCGCAAGCTCAAGCCGCAGGGCCGGCTTTGCCGGACTGCAGGCGGGCGGCCCCCTCGGGGGGCAGCGAACCACACGCAGTGGGGAGCGTGGGGGCACCATCAGTTTGGGATTTTCTCAAGGCAGTAGCCCAGGCCGCGCACCGTCGCAATGCGTATCGGCCCCTTTTCAATCTTCTTGCGCAGGCGGTGGATATAGACCTCAATGGCGTTGTTGCTGACTTCCTCGCCCCACTCGCACAGGCGCTCGACCAGCTGGTCCTTGCTCACCAGGCGGCCGGCGCGTTGCAGCAGCACTTCCAGCAAGCCCAACTCGCGGGCCGACAGCTCCAGCATCTGGCCATCAATGGTGGCGACCCGCCCGGCCTGGTCATAGACCAGCGGCCCGTGCTTGATGGTGCTGCTGGCGCCGCCCATGCCGCGGCGGGTCAGGGCGCGCACGCGCGCTTCGAGTTCCTGCAGTGAAAAGGGCTTGGCCATGTAGTCGTCCGCGCCGTAGTCCAGGCCCTTGACGCGTTCTTCCACGCTGTCGGCCGCGGTGAGTATCAGCACCGGCAGTGCCGAGCCGCGCGCACGCAGCCTTTTCAGCACTTCCAGCCCATGCATGCGCGGCAGGCCCAGGTCGAGAATCAGCAAATCAAATTCCGTGTTGGTGAGCAGCGCGGCATCGGCCTCGGTGCCGCTCGCTACATGGTCCGCCGCCGCGCCCGACGCGCGCAGGGTGCGCAGCAGGCCATCGGCTAGAACCTGGTCGTCTTCGGCAATCAGAATACGCATGGCTGTCTCCAGATATCAGCCCGCGGCAGGGCCTGCGGACAGTGTTTTTTGGTTCTCGGTCAAATTCTAGGCTTTTGCGGTCATGGGTTTGCTTACGGAATAGAGCCCCCACGCTTTTCACTGCGTGTAATGCGCTGCCCCCCGAGGGGGCGCTGCGCCTGCGGCCCGGCTAAGCCGGTTCCGCGGCCCCGGTTGGAAGGGATACGCCCCCATGGTCGCTCACTTCACACCCGATCGTCCTGAGCCTGTCGAAGGATGCCCCCCGAGGGGGCCGCTGCGCCTGCGGTCTGGCCCTTCGACAAGCTCAGGACAGGCCAAAGCCAGTCCCGCGGCCCTGGCTGGAGTGGGAGGTGGATCCCTTCAAGCGCCTGCGTATGCCTCCAGCCCGAGCGCCACCACCGTCGCCACATCGGCCCCCACCGCCTGCCGGAACTCCTCTTCGGTCTGGCGCACCGCGCGCCGGAAGGCGTCCAGCCAGAGCAGACCCGATTCGGTGAACATCACGCGGCGCGCCCGTTTGTCATGGGGATCGGGCTGGCGCGTGACCAGCCCCCAGGCCTCGCACTGGTCGACCAGATCGCCCATGGCCTGTTTGCTCATGCCGGCGCTCGTCGCCAGGTCTGTCAGGCGCGAGCCGCCCACCGCCAGGTGCCGCGTGATGTGGATATGGGCGGCGCCCACCTGGTTGCGGGCCGCCAGATTGGACAGTGCCAGCGGCACGTCCGCATTGCTGGCCATCAGTGACAGCACGCGTTCGTCAAAGCGGCGCAGGGCGTGGCCGAGCAGGCGCCCCAGGTGGGTGAGGCGCCAGCCGGGTTCGACGACACCGGGTGGGCTGGTCATCGTCTGGGCATCCATGTTGGGCATCCGGATATGGTAGCCCAAGGTAGTGCAATTAATCAGGAAAACTGACTAAAAATATGGTTTACTTATTTTTATAGCGCCCATAAAGTACTGGTCATGCATCCAGCGCTGTAATTAAAAGCAGAAACGGCTGGGAACCCTGCAAAGAGTTTTAATTCTTTTAAGTTATTGATTTTCAAGGAGTTTTTTATGGAACTGACCAGCAAACTGAATCCCGCCCAAAACCCTGCGCAAACCGCCGCCCTGAACACCGAAAAGGCCAAGGCCCTGCAAGCCGCGCTGGCCCAGATCGAAAAGCAGTTCGGCAAGGGCACCATCATGAAGCTGGGTGCTGGCGAGGTGATCGAGGACATCCAGGTGGTCTCCACTGGTTCGCTGGGCCTGGACATTGCGCTGGGCGTCGGCGGCCTGCCGCGCGGCCGGGTGGTTGAAATCTACGGCCCGGAGTCGTCGGGCAAAACCACGCTGACCTTGCAGGTGATTGCCGAAATGCAAAAACTGGGCGGCACCTGCGCCTTCGTCGACGCCGAGCACGCGCTGGACATCCAGTACGCGCAAAAGCTGGGCGTCAACCTGCAGGAACTGCTGATCAGCCAGCCCGACACCGGCGAGCAGGCCCTGGAAATCGTTGATTCGCTGACCCGCTCAGGCGCGGTGGACCTGATCGTGGTCGACTCGGTGGCGGCGCTCACGCCCAAGGCCGAACTTGAAGGCGAAATGGGCGATTCACTGCCCGGCCTGCAGGCCCGCCTGATGAGCCAGGCACTGCGCAAGCTGACCGCCACCATCAAGAAGGCCAACTGCATGGTGATCTTCATCAACCAGATCCGCATGAAGATCGGTGTGATGTTCGGCTCGCCCGAAACCACGACCGGCGGCAATGCGCTGAAGTTCTACGCGTCGGTGCGTCTGGACATCCGCCGCATAGGCTCCATCAAGAAAGGCGAAGAGGTGATCGGCAACGAAACCCGCGTCAAGGTGGTCAAGAACAAGGTGGCGTCGCCCTTCAAGACGGCGGAGTTCGACATCCTGTATGGCGAGGGCATCAGCCGCCTGGGCGAGGTGCTGGACCTGGGTGTGGCCGGCCACATCGTCGAGAAAGCCGGCGCCTGGTATGCCTTCAACGGCGAAAAAATCGGCCAGGGCCGCGACAACTCGCGTGAATTCCTCAAGGAGAACCCGGACCTCGCGATTGAAATCGAAAACAAGGTGCGCGAGTCGCTGGGCGTGCCGCTGATCGCCGTGGCCGCCGAGACGGGCGACAAGCCGGAGAAGGCCGTCAAGGCCGAAAAACCCACCAAGGCCGCCGCCTGATCCGGCTTTTTACAGGGCAAGTCAGGCGTGGATTTTAAGGTGACGGCTGTGGAGGGCTATGAAAATAATAGCAACTGCGTGCCGCCACAAGCCTTGTACCCGTGCCCCACGCCTGCCGACCGAGCCATGACCTCCGACAAGCCAGCCGCCCCGACGGGCTTCAAGCTCTCGCTCAAGGGCCGCGCCCTGCGCTTGCTGGCGGCCCGCGAGCATTCGCGGGCCGAGCTGGAACGCAAGCTCACACCCCACGAAGAAACGCCGGGCCAACTGGCGCAGGTGCTCGATGACTTGCAGGCCAAAGACTTCATCAGCGAGGCGCGGGTGGTCGAGTCGGTGATCAACCGGCGCGCCGGCCGCTACGGCGCGGCGCGCATACGCCATGAGCTGCTGAACAAGGGGCTGGGCGCGGAGGTGGTGGCCGGGGCGATGGACAGCCTCAAGGCCGGTGAACTCGAACGAGCCCGCGACATCTGGCGCAAGAAGTTCGATGGCCCGGCCCTGGACGCGGCCGGGCGCGCCAGGCAAATGCGTTTTCTGGCGGCGCGCGGTTTTGGCGGTGACGTGATTCGCCGCGTCGTTTCTCAATCAGAAGACGACTAGGAACTAAATGCAGATGGCGGCGCGGGCGCCGTGTTGGCGCCTACCCGGAATCAGCCTCAACGGGCCAGAGCAACTGAATGTGCAGGCCTTTGCCCTCGGGGCCTTCGCCAAGCGATATTTCGATCCGATGGCGATCGCAGATCTCCTTCGCGATCGCCAGCCCGAGGCCGGTGCCTTGCTCGCCGCTGCCGGCGCTGCGGTAGAAGCGCTCGAAGACCTTGAGGCGCTCGTCGATGGGAATGCCCGGGCCGTTGTCGATTACGCACAAGCGGGGCCGCCCATTGTGCCTATCCACCCGAACGGTGACGTGACCGCCGGGCGGCGTGTAACTGATGGCGTTGTGCACCAGATTTGCGACGAGTTCGCGCAGCAACACAGGTTCGCCGCGCACCAGCACAAGCATGTCGCCTTCGAAACCAAGGTCGATTGATTTCGCCCGCGCCAAAACCAGCATCTCGAAGGTCTGATTGCGTGCCAGTTCGGCAAGATCTATTTCTTCGATGTCGAGTGTGCGACCGGGTTCACTCCGTGCCAGGCTCAGTAGCTGGTTCACAAGTCTCTGGGTCGATTGCGTGGACAGGTGAATGCCGCTGACCACGGTGCGCATGTGGTCAAGGTCGGTCTGTTGCAAGGCGTGATCGACCTGGGCGCGCAGCACGGTCAGTGGCGTCTTCAACTGGTGTGATGCGTTGGCGATGAATCGCACCTGGGCATCACTGAGCTGCCGCTGCCGTTCGGTATGCGCGTTGATCGCATGGATCAGGGGCGCTACTTCGCGCGGGACGCTGCGCGTGTCGATTGGCGTCAGGTCGTTCGCGCCGCGCGCGCGTACCTCGTCGCGTAGCCGTTTCAAGGGGGCCAGGCCGCGCTGCACGCCGAAGGCGATGAGCGCGGCCGCCGCTGTGATCAGCAGCAACTGCATTGCCGCCGCATCGGAGACGATGCGGCGCGTAAGCTGGCGCCGGGCGTCCATCGTTTCGGCCACCTGCACGATCAGGGATCGGGGCGCCATATCGTCCACCACCAACCAGGTCAGCGCCACCACGCGGATGTTCTGCCCCTTATAAACTGCGTCATAGAACAGCGGCTCGGTGTCTGGCTGCGTGGCCGGCGGCGGCAGGTCTTTGTAGCCGGTGATGTGGTGGCCATCGGCAAGGCCGGCGACGCGGTAGAAGATACGGTCCTGCGCGTCGGTACGCAGCATTTCCAGCGCAGCATAGGGCAGGTCGGCCACAACCTGGCCGTTTTCCACACTCAGGCGCTCACCGATCACGAGCGCCGAACCGAGCAGCGTGCGGTCATAGGCTTCGTGAGCCTGCGCCAGGCTGCGCAGGTAGCCAATCGTTGACGCCAGCATCCACAGCCCCAGCGTCGGGATCAACAGCCAGCGCAGCAGCAGGCTACGCAGGCGCGTCATCGGCAACCTCAAGCACGTAACCGAGTCCGCGCAACGTGTGAATGGCCGCGCCGCTGCCGTCGATCCGGCGGCGCACACGGTGCACATAGAGCTCCAGCGCGTCGTTGCTGAGGACGGCGTCGCTGGTGCACAGGCGCTGGGTCAGCAGCAGCTTGTTGACCGGCCGGCCCGCGTGGACGATCAGGGCTTCCAGCAGGTCGTGCTCGCGTGGCGGCAAGTCCAGGTGCCGCGCGCCGAGCGCGAAGCGGCGCGATACCGTGTTGAATTCCAGCGCCGCCACGCGTAGCACCGCGTCGACCGAGCCGATCGAGCGCCGGTGCAGGGCGCGCAGGCGCGCTTCCAGTTCGGAAAGGTCGAACGGCTTGGGCAGGTAGTCGTCGGCACCGGCGTTCAGGCCCTGAACCCGGTCGTGGGTGTCGCCGTTGGCAGTGAGTACCAGCACTGGCACCTTGTCGCCGCGCTTGCGCAGGCGGCACAGGATTTCGAAACCACCCATGCGCGGCAACGCCAGGTCGAGCACCACGACGTCGAAGCTGCGTTCCTGCAATAGCGTATCGGCCAGCACGCCGTCGGCGCAGGATTCGACCTCGATGCCCAGCACCCCGAGCGATTGCTGCAGCGTCTGCACCAGTTGCAGGTGGTCCTCGATCAACAGGATGTGCATGGCGGGCTGGATGAATCACCGTCGACAGGGCCGGGGGTGCCCCGGGGCTCACGCAGGCGGTGCAAGCGTGCACGGTGATAATACCTCCCAGGAGACTTACGATGCCATTGAACCGCAGGGTGATCGGGGCCGGCTTGCTGGGCCTGGCGGCAAGTTCCATCGCGGCTGCGGCCGTCAGGGGCGGCGCCAGCGCGGCATCGGGCGCCCAGCGTGTGCGGGTTCTTGCGGCGACGGACCGGCACGCCATCGAGCCGCTGATCGCCGATTTCGAGCGCCGGCACGCCGGCCTGCAGGTAGACTACATCGAGCTCGGCAGCATGGCCCTGTACGAGCGCTTCCTGCGCCAGGGCGACGATGCACCCGATCGCGCCGACGTGCTGTGGAGTTCGGCTATGGATCTGCAGATCAAGCTGGTCAACGACGGCCACGCGCAGCGCTACGAAAGCCCGCACGCGCCAAACTTGCCCAAGTGGGCGGTCTGGAAGCACGAAGCCTATGGCACCACCCATGAACCGGTCGGGATGGCCGTGAACCGCCAGCTGCTGGCGGCCGGCGAAGTGCCGCGCACGCGTGCGGCTCTGGCCGCGTTGCTGCTGGCCGATACGCCGCGCTGGCGCGGCCGGGCCGCCACGTTCGACATCGCGCGGGCCGGTATCGGGTTCCTGGCCGCGGCGCAGGACGCGCTGGCCTCGCCGCGCTACTGGGAACTGGTGCGCGCCCTGGGCCAATGCCAGGCACGCCTGCATACCGGCACGCAGGGCATGCTCGAAAGCGTGGCGGCAGGCGAAGCGATGCTCGCCTACAACGTGCTGGGGAGCTATGCGCAGGCGTTCGCGCGCAGCCAGCCGGAGATCGGTGTCACCTATTTCCAGGACTACACGCTGGTGGTCTCGCGAGTGGCCTTCATCGCCCGCACCGCGCCCAATCCGCAAGGCGCCCGCCTGTGGCTCGACCACCTGCTGTCGGCGCCCGGCCAGGACCTGCTGGCTGCCGGCGGCTTGCCCGCCGTGCGGACGGGCGCCATGCAAAGCCCGCCGCAGGGCATCGCCTTCAGGCCGGTCGCGCTCGGCCCCGGCCTGCTCGCGCACCTGGACCGCAGCAAGCACGACGCGCTGCTCAAGCGCTGGCAGCGCGAGTTCGATCCTCAGCGCTGACCGACGCGGCGGTGCGGCCGAGGTCTGAAGCCCTGACGACCAGCACCGGGACCGATGAATGTTCCAGGGTACCGGTGGCCACCGATCCGATCAGGCCCGCCGTGTGCGAGCCCAGGCCGCGCGAACCCATGACGATCAGGTCGCAGCCCACGGCGGCCGCCACCCCGGCGATGGTGGCGCCGGGGTCCCCGACGCGCCGATGCTCCTGGAAGGCCAGGCCTTCGGCGCGCAGCCGGTCGCGCGCCGGCGCCAGCGCCTGCTCGCCGCGCTCGCGGTGGTAGTCTTCGAGCGTCTGCACCGCGACAAACGAGGCCACGTCGCCCGACAAGGGCCGCTGCACGTTGACCAGGTGCAGTTCGACGCCCTCGGGATCGCTTAGGTTCTGGCGCAGCACCAGCAGCTGATCGAGCGCGCGGGCCGCGCCCGGTGAGCCGTCGGTCGCCAGCAGGATGCGGCGCAGCAGCCCGGACACCCTGGGCACGACGGCAGGCGCGCTGGCGAGCCGTGCGGCGGCGGCGCGGCCGGCAATGGCCTTGCCGATCAGCATGACGCTGACGGCCCCCGTCAGCGGCGCCGCGTAGTGCAGCCACGCCGCCTGCGCGTCGATCCAGGCCTTGACCAGCGGGTCGCCGATCGCCATCTCGCCCGCGACCCAGCCCAGCAGCGCGGCGCCGATGGTGATGATGGACGGGAACCGTTCCATCAAGGTCAGCAGCAGCCGGCTGGCGAAGACCACCAGCGGGATCGAAATGGCCAGGCCGACGACCAGCAGCAGCGTGCTGCCCTTGGCCGCCGCCGCGACGGCGATCACGTTGTCCAGGCTCATCACCAGGTCGGCCAGCAGGATGGTCCGCACGGCCGCCGCCATGCTGGTGTTCGCGCCGCCGTGGCCTTCGCCTTCCTCTTCCGGCACCAGCAGCTTGACGGCGATCCAGAACAGCAGCACCGCGCCCACCAGCTTCAGGAAGGGCAGGCGCAGGAGTTCGACCGCCACGATGGTCAGCACGATGCGCATCACCACCGCCGCGCCGCTGCCCCAGGCCACGGCGCTCTTTTGCTGGGCGGGCGGCAGTCCGCGCGAGGCCAGCGCGATCACCACCGCGTTGTCGCCCGACAGCACGATATTGATGCCGATGATCTGCATCAGCGCGATCCAGAAAGCAGTTGCTCCGAAGTCCATGGTGTAGTTCCCTCCTGGTCAGACAGCTGCTGCGAGCTGCCGCCGCCTGGCCATGGCCGTCGTCACGCGGGGCAGCACCAGCACGCAGGCGATGATGATCAGCATGGCAATCGACATCGGCCGCTGCAGGAAGACCGTGAAGCTGCCCTCGCCGATGGACACCGCGTTGCGCAGCTGCGCCTCGGCCAGCGGTCCCAGGATCATCCCCACCACCACCGGCGCGGTCGGGAAGTCGTAGCGCCGCATCACGATGCCCACCAGGCCGATGCCGTACAACAGCACCAGATCGAAGGCGCTCTGGCGCATGCCGTAGGCGCCGACGGTGGCGAAGATCAGGATGCCCGCGTACAGCTGCGGCTTGGGGATCTTCAGCAGCTTGACCCACAGCTTGACCAGCGGCAGGTTCAGGATCAGCAGCATCACGTTGCCGATATACAACGAGGCGATCAGCGCCCACACCAGCGCGGCCGATGTGGTGAACAGCTGCGGCCCTGGCTGGATGCCGTAGTTCTGGAACGCGCCCAGCAGGATGGCCGTGGTGTTGGAGGTGGGGATGCCCAGCGTCAGCAGGGGAATCAGCGCCGTAGTCACCGTGGCGTTGTTGGCGGCCTCCGGCCCGGCCACCCCCTCGATGGCGCCCTTGGTGCCGAACTCGGCGCGGTCTTCTCCCTTGGCCAGCTTCTTCTCGGCCGCATAGCTCAGGAAGGTGGGGATCTCGGTGCCGCCGGCCGGGATGCAGCCGAAGGGCGCGCCGATGGCCGTGCCGCGCAGCCAGGCCGGAATCGAACGCTTCCAGTCGCGGCCCGTCATGTAGACCTTGGTCAGCTTGTTCTGCGTGTCGACCACCCGGCCTTCGTACATGGCCGCATACAGCACCTCGGCCACCGCGAACAGGCCGACCGCCACGAGCACGATCTCGATGCCGTCCAGCAGTTCGGGCACGCCCATGGTGTAGCGGGCCTGGCCCGAGATCTGGTCCAGCCCCACCAGGCCTACCGCCAGCCCGATGAACAGTGCCGTCATGCCGCGCAGCGCGCTGGAGCCGAGCACGGCGCTGACTGTGGTGAATGCCAGCACCATCAGCAGGAAGGTTTCCGGCGGGCCGAGCTTGACCGCGAACTCGGCGACGAAGGGCGCGAACAGCGTGACGACCACTGTGGCGATGGTGCCGGCCACGAAGGAACCGATGGCCGCCGTGGCCAGCGCCGCACCCGCCCGCCCGCTCTTGGCCATCTTGTTGCCCTCCATCGCCGTGACCATGCTGGCGGTTTCGCCCGGCGTGTTCAGCAGGATGGAGGTGGTCGAGCCGCCGTACATGGCGCCGTAGTAGATGCCCGCGAAGAAGATCATCGAAGCGGTGACTTCGACCTTGGCCGTGATCGGCAGCAGCATCGCCACCGCCACGGCGGGGCCGATGCCCGGAAGCACGCCCACCGCCGTGCCCAGCGCACAGCCGACCAGGGCCCAGAGCAGGTTGGCCGGCGAAATCGCCGTGGCAAAGCCTTGCAAAAGCGCGTTCAGGATGTCCATGTCAGTTGCTCCACCGCGCTGCGCGCGACCCGTGACTCAGGTAACGGATGTCATTGCGGGCTCGACCCGCAATCCACGGCAGCGCGCCTGGACGCCACGATGGATCCCGGGTCGAGCCCGGGATGACAAGGCTTGATGGGGTCGGTTTCATTTCGGCTTTCATATCCAACCCGTTGTGGTGAGGCCCGGCAGGTTGATCGCCAGGAATTGGGTGAAGGTCCAGAACAGGTCCAGAACACCG
>NZ_JBFUJT010000037.1:0-50015 GCF_056401235.1 Polaromonas sp. P4_F9 | reverse complement strand
GCACGGCTACATTGCTCATGTCGTTGATCGCGCCAAGGAGGCTGATGCCAAGCGGCGCGACCCGACCAGGAAGGCGCGGCGCTGGGTGGTCGAGGTCTGCCACAGCTGGTTCAACCGCTTTCGCAAGCTGCTCGTGCGATACGAGAAGCTCGAACGCAGCTTCGTCGCGCTGAACCACATAGCCGCTGCCATCATCGCGTTCCGCAAAGTGACGCTCAAGGTAAACATAATTTACGGATAGGTTCTTAGAGTAAATCTCATCAACAACGATTTTGTATCAAATATCTTCAGGATTTATCTATAGAGCGGCGTCGGCGATTTTTGTACGATCGGTGCATTTTAATAACTGACGCCGTACACGGATGCAACAAAATTGACGCTTTACCCGAAGCGATAGATCTCGAATTTCTTCAAAGCCGGTCTCTGCACTGCATTGTTACGCCCATCGCGGCAGTCTATACAACTGTCGGCACGGCGGGGATAGTTTTCTGCGACTGCCTAGACGGATGCATTTCGCATCGCGTTGAGATGTCTACGTCCAGGGGATTCTTTAGTGCGCGCTAAAAGGTGCCGTTGACACACGCAGCCTCGCTTTGCGTAGCTCGTTCTGCAACTGATGCAGCGCGGCGGGGATCACCGCTGGGTGAGGTAACGCCATTTGTGCAGAGGAGAACGGAATTTTCAGGATTGACCCGTCCGAATATGCCTGATTGCTACCGTGCCACTCTATCAGGTCATCTGGGCATCGACTACCGGATCAAACCCCTCCAGCTGATCGTTCCGTTTCCTGCCGGAGGAAGCGTCGAGGCTGCCCTGGCCCTACGCCGCCAGTTCGGCGCGAGGTGTCTCGCATGTTCGGTTGGAGGTAACAACCGCTTCACTGCGGCACGATGTTCGCCGACTTGACGAGGCGCGCGTAGTTTTCCGCATCTTTTCGGATGAACTCCCGGAACGCCTCCGGTGAGTCTCCGGCGGGAATCAATGATGTTTCTTCCAACTGCTTGCTCAGCTCGCCGCGCAAGGCGGTCTTGATGGCTGCATTGATCTTGTCGACGATGTTCTTTGGCGTGCCGGCGGGGGCCGCAATGCCCGTCCAGGTCACCACTTCAAAGTTCGGAAGACCAGCTTCCTTCATCGTCGGCACATCGGGAAGCAACCGGGATCGCTGGCTGCTGGTGATGGCCAAGGCGCGGAGCTTGCCGCTCTTGACGTAGGGCAGCGCCGTCGGCGAGGTATCAAACAAAAAGTCTATCTGCCCGCCCATCAGATCTGTCAGTGCCGGAGCGCCACCTTTGTAAGGGACATGCAGCAGGGCGATCCCCGTTTGCTGCATCAGGACCTCTGCCGAGAAATGCTGGGCGGAACCGACACTGGCGCTGCCGAAATTCAGCTTGCCCGGCTTCTCCTTTGCCAGGGCGATCAATTCCTTGACGCTCTTCGCAGGAAAGCTTGGATTCACAACCAGAATATTAGGCTGGTCCACTATCCGCATGATTGGCGAAAACACCTGCTGCGGATCGAAAGGCGGGTTGGCGTAAAGGTACTGGTTCGCTGCAAACACACCGGCACTGCCGACCAGAAGGGTGTAGCCATCCGCAGGCGACTTGGCGACATATTCCGCGCCGATGTTCCCTGAGGCACCAGGCTTGTTGTCCACGATGAAGGGCTGTTTGAAGCTCTCCGATAGACTTTTTCCAACCAGACGTGCGACCAGGTCCACGCTGCCTCCCGGCGGGAAAGGAACGATCAGACGCACCGGTTTGGAAGGATAGTCCTGTGCGACAGCCAACTGCGTCATTACGACCAAGGTGAAGGAAATAATTTTCTTAAGCATGAGCGGCCTCCTGATAGGTTGGGCTGAGGGGACGGATAGCTATTTCCATGGCAGCGGCGATGGCCAGCAAGCGCTTGTCATCGGAGGCTCCACCAACGACTTGCAAGCCAATCGGTCTTCCCATCGCATCCGTGCCCGCAGGTATCGAGAGTGCACAAAGCGCCAGTAGATTGATAGGCCTGGTGAAATGAACCGGCGCCTGGCCGTGGTCGACGTCCTCCAGCTTGGGCGCCGTGCATGAAGTGGTCGGCATCACAACTGCTGCAATTTCTAGCCTGCGCATCGAATCGGCAAACTCGATCTTCCATTGCGCAGCAAGTGCCTGCGCATGTAGATAGTCAATCGCCAGGGTCGACCTCGCGGCCACTAGGCGCGGCCTCACCGAGGAGTCTATCAACAGAGCTTCGTCCTCGAGAAAGCGGGCGTTCACTGCGGCTCCCTCGGTAATCATGATCGCATTCGTCACACCCTTGAAAGCTTCAATCGGAACGGGAAATTCAAACGGAACGAGGGTGAATCCGGCGCGCTCCAGTGTCGCGAGGCTTTCTGCATAGGACCGGGCCACATCGGGCTGCAGTCCTTCCAGTTCCTGCGGCAACAGACGGCCCACACGCATTGGTGGCTGCGGGGCTGACATTGGTGTCTGCTTCTCCTCTTGTAGTGCATCAAAGCAGATACGGGCATCTTCCACGGAGCGGGCAAGGATGCCAACGCTGTCCAGGCTCTGGCTCAGCGGAAATACCCCCTGTCTCGGGAGTGCGTCAATCGTGGGTTTGAATCCAACGATTCCGCAAAATGCGGCAGGCACGCGCACTGAGCCGCCCGTGTCGGTACCGAGCGCCCAGGGAACCAGGTTGGCCGAAACAGCCACCGCAGAGCCACTGCTGGATCCTCCGGGGACCAATGTGGTGGCGGAGGAGCCATGGGGATTGCGGGGAGTCTCCATGTGTTCGTTAGTCCCCCATGAGCCAAGCGCGAACTGCACCAGGTGGGTCTTGCCTACGATGATGGCCCCGGCTCGGTGGAGCCGCTCCACGATCTCGGCGTCTTTCTTCGCATCGTTTTTGAGAAGCAGTGGAGAGCCCGCTGTGGTCGGCTTCGCCTTGATGTCGAAGAGATCCTTCAAGGCAACCGGAATGCCGTGGAGTGGCCCCTTGTCCAGGCCCGATGCAATATCCCTGTCCGCACGTTCAGCTGCTGCAAGTGCTTCGTCTGCGTACACGGCGATAAAACACTTGAGGTCTGCGTCGAACCTGGCGATACGCTGCAGGCAGTCTCTGGTGAGGTCAACGCTTGAAGTCCTTCCGGATCGCAAGTCGGTGGCCATGTCGGCCAGGGGCGGGAACTCCGACGGAATTTGAATGGGCTGAGAGGTCATAGAGGCGTGCATGTTTGGGTTTTGAATGTGGTGCCAAGTACGTCTGGATAGGTTTCCCCTTTCCTCAGTCTTGCGAGAGTTGATTGCTCCTGCTCTTGCATTGAGACCGCACGCGATACCGTGTCTTCAATCTCGTCCGGCGGCAAGACCAGGATGCCGTTTTCATCGGCAAGAATGGCATCGCCCGGTTGAACCGTCACGCCGCCACACTCCACGGGAATGCAGAATGCACCCCGCAGGCCTTCGCTGCGCGTCGTTCTGGCGCTGAGTCCTCGTGCCCATACTGGGATACCGATCTCCCTCAGTTCCTGGATATCGGTGACGCAGCCGTCCACGATGATTCCTACAGCCCCTCTCATGGACGCGGCCAATGCACTGGCTCCGCCGATGCAAGCGATGGCATCGTCCCCGGCGCGATCGACGACCAGGAAGTCGCCGGGTCTCAACCGGCCAAGGGCGTAATGCAAGACGGCCCCATCGAGACCATGGGCCTTGACCGTCACGGCGGTCCCTGAAGTCCTGGCGACAGCGTTCACCGGTTGGATGCCGCGATGCACAAAACCATGCTCGCGGAAATGTCCTATGGTGGCTGGCTCGGCTTCCTTAAGCCGCAGCAGCGTGCGCTTTCCGAGTGGCACTGGCAACGCGCCGATGTCGATGGCACTCGTCTGATTCGTTGATGTCATGCAGCAATTCTAGGGATGGCACTCCTGCGCAGATACTGATCAATTCTGAACATAGTTGATGCGAAACTCTTATCAATAGAGGTGTTCATGGTGATAGCTCCTGTCCCTTGCGGGACGTTCATACCAAAGAGAAATAAGAAACAAGACTTCCAAGTCGATTTACGTTGTTGTCTGCATGCACAGCCCTCCTGAGGTTTCCAAATCAATCGGATTCCAAGATTCGGAGCCCGATGTGGCTTCGGTTGGGTCGGTGCACCGACCCGGGCGGGTCGCCACGACCGTCATTCCTCGCCGTCTTTCCTGAGCTCATCGCCCGCGAACAACCGGGCCGGCGGGGACTGGCCGTCAATGGATGAAGCGCAGGATTGGTGCGACCCGCAGCCGCAGGCGAGGACACGGCCCTGCGCGCCTTGACGGCCAGGCGCCATCGGCTACGGTCGTGGGATCAGCGATGAAGGAAGGGAAAGACGGATACCCGGCCAACGGCCAGGGGAGCGACGAACCCACGGCCGCGCGGCGAGCGCCCCCGCGTGCTGCAGGCACGCCTGGCTGGAGTGACCAAGAGCGCGCAGCGCGCATCGGCGACATGGGCTGGCCGATCAGGCGCCGCCTGGTCGGCGGTATCGAGGGGCGCCAAGCCTGCGCGGCGGGGATTGGCTTTAGCCAGTCCCCTGGAGGGCAAGCGCAGCGCGCAGCGCCATCGGCGCGAAGGCGTCAGCGATGGAAGCCCGAGAGGGGCGAGACGTCACCAGGCGGCTCGATACGTAACACGACAGCGCGACCCGACGCTGATCACCAATGCGCCGAAAGACTTATCCGGCCTTTTCAGCAAAATCTAGAAGCTCTACGTTCATGTCATCCGCCCTCCTCCACTGCGCAGTGTCCCAATTATTGGGGAACGCCCAACTCGATGCTGGATGAAGCGATTCTGCGACAGGGGGAATCTGCCAAGCAGCCTAAGGTTTGCCAGGCGCAGGCTCAATAATGCAACCAGCTTCGTGCTCCCACTCGCCGCCCTTGTGAAAACACCACTCCATACGCGCTATGTCATATACGGGACGCCCGTACCAAACTGCGGCAGCTGCAACCAGACAAAGGCCGCACAAGATTGACCATTTGCGAAATAGATTAGTAGCCGAAGGTTTAGCCATGGGCAAAGTCTAGCCCAGCGACTGGGCATTTAACATCGGCAATATTTACGGTGGCAGTCGCCAAGTCCAGCAAGTCAACGCAATCGGATTGGCGGTGGCGTGCGCCCCCATCCAGGGAAGCACGGGGCCATATATCAATCAACGTGCAGGGTTCAGTGGCTTTCGGCGTGCTGGCGCTCCAGCTGCAGCTCAAAATGCGCATCGCCTTCGCCAATGTTTTTCAGACCGGCGCGCTGGGCGGTTTCGAAGGCTTTGGGCCATTTCACCGCCAGCGACGAGGTTTCCGCGCTGAGCTCACTCGCCTCGCATTCGCTGGCTTCACGCCAGGCGCGGTAGACCGCTACAACGGCCTCGGCGCTGCCGAAAGTCCGCTCTAAGTCTTTGATGAATCGAACCTCGGCCGCGATCCGCTCGACGGCCGGTAGCTCCTCCACACCTTGCAGAGAGACAGAGTAGGGTTTGTCCATGATGCGGCTCCAAATGATACTGTACAAATACACAGTATCCACCCAAACAACCCGGCGCGTCAACAAAATCCGTCCGCGCCGGTCGGCACAACACGGCCGTTGGCTTTAGGCCTGGCGGCGCTGGGGAAAAGGACACCCCTGCACAATGAAATGATGACGATACTGGTGGGCACCGCGTCGTGGACCGACAAAACCTTGGTGGACTCCGGCCTCTTCTATCCACCGGAGGCGAAGTCCGCCGAAGCACGCCTGCGTTACTACGCCAGCCGGTTTCCGATGGTTGAGGTGGATTCCAGCTACTACGCCATACCAGCGCCCAGCACCGCACAACTCTGGGCAGAACGCACCCCGCCGGGCTTCGTCTTCAACATCAAGGCGTTTCGGCTCTTCACCGGTCACCAGACCTCGCCTGCGGTGCTGCACAAGGACATCCGCGAGGCCCTGCCAGCAACCATCAAGACGATGCTTTATTACCGCGACCTACCCCTGGACGTGCTGGACGAGCTGTGGCGACGCTTTAAAGAGGCACTGGCACCACTAAGGGCTGCCGGCAAGCTAACGGCCGTGCAATTTCAGTTTGCCCCGTGGCTGGTTCGAAACCGGGATGGCATGGCGCATGTACGCGAGTGCGTGGACCGAATGGCGGGCGCCCAATTGGCGGTGGAGTTCCGCAACATGAGCTGGCTGGACGAGGCCCACCAAGCCGCGACGCTGGAATTGGAAAGGGCGCGACCATGGCGTCTGACCGGTTTAACTACGACTACCCAGCGCACGAACTGCAGCAGCTGGTGCCTGGCATTCTTGATCTGGAACGTAAAGCTGCACTGGTGCAGGTAATTTTTAACAACAACTACCAGGACCAAGGTCGGAATGCCGCGACTTGATGAACATGTTGCATTGATGCCGCACCCATTAGGTGCGCACACGAGAATGCGGGCTTAGGCATCAAGCTCTAGCCTGATCACACTAGAATTTACGCATGGCTCGTCATCGCTCAGCGTCCTCCTGGGGGCACCCTATGTTTCGGTTTGCGCTTGCACTGGTTGGTGTAGCTGCTACTGTGGCCGCCTTGGCGGTGGTTGTTGCTACCGTAATGCAGCGCAGCCTGATGTGGTGGGAAATGAGCGCAATTGCCCTAGCAGCCCTGGTTGTGGCGGCAGTTATTAAACGTAGCAACGTGCAGAAGGCCAGACGACGTGCCATTGACATGCGTGACTCAGCGCTGTGGTGACCTTGCATTGCCAGGGCGCTAAAGCCGACTGCTAGGCTGACGCCGTTGCGTGATCCGTCACACCGAGTCCCGTGCCTTTCCCGCTTTTCTTCGCTCACGATAACATCCCTTACCGCAAGTAGGGGGGCTTCTACGCGCCGCAACCCATCCGACGGGAATCGCACGAGGAGTCGCCGCAGCCCAACGCGCAAGAGGTGTTTGGCCGCTTGTTGTGCCGGTTGATCCAATTGATCAAACTGCATCGCAATATGGCGTTCATGGTCGGCAAAGGGGATCAGGATCTCGCGCCCAGCTCTGTTTTCGTCGCCACGCTGGCCACGGCTGCCTACTGCCGCGACCGAGGCGCAGCCCGCACCGCCGAGAGGATGCTCTCCGAAATGCGGCAAATGTTCCGGTGGGCCATCAAACGCCAACCCTGGCGCTCGCTTCTGGTCGAAAACGGGAATCCGGCCGAACTGGTAAATCGCAAGCAAATTGTTCCGAAAGGGTACGAGCCGGGAATTCGCGAGCGCGTTGCTATTCCAGCAAGGGCGATCAAGTGCGCGAAGTGATACCCCGCATCTTCGGCGCACTCAAACCGGTACACCGAACCAAATGGATCAGGGTGCGTCTGGAAGCCTCTGTAGATGCTGTGCACCAAATGGCGGTCTAACTCGAGAGGGTCATCTCGATCCAGCACTTGACCGATCGTGTACCCGGGGTGGCGTCTGTCCCACGCTAGAAATTCGTCCTTCCGCGTCAGCCCGAAGTGGATTTTCGCCGCCCACTTCCAAAGCTCTTGATCTGTAGCATCTCCACGCTGGACACGGGTCTCAAGACGCGAAAGCACGTTGTTGTTGCAGTCTTTGCAACACGGAATTTTCAGTTGGCGATAGGCGATGGTCGTGTCATTGGGCAGCTTAATTCTCTGGTTCCATAGGTCGTATCGACCCTGGAGCCACTTTGGGATAATGTGTTCTTCGCTATCAGCGGCGTCGCCGCACACGAAGCAGGTATCCGTGCTCCGTTGATCCGCTGGTGGTTGCCTCTCATCTTCCATATCGCCATTCTGGCGTATCGGTCAGGATCCGTCTCATGCCAAATATTGCATCGATACTTAAAGAGGAGATCAGTCGTCTCGCTCGCAGGGAAATTAGAGGGGAGACAGCACGCCTACTGAAGATCGCCGCCAGCCACCGGGCAGAGATTGTGGCCTTGAAACGCCGCGCGGCTGACTTGGAGAGGCAGGCGAAGCACGGTGCTAAGGAAAGCCCGCCAACCACCTTAGGCGACGCTGAGAGCGGCGAAAAGTTGCGTTTCCGCGCCCAGGGATTCGCCAAGAATCGACAGCGACTAGCACTTTCAGCAGCCGAAATGGGCATGCTGCTCGGAGTATCGGCCCTGTCCGTCTACAACTGGGAGTCGGGCAAGGCAAAGCCACGCCGCGGCAATTTTCCTGCTATCGCTGCATTGCGCGGAATGGGTAAGAGGGAAGCGGCGGCGAGGTTGGAAGAACTCGCCGCAAAGGGCTGATTTCGGCCAAATTGATCCGCACGTTTTGGCGTCCCCATATCCCAGCGGAGGAAGCATGACCAGTCCCCAGCAAGCACGAGAGCTGATGAAGCAGCTCAAATCTGATCACATCGAGCAGGCAATAAGCCGTATCGATGCCGGCGAAGCTGGCGGATTCGCTGAGTCGACAAAGTACGACCTGCTTCTAAAAGGACGGCGCTATGCCCCGAAGCGAGTAGTAGGACTAGCATTAAACGGGTTGTCCGGCCTGACCTTCGATCCATATGCATTTAAAGGCGGCGAAGCCTCCCTTTGCTTCCGCACTCTCCAACGCCTGAACTTCGACATAGTCGACAAGGACGGAAATCATTTTCCGAAGCCGAAGTACGACATGCTGACTCGAGACTGGGTCATTGAGGCCATCAAGGCCCTTGCGGGACGTGCCACTCCTGCACAGATTCAGGCTTGGATTCTCCCCCGCAGGCCGGACTTCAAAGTCTCCAATGTCATTCCTGATTTGCAGCTGCTGACCGTGAATGCAGCCGCCAGGTCAAACCATTTTCACAACAAGAAGCCCCGCCGCTGTGATACCGGCGATGAGTTCGATCTGCTCTTTCTAGAGCGCTCGGGCCACTACGTGTTTTACGATCCCAGGAAGCACGGCACCTGGGAACTTACCACGGTGCAAGGCGATGACAAGCTACGCCCAGTGCAGATTCTTGGCGCTGGGCCGACAGCAGTTTTGCTCACGGCACTGGAAGAAGCGGAACGCAGCAAGGAATTTGACGCGCGCTCCATGCAGGATGCCCGGACAAACGCTCTGCGGCAGATTGCACTCCGCCAGGGTCAGCCCAAATTTCGACGCGACCTAATTGCGGCGTACGAAGGTAAATGTGCCGTGACCCGGTGTGATGTGCAGGACGCATTGGAAGCTGCGCACATCGTCCCGTTCAAAGGCCTTCACACCAACACGGTCAGAAACGGCCTGCTCCTGCGAGCTGACATCCACACACTCTTTGACCTTGCACTGTTTCGGATTGACCCCGTCACAATGCGGGTGGTGCTTTCACCAACGCTGATGAGCGGAAGCTACGCTGGCTTGGCCGGAACGAAGCTTCACCTCCCTCGGCTCGAAGCCCTTTTGCCCGACCCCGAAGCTCTCAAGGTTCATGGTGAACTGTTCATAGCTTTGGAGCGCGCAATTCCCTAGAGACTCTCACCGTCCGCCCTGCCATTAGAAATGCCGCTTTTCCACGCAACCAAACACACCTTTCATCCGGGACAAGTCATTTCGGGAGCAGGAGGACGTGCTGCGTACCCAGACATCGTCCCCTCGCTTGACGCTCAACGTCCGGGCGGTTTTCCTCTCAGAGACGACTGTGTGTTCTGCGCGGATTCTATTGAATCTGCGACTAGCTTCGCGTCAGGGCAAAAGATTCCTCATGCCAACATCAACGTCTATGAAGTCGTTGTCCATGGTACGAGCCACACTGGCCCGATGGCCGCTATTCACGCATTGCAAAGGAAGTTTGACGCCAAGGTCAACCTCGACAACTTAATTCGCGAATACTGGTTCCCCACCCAAACCTGGACATTCATGGAGACAATCGGATCAGCCTTCGAAGTCGTGCACGCCGTGGCGCCTGCAAATACCGGCGCAGTGATCGCCTTCAACACGAAGTATGAACGGGATGTCGCGCAGGCCACGGACTTCGACACCTGGCGCTCGACAACGAATCGGGCTCTCTTGACCAAAATCACTGGCGTTGGCAGAGACGGCAGAAAACGAAATTTCCTGTTCGACAGCCCCAAGAAGGACGACGGACCTCCAGCGCGCATTCAAGTGCAAGTTCGAGCCGAGTTGCAGGGCCCTAGCGAAGATTTTTTTGAACTGGAGTTGGTCAAGGAATCGCACGGGCTTTTGCGGATTCAAACGATCCACCATCACCACGCCCCCCACTTGAAACAGGTGGGAATCCCCGAAGTACTTTTACCGCATCTTAAGAAGAGATTCGGGATGCAGATTCAGTCCAGCCCGGCCGCCGGTCCGCCCGGCGTTTCGCGGTCACCTAGCGCCACCGCCATGTGGAAACGGCTTATGGCAGCGAGACTTGCAACATATGACGCCCTAACAGACACTTTTTCCTTGACATAGCGTTCTGCGAATCAGGATCGAGCTTGACGGCACCGGTCTACGCCGCCTTTTAAGCAGGTGGCCACTAGGCCAAGCAACCACGCTGTACGTGAAGCATTTGGCTCGAAGCAAAGCGTGAAAGATCCGTCTGCTTGTTTATCGAAGTAGTCGTCAAGACTTCGAAGCGATGCATGCGCACCAGCTATGCCGAAGCCTCGATACGCGGTTTCGTACTCGTGCCGCAGATCGGCGGCGACGGCGGCCTCCCACACTGACAGTCCGGAACCCAGTGGCGTCGCCTCGGCGGCGACCCTTTCAAGGTCGAGCACGCGTTCACTTGGAATTCGTGAAGCGGCTCCCGCCGCAATCATTGCCTTGGCCTGCTTCACACGCTCGAGATCATGCCCAACCTGCAGCCTCTCCGCCAGGCCCGGGTTGCGCCACAGGGCGCATGCAAAAAACAAACATTCAAAGGCAGTGCGAAGTACGGGGAACGGTGCTGTGGGAAGACCGCGTTCGATCAAAAGCACCGCGCCCTGGCAAGCTTCGATGCAGCGAAGCCAGAACCCCAGGCCTACCAGAAACGCCTGGCTCCCGCTGCCTTCGATCTCATTAAGATCCCCTAGCGCTTCAGCACACAGACCCTCTACTCTTGCGATATCAGCCGAATGCCGGGCACGAAGGGCACGACGCTCATCCTCGACGCCTGCCGACAGATAGCCGAGGGCATCAAACGTGGATGTCATGCGGAACAATTCAAAAAAATGACCATGTTCCGGTCAGGCGGCCGCAGTCGCCGCGTTTGTCCTATCCGGCCCCGCAGTTGCCTGAGGAATCTCAACAACGACAAAGTGCACTTTGGGGTCCGGCGCGCCCGCGGCCGAAAGATTTCCTTTCAGCTGGTCGAGTGCGAATGCTTTGGCGAAGAAATCGACCGTGTTCGTCAGCGGTGTCTTGTCCTTCAGACCGACACTGAGCGTATTGCAGACGGCAGCGGTATCAAACTTCATGCCTGCGTAATGCGTGGCGAGTTGATCCTTCACCCAAAGTGCAATTCGAACACTCGTTCCATCCAGGAAGAAGTGAAGCTTGTTGTGCAACGCGACTTGAACGGTCATCGGCGTTCCATCTGGCTCCGTCAGCATCACTGGCGCACTGTTGGGGAACTTCTTCCCGTAAAGGAACACATTTGCGCTACGAACTTCCACTCGCGTCGTTTTCAGCGACGCGAATCGCGTCATGTGGTTCACGGTTGCCGAAAGAAAGTGCGTTGCAATATCGTGCCGCAGGCGCCCAACCACGCTCAATTTTTCTGCCTTGGCGTGCTCAATAAACTTACGAATGGGCAACGCAAGCTGACGTCCCTTAGCAAGCTTGAAGTCGTACTCTTTCCCGCCTATCGACATCCCCCTCGCAACCAGGCTTTCATTGTCAGTATCGTGGGGAGGCATCTTGTGCTCCACCACTTCCACCGGAAGCACAATAGCAAACTGCGCGGACTGCACAGGCTTGACAAGATTCTTCGTTCTGGTTGCAGCGTTGAGATCGCACTGCTGCGTGATATGAACCAGACACTCAGTCTCGGGCGTCAACTCGGCCGGCGCCAACACCGCTCCAAACGGAACAAGCTTGTTGAAGTTTTCCAGCGCCTCCTGCGCCGACATCGAGTCGAGTGCACTTGGCACTGCAAACCCGGTCCACGTGAAATGCGATACAAGGTCACGCCCTACCTTGGGGTTCACGAGTGGTGCAATAAATCTCGTGCCGATTGTGGGAGGGTTGCTGCCCGGCGTGAGCTGGTCGGAGAAACACGCGTCCAAGGCTTCCAGAGCCGTTCCGACTGCCGGCGACGACTCAACATGCCATAAGTACTCCCGCGACATCAACTCATTGAGGTGCTCATCATATGGGTCGTCCTCGGCTATCGCGCTGAGATGAATCTGTTGCATTGCAGCGGCGTCGAGATTCCACAACGTAATGTCCGCCTTCTTACGCGCGTCCTCAAGGGCACCCATCCAAGTGCGCATAAACACTCGCATATGGTGTGCCACGCCGCGCTGCCTGTCGAGCTGCTGGTAGCTCAGCACAAGCCCCTCTTTGCCAAACCCCGTCTCCCGGATTTTTGCCTTCGGGAGCAGAAGTAGCCCTGCTGCACTGATACGCGACTCCGTGCTGAAGCGCAAACGCTCGGTGGTCAACTCCTCGCTGTTCGACATGATGATGATGGCGGGAATCCGCGAGGGATAGTTCGCCTCGGCCATTGTCAGCAAGTAGTTCACCATCTCGTCCACGGCCCCAGTACTTCTGTTCAGAACAAGGTCCAAGATGAGAAAATCGTACTTGAGCAAATCTTCGGGCGCGCTTGGCCTTGTACTGGCAAATGTTGTCTCAAACTCTGTCGGGGGAAAAGCGGACTCAATCTGTTCTTTGAGAACTCGCACGTTGTCCGCTTGTTGGAGAAAGTTCKCCAACGGATCCATGAGCAGCGCCGACGCTGTGGTCCGGAACTTGTCAGATAGCACTATCTCCTGCACGAATCTTGTGGAGCCGAGAAACTGCAGCACCGTATCCGTATTCTCTTTCTCAAGCGGCTGAAAGGTACTATCAACGGAGACCACGATCGGCCACAACTCCGCGACTTCGGGGCTGGATATGTCTGCCAGTGCGGGGCCGATTTCGGAGCGGGCGTTCAGATGCGCAAACGTAAGGCCCGCTAACTCATCGTCGATGACGTGGACCTTAATCGGGCCGCGCACCACTGCAGCAGCTGCCAGGTCCGCCGCTACCAGTGGTGTAGTTGCCGAAGTCTCGGCCTTGGTGTCAGCCACAGGAGCGGCTTTTTCTTGTTGTTCGGGGTTATCCATCACTCCTCCTTGGGCAATTCGATCGTGAATGTCCTGAGCCGGCCGTCTTCGTCGGCATGATCATCCATGTACAGTCGACCGCCGTGGTAGTCGACGAGCTCGGAGGCAATGTAGAGCCCCAACCCTTTGCCCTTTCTTCGCGTTGTGTAGTACGGCTTGAAAATTTCCTTGGCGTATTTCGGATCAACGCCAGGGCCGTTGTCTGTAACACTAACGGTCAGCGCCTTCGAGTCAATTTCTATCGAAATGTGCCGCTCCTTCTCGCCGTCTTTCACGCCTTGCTGCAGCCAGTAGACGGAGTTCGTTAACAGGTTCTCGAGAGTCTGCGCGATCAGACCCCGGACCATATAGACGTTCAGTGCCTTCTCAGCAGGCCCGTCGTCCAGCGTGACCTCGGCCCTGATGGCGTGCCGTTCGAATCTGTTCTTGAACCCTGACACGATTGTCTTTGTCTGCGCGACGGCGTCGTAGTTTTCCTTCCTATGCCTGCCGGATGGGCTCATCGCGTCAACGGTGCGAATCCGTTTGTTCGTTGCCACAATTTGAGAGCGCAGGCTATCGACTACATTCACGACATCGCTCTTGCCTTCTTTTTTCTGCAGATCGACAAGCAGTTCACCTGTTCGCTCTGTCAGTCTGGCGAGCTCATGGATGACGATCTCCACCACCAAGCCGATATTGGCCAGTTCAAGTAGCTCCACTTTCGTCTCGCGTGCCATATTGAGCGAGTTCTTGATTGTCTTCACGTACTCGACCTGGCCCTGAAGCGTCTCCCGAATCTCTACGATCTTGTGCCGTTGCTCTTTGGGGAGTTGCTTGCCGATTTCTTCCACAGCGCGAATGGTCTTTTTCAACGACTCTTCGGACTTCTTGAGAGACTCGGTCGTCGATTCTTCGGCAATGGCGATTTTCGCTTCTGCTTCCCGAATCGCATTTATGTGAAGGCGAAGATCCTTCACGATGATGTCGCCTAACAGGCTCTTCAACAACGCTTGCTCGGGACATGCGACAAGGCGTTCGCGATTTGCGGAATCGATCAAACGTGGGTTGTTGCCCGAGGAAATGCTGACGCTTCCGATCGTTTGGTAGCGATTCAATGCGAAACCCTTCGCTCTCAGGGCACCGCTGTCCCACTCCAGCCAGTCGTCTTCCATTCCACCTGTCTTACCGACACGGAAATTGTCCCTGTAAAGCGCAAAGCCGCCGCACCACTGGTTCAGTTCTTCGGCAATCTCGGTACGAGTCTTTTCAACGGTTCCCGACAGCATCTGTCGGTTGAACCACAGGCAATTTGCGACAAATGGACCTAACCGTATAAACGTCTCTGCAGGCAGCGCCAGTTGTTGCGTCAGCTCGCCCATCTCCCATGCCCTCGTCTCCGGAGAAGTTGAATCTCGCCACTGAAGGCTCCTGCGCAGGATTTGCTTGGTACCGTCGATGCCATTCGGATCAAAAGTGATCTCCGCTTTGAACTGTGCAACTCGCTCGAGCCACTGTGGCAACGACGCAATCGGCTGACGCTTGCCGTTCAATACGATGTCGACCGGATAGGGGCGAGCCTCTTTGGAAAATGGGTTCTGCAGTCTCCTCATGTATCGCTGGATGAACAGCTGTACCTTCTCCTGAGTCCAATTCCCGGACAGTTCCGTGATCTCGATTTCAGTGCCTTGCCTGGACACATCAGCCACACCAGCATCCTTTACATCGACGTCGACCTTGTCGAGGAAGAGGTTCGGATCATCAAAGCGATCCCATCGAAAATGAATGCTGTTCCATCGGTCACTTCCCTTCTGGGTTGACTTAACGGTGGCGAGGTTTCCCAAGCGCATCATTGAGAGACGGCCAATTCCCTTTTCTCCTAGGATCGGCAAGTCATCGGGACCAGCTGCGCGCTTGGCAAGCAGCTTGCCAGGTGTGCCAATGACAAGAAAGCGGTCGGATAGATCCTCGGCGCTCATTCCCACGCCGTCGTCAGACACGTGTAGCGATTGCTCTGTACGAAACTTTCTGAGGTTATTTGCAAACTCCGTGCGATCCTCTAAGAACGAGTGCAGGCGCTCGATGAGTTGTGAGCGCTGCGCAACTGTCAGGTCTGATGCAATGGCCTTATCGACGCGTTCGATCGCTTCTTGCTTCGAGACCTTTTCGTTCCGAATCTGCTCTTCCAGCAGTGCAAGGGCATCCAAGTCGGCGAAAGACTGTATCGCCACTTTGACTCGTGGCGACCGAGCGTCGAACGCATTCTTAATCAGCTCATTGAGGGCAACGTCGTCAGAAGTGATCAACTCTGCGCCCATTTGACGCAACGCACGCGCCGCTATTCGGAATCCTCCAGCCATCTTGTTCTCCTTTTTAGCCAGCTATGGGAGCCGCGTCTATTTATGACAAACCAAGCACGCCCCGCCCCCCTCATCCTCGCCGAACAAATCATCAATATCTGTTGGCTCGACAAATCTTATCGGGCGTAGCGGATTGACAGGCATGCGCGCTTTTTCACGAGCCTTGCGCGCGATGAAATCTGCTTCAATTTCGGCAACCCGTTCGGGCTTCTCGATGTCGAACAGCGATTCGCCATGCGACCAGGTGAAAGGCGAGCCATGCTCCAGCGCGCTCTTTTCATACCGCTTGGCCTCTTCAAACGCGTCCGGATGGTTGCGCTTGAGATTGACCCATTCGATCTTCTGCTGGAAAAAGCAAAAAGTACAACCGCTGCGCGAGCGCCACTCGTAGTACTTCGGCAGACCCAGGCCAGAGGCTTCGAGCAATTCGATCACTCCCTGCTTGTCGATGCCAGCCTCGCGGAACGGATAGTTGACTTTGAGATGCTCCTGGGTGGGCTCGAAGCCTTGTCGATGGTCCTCGTCCGCACGAATGGCCACATAGCTCGTGATGCGGTGTCCGGCGGCGAGGCTAGGCCGTACCCATTGCCTGAATGGCAGCAGCTTGAGCTGGCGTGTGCACCACCTGGTACTGGCCGAAGGTAAGAAGTGTCCGTATTCCCTCAGCCAGAAGTCGAAGTCCCGATCAGGGTTCAGTCGCAAAATCGACTGGCCGAGGAAGCCTTCAAGCCGCCCCAAGAACTCGTAGACCTCTGGTAGCTCCTTGCCCGTATCGGTAAAGAAGTACTCGAGTTTGAGTTCAGGGTGATGCTGGCGCATGTAGACCGCGAGGGCCGCACTATCACGTCCACCAGACAAACCCAGGACATGACGTTGAACCGGATTCCCTGTAGGCTTCACGGATGATTTGGCTTGAACGGTCGCGGTAACAGCAGTCATCATGAAACCCTTTCTGCAGCGCTTGCCGCTTCCACCAGCTTTGTGCCTGCTTGCGCGAGGGCCGCGAGCACGATCTCACGCTTTTCATCCTTGAATTGCTTCATGATGGCATCGGAGAGTCGCCGAATCCTTTGGTCTTCAGCAGCAGAGACGTCAAAGCTCTCAGACACGGTCTTTCCTTGAACACCCGTGCCAAAGACCACTGCGATTGCACTCCGCGTGGGGTCACGGTGCTGAACTGAGCTAACGGCCTCCACCTGCCGGAATTTCAGCCCCAACTGGGCGAGCTGGATCAAGGCAGCATCAATGTCCTGGTCGGACCATTCTTTTGGCGGCTTGTTGACGGCTAAGCTCAAGAGGCTTTCGACAGCCTCCGGGTCTCGGCTGAGCGTGGCCAGCCTCCCTGCGAATGCATCGAGTCTGAAGTCTCCGGAAATTCCAATGACGGTCTCAGACCTGTGGCGGATGGAGGCAATGTCCCTCTCCGATTCGAACGAGGCATCTAGCGTCTCCAGTGTTCGCTTCAGTACACGGGAGAGCATTTCCGGATATGCCGACTGCATCTCCTGCAGAGCCTCGCCCATTGCATCGAGAAACTTAGGCACCGGCAAATCGCCGAACAACACCGGCAAGTCCACGAACAGCACCCGATGCGGGTCATTCGCCTTGGCCAGGGTATCGCGCACGGCGCGCGTCCGCTCGCTTAGCAGTTGCGTACGGCGCGACCACAGCGGCAGATCAAAGACAAGCGTCACAAGGCCACGCGCGGCCTCCAGTGGTTCGGCTTCCACCGCGCGGCCGAGACTGCGAAGATGCTTCGCCACACCTTTGAGGATGTCGCGCCTGTGATCGTTGATCTGGACATGCCGGATAGCAAAGCGACCCGGATCCTGCAGCGCTTCATCGACATCCACAGGTCGAATTTGGGGTACGAACATCCCATCCTTGTAGATTGCCATGCGGTGCTGGTTGGCCAAAGCAAACGCCAGCCATAGAACCGGTAACACCCCTCCTCGTACCCCGTACGGTGGGGCCTGCCAAAGTCGATAGAGATCGTTCAACGGAACAGCAGTCGTCGTGCCGACTATGAGGTCAACCGCGGCCGACCAGAGAGCTGTGAAGCTGCTTGCGCGCACGGCCACCTTGTCTTCAATAGGCGCGGAAAAAGCGTAGCGTGCCGCTTCGTCATTCCGCTTCTCCCCCGCCGCCGGTCGATGCAGCCCGCCGGCCTCCAGGAGGTTGTGGTACAGACCCGCCTCCGCGGGGTAGCCTTCCAGGCCTAGCCGCCTGTGATCGGGCTTTGCCAGCATCGCATACAGCAAGTCTTTCCTCGCCTTGGTGCTGTTTGACGAAGGAGTGTCGCGGTTAATCAGCTCACTGAACAACTGCGGGCTCTTAGAGAAGACTACGTCGGCGAATGACGAAGCGAGATGCGCCAGGCTTAATGGCGCATCCTGTTCGGAGATCGCAAGCCCCATGGAGTCACTGTTGATCCAGTGGATCCTGTGCAAGGCGTCCCGGAGCTCTTCCTCCAGTCGGGTTCGCACATCGGTGGTTCGTGCTTCAAGTTCCCTTCGCGCCACCGCGTCGTTCTCAAGTTCCGAGCGCAAACGCCGAATCCGGTCGTAGGCCATCAGTTCGCGGCCAAGCTCGCGAATCGCTTCACCGTTGCGTGGGATTCCTACCAGGATCGGGCGTTCCGCATCAACCTGCCATTCCAGCTTGCGAACAAGATTTCCAGCCTGGCGCACCGTCTGGCCGCGAGCTGGGAGAACCAACAGGAACGATCCAAACGCGCTACTGCGACCCAACGAAGTGCCCGGCTCTCCGCACACAGAGGCCGCCCGTCCTAGGCCGTCGACAAACTGGTTGGCATGAGTCATCAAAGGCACCATCCAGCGCAACGTGCCCGTCTCGCAATAGTGGCGCTTCGCGAGCACCGGCTGCAATTGCACGAGCGTGGTCAGCTGAGAAAGGTCCGGTTCATCGATAGTGCCAAGAGCTTCCGCGAGTGCCGCGTCCAGGTCGAAGTCGCTGCCCTCTGAGATCGCCCACGATCCTTGGTGACGCTTGAAAGTGACGAGCGCCCAGCGCCGCAGATCCTGCAGCAGTTCTTGCAGCTTGTCGGCTGGCAATGCGGTACCGTCGTCTGCACGCACACATGCACCGAGTACCACCTCGTCTGCGACGAGGCCGGACCCATTCCTGAAGAGATCGATCAATGCGATCGTCTTTACCAGTTGAACGTGTTGTGGGCCACCTTGGTTCTTATGCTCCGTGCGCTCAACCGCTTCCACGCTCTGAGACCAGCGATGGCTGTCAGTCGATGCGAGGATGCTGGGCTCCAGGTTTGTACGAAGGTAGTCCCAGTAGGCTGACGGCGTATAAGTTTTCCCCGAGCCAAGGTGCACCGTCTGCAGGAATTCCCGGAAGCTGCGTGCCTCCACAGACGCGAGAAATCCAAATGTGCTTCGTTCGTTTTGACCAAAGCGGCGCTTTGAGACAGGGCCTAGCAACGCCGCAGTGACAGGGTGCAGCGGCCAGCAACGGTCAAGCCGTTCCGCGAAATCTGCGCCGAGGCCCGGCCGATGATGCCGAATCGACTGAGCCAGCTGCCTTGCGATGGCGAGAGATTCAGGATGCGTTGCTGTTGTATGAATGGCTCTACCAGTCAGCTCTACCACTTCGTCGGACGCCGCCACGAGCGGAATGTCGATATATCGACCTTGAACCTTGCGCCATTCATCGCGCAATTCGGAACCCAGGCGATGTGCATATTGCTCGAATGATTGGTGCAGGATGCCAACCACGACCAAACGCCCTTTGCATCGACCGGCGAGATCTGCAAGCTCCTGGTAGAAATAGATGTCGTCTCCGTCGCCCGATGCCGCTTCCAAGAACTTACCGAGTTCGTCTATGACCAAAAGGACACCATTGCCCGCGCGTGCCTCTGACTGTTCCGCAAGCGCCTTGAATAGAAGCGCGATGCGCTGCCGTGTTCCAGACTTGGTAGAGCGCAAAACGTTGGTGCCAGCCCGTTCGTCCAGGCACGAAGCAACGGCATCCACCACGCTCCCACGGTGTCCCACGACTGGCAAAACCAGCCATCCGTCCTTTGCCGCAGAAAATACGCGCACGATGTCGGACTGCAGTGCCTCGCCCAGCTCGAGGACGTCCATCGCGGCGCGGCGCACCGCCTTGTTCGGAGCGACCAGGCTGCAGAGAGCGACCGCCAGCGACGATTTACCCCCTCCAAATGGGCCTGTCCAGATGAACGCACGCTGAGGTGTTTGAAGCACATGGCGAGCTGTGGCTTCGAGAACGTTGCGGGCAGTTCCTTGACATATATATCCGCGCAATGCCTCGACGCTCCCGTAGTCGGTGTCGAGACGAACAGCGCGTTGAAATTGACGACTCAGGCTGACGTGGTCTGCGAGGAGCGGTTGGGGCTTCACAGCGGAGCGAGGCGCAACTGCTGCGGCGGGCGATTTTGTCGATCCGTTCTTTGGCGCCGGCACGTTCGGAGTCTTCTTAGTGGGCATATGCAAACTCCAGTGCCGTGTCCAGATTCAAGGGCTTCGTCCTGATCAGTTGGCGCAGGCCGGCGGAGTCGGACCACTGAAACGCTCCCTTTGTTAGAGGATCAAGGGCGATCAGCCGCGCAGCCACGGAATCTTCGTCAAGCTTGAACACGCGGCCGGGTGAGCCGATCTCATACGCAATCGTTTCAAACGACAGGGTGCTCTGTTCCGGTGCGAAAGCCTGCCAGAACTCCGTCAATGCATACAGAAACGCGCCATCAGACAGAGTGGATTTGGGCCCTCGCCTCAACGCGTACTCATCACGGGACTGCACCGAGATCAGGCCCAACTCCCCAAGCATGGAATCAGCAAAGTCATCTACCGAGTTTGTCTCTGACCGATCCACATAGCAGCGCATGCAGACCTCAATGTCCCGCTTGAGCGTGGCTGCAGACAGCTTCCCCCCACGTTCGCGAGCGTATTCGTCCAAGGACTTGAGCAGGGTTTTGGCGCTGAAACTCTGTTCATGGATGTGGTTGAACACCCAGTACCAAGTCGTGCTCCGATGCGTGCGCTGCACGGCCCAACCGCCAGCGAGCTTCCAATGCACTAACCAAAGCGTGGAAGGATGTTCACTGTACGGATCAAGGCCACCGTCGCCAAATACGCGGCCGCCAAACGCCGTGGGCACGGGAAGACCATCGACGTCGGCAAGCACATCGCACGCTGTCGCCCAATGCYTGATCGACCCCACCATGTTCTTGCCCACGCCAAGAGTGACGATCGCGGAGTCTTCGCTGAAGACGTTCTTGGTACGGCCACGCCCTGCGCCACCTGAGGCTGCCCGACTCGAATGCACGCCATGACCAACAGCGTCAACCGCCTTCTTCAGCCATAGCTGACGCAGCGCGAAGGTCTCGTGACCTGAGAAGAGCGGGCGATAGCCCTCGGAGTGCAGTAGTCCACGCATAGGCAAACGGCGACTGGCGTTATCCACCAGCAGCAAGGTTGATTGACTGGCGACCTTCGCCAGTCCGACCATCATACTTTGCCATGACAAACTATCGATCTATCTGACACGTTTGCCAAAAACTATGGCGATGGGGCTTGTTCGGGTGTCAGATGTGCCCCGCTACATCCCTGATGACATGGAGAAACTGACGATGTCCGGATACTTCCGGACCAGGTCTGGGTTTGCGTCGAGTTGCTCCTCGATTTCGCCACGCCCCAGTAATTTGCCCAGATATTGCGCTTGCGCAAGATGGCAAGGTGCTCCACAAGCGATCGCCTCACTGACAGCGCAACAATCAAAATGCCGGATGCCTCATGGCGATCGAGTGTGTCCCTGATGTCGGCACCTCCAAGATACAAGAGGTCCGCATTGGCATCGCCCTCATTGGTCACCGGGGTCTGACGCACGTGGACCACGCCGGATCGGCGGCTTAGGAGATCACGCGTAAATTCCTCGAATCGGGCCCCGTCCACCTTCTGCGGCCACGAGTAAACGCGACCATCGAATAGGACTTCATGCTCTAGGCGCTGCCGCCTCGCGACCGCTGTTGTAGACCGCGCGGTCACAGTCGACTTCAAGAATGACTACGTGCTCGGTCCCAATGCCAACAAGGCGATTTTCAAACGAGATGAAAGCGAGTCCATCAGCGCCCCCTTCGAGACGCTCAAGCACACAAGTACAGCGCGTGATGCCCTCATTCGATGCGGCATTGTGTGCGAATTCCGACTTGAAGAACCGCACCGTGGGCCCCGACATTTCCGTCCAGGCAGTACCGCCGCTCATGAACTCGCGCAACGCAACCGCCGTTGTCGGCGAGTGGTAAACGGACGCGCCAGCCTCCAGTGATCTATGGCAATGCTGATTAAGGTCCACGGTCCCGGAGGCAGAAGCGTTACATGGCGATGAAACAACAGACCTGGGGAAGCGATAGTCAACTTACCAAAACACCTTATTCTCGTAAGTAGGTGCCTTTTTTTCCGATCTACGGATTGACGCCAACGCGCCCTAAGCGATGCGCAAAGGCATAACCGTTGAGCAGCCTGGTCGATCGCGGGAGTGGGTCACCCCTGGCGCCTGTTTGTTATCGGGACGGCGAGGCCCCTCACCGGCTGCCCCCCCCAACTCACGGACCTCGACGAAATCGTCGTACAGCCCAAGGGCGAAATGACGGGGCGCGGTACCGAGCTATTGGTCACGCAGCTCATGGGCGGGTTCCGTCGCCTGAAATACAACGCTTCCTGCGACCTACGACACCGCTCAGGGGAACTTGAAATCAAGTTCAGTGAGTTGCACCAAGGCGGTCGGTGCAACTTTAGTAATATCGTCGGCCTCGTGAAGGATCGCAAAAAATGGGATCTTCTCGTGCTTGTTGGACGGCGGGCGCGTCGCATCGCTGCGCAAACTTCGATGGATTCGGAGTTGTTCTTTATCTGCCTGACGTGGGATGAGGTGATCGAACTGCTGGGCGGTGACGAGGATGCGGCGCAGCAGGTCCTTGAGCGATTCCCACTTTTCATGTGAGAAACCATGCATACGTGCGCTCTGCACACCACACGGGATAGAGGGGACCTGCGACTCGGCGGCAAGCGATGGGTTCGTTCAATTTCGGTGCCGATACCCGTTTCGATCTTTGTAGCGTGTAACAGAGGCTATCTGACATGCACGCCGAAAATGACTTTCTGCAGCATTATCTTTACCGACTAGAAAACCTTGCAGGCTATATAGCTGCCGAGCAATCAAAACGAGTCATCAGGCCAACATCGAAAATCCGGTCATCAGAACCATTCGTCCCGCATGTCGAGACCGGTCGTATCTATCATCTCCAGTAGTTCCATTTGCTGACGCACTTTCGGAAGCTCCCACTTGAAGAAATATTTGCAGGCCTGAAGCTTCCCAGAGTAAAAATCCGCGTCATCACCAAGCTTCCCTACTGCTGCAAGAGCTTGCTCAAGCCAGATCCAAGCCAACACGATATGCCCGAACGCCTCCAGATATAGCGTTGCATTGGCAAGTGTCTTGTCCAGGTCGCCCGCAGCATGCAAGCTCGCCGTGACATCTTCGATAGCTTTTAAGACATCACTCAGCGCAGTGGCGTAGCTGGAAAGCGCCGCGACCTGAATTGACCTGTCAATGCACTTTCGCACTTCAATACCAAGCGCCTTGAACGCAGCACCATCCCGCATGGTAACTTTGCGCCCCAGCAGGTCGATTCCCTGGATTCCATGAGTACCTTCATGAATCGGGTTCAAGCGGTTGTCCCGATAGAACTGCTCAACGTTGAACTCACGTGTATAGCCATAGCCGCCATGCACCTGAATTGCCAGGCTGTTCGCTTCCAGGCACCACTGCGATGGCCATGATTTGGCAATCGGCGTCAAGATGTCGAGTAACAGCGTCGAATGCTCGCGGTCGTGCTGAGACACTGCCGTTCTTTCTTCATCGACCAGTTTTGAACAGTACAAGCCGAGTGCCAAGCCTCCTTCCACATACGACTTCTGGGCCAGCAACATTCGCTTGACGTCGGTGTGCTCGATGATTGGCCGCTGCGGTTTCGCCGGGTCCTTGTTGAGAGGCTGGCGTCCCTGGAGGCGACTGCGGGCGTAGTCGAGCGCGTGCAGGTATCCGGTGTATCCAAGCATGGCCGCACCAAGGCCAACACCGATCCTTGCTTCGTTCATCATGTGAAACATGTTGCCCAAGCCTTTGTTGACCTCGCCAACCAGATAGCCTATCGCTCCAGCCTTGCCCCCAGGCTTGAATCTGCCTTCACCAAAATTGAGGAGACAATTGGTCGTTCCGCGGTATCCCATCTTGTGATTCAGGCCGGCCAGAACCACGTCATTGCGTTCCCCCAGAGAACCGTCAGCATTGACCATCGTCTTCGGAACGATAAACATCGAGATTCCCTTGACTCCAGGGATCAGCTTTCCGTCGGGTCCTGGCACCTTTGCAAGCACCAGATGGATGATGTTTTCCGACAGTTCGTGATCGCCGGCAGAAATCCACATTTTGTTGCCCGTCAAACGATAACTGCCATCTAGCTGTGGTTCAGCGCGCGTCGTGATGTCTGAGAGGCTGGAACCAGCCTGCGGCTCGGACAAGCACATCGTCCCAAAGAATTTTCCCTCCAACATCGGCCGAACGAAGGTGTTAACCTGTTGCGGTGTGCCGCACTTGAGAAGTGTGTTGGCGTTGCCGATGGTCAGGAAAGCATAGGAGGTAGTGCCGGCGTTGGCGCCACTGAAGTAAATGAACCCGGCCTTTTCGACGACGCAAGGAAGTTGCGAGCCCCCCATCTCATAATCCTGTCCTGCAGCCATCAAGCCAGCTTCGCAGAAGATCGCCAAGGCAGCCTTGACGTCGGGAATCATCCTCACCTTTTCACCGTCAAAGATGGGCTCGTTCTGGTCATTTTTCTTGTTGTGTGGCGCAAACAGCTCGGTTGCTATCCGCTCACAAGTATCCAGAGCAGCACTGAAGGTCTCACGCGAGTGATCCGAAAAACGTTCTCGCTTCGTCAGCGATTCCACGTCCAGCCACTCATGCAACATGAAGTCCAGATCGCGACGGGAAACTATTTTCGATTGCATTTTCTTCAAGTCGTTAGGCGGTTGAGATGAATAGTGAAATAAACGATTTGGCAATGATCAGGCGACTTCGAATGAAGTCCTCATCAAACCTGCGTCCGGGGTTCTCTGTGCAAATGGAGAGGATGCGTCGTCAGAGAATGGCAGAAACGCCACCATCCACGGCCAAAATCTGCCCTGTGATGTGCTTGCCCGCATCCGAGGAGAACAGGAGGGCCGCGCCTTTAAGATCCTCATCATCACCGATACGCTGCAGCGGGATTCGATTGACCAGGGTGCCTTCGTCGGCGCTTTCGAGAAAGCCTTTGGTCATTTTCGATGGAAAGAAACCGGGAGCCAGGGCATTCACGGTGATGCCATATCGGCCCCACTCTCCGGCCAGTGTCCGTGTGAAGTTCACAAGTGCACCTTTGGAAGTGTTGTACGAGATCGTCTGCATCGCATCCGGTGCGTTGCCGGCCAGCCCGGCAATGGAGGCGACATTTACAATTCTCCCGTACTTACGCGGGATCATCGAAAGTTTTCCCACTGCCTGTGAGAGCAAGAAGATGCTGCGGATATTCAGGTCCATGACCTTGTCCCATGCCGCGATGGGATGATCTTCAGCGGGTGCGCCCCACGTGGCGCCAGCATTGTTGATCAAGATGTCGATGTGCCCGAGGCGATTTAAGGTCTCCGCGACAAGTGGCTCGATAGCGGCTTCGTGCGACAGGTCGGCGGAGATGGCACTTACCTGTATGCCGCGGTCTTTCAGGCACGTCACAGATTGCTCCAGGTCCGACTGCTTGCGAGAGGAAAGTACGAGGTTCGCTCCCTGCTCGCCCAAAGCTTCTGCGATTTGGAGTCCAAGCCCCCGGGAGCCGCCGGTCACCAGTGCTGTTTTTCCGGCGAGATCAAATAATTGTTTTGCGGTGCGCATGTTGTCTCCAGCACTCGTCAGGCGATTTCAAATAGTGCAGCGGCACCCATGCCGCCGCCAATACACATGGTCACCACCGCATAACGTGCGCCGCGGCGCTTGCCCTCGATCATCGCGTGGCCGGCCAGGCGAGCGCCTGTCATTCCGTAAGGATGGCCAATGGATACGCTGCCGCCGTTGACGTTGTACGTCGCCGGGTCAATACCCAGCTTGTCTCGGCAATACAGCGCCTGGCAGGCGAATGCCTCGTTGAGTTCCCACAGACCGATGTCCTGAACCTTCAGGCCGTGCAGTTTGAGAAGCTTGGGAATGGCATAAATCGGGCCAATTCCCATTTCCTCGGGCGCATTTCCGGCCACCGCCATTCCGCGGTAGATACCCAGCGGTGTGAGGCCGCGCTGTTGTGCCAGCTTGTCGCTCATAACCACGCACGCGCTGGCACCGTCCGACAGTTGGCTGGCATTGCCTGCCGTGATGACGCCGCCCTCGATGACAGGCTTAAGGCCCGCCAGGGATTCCAGCGTTGTACTAGGGCGGTTGCCTTCATCCTTGTTCAGGGTAACTTCCGTGCGAAGCACTTCTCCGGTTTGCTTATCCTTCGTCAACATCGTGGTGGTGATCGGAACGATTTCGTCGTTAAAGCGGCCTTCAGCCTGCGCCCTGGCGGTCCGTTGCTGGGACTGAAATGAATATTCATCCTGCTGCTCACGGGAGATGCTGTACTTGCGCGCAACGAACTCGGCCGTGTCCAGCATCGGCATGTAGGAGTTCGGTTGGGCGCGAATAACGTTTGGATCCTGCTCCGCGTTCGCCCACTCGTAGTAGCGATTCTGGACCGCCGAGATGTTCTCCTGCCCGCCTGCAATAACGACTTCCATGCCGTCAAAGATGACCTGCTTTGCGGCGGTTGCAATTGCCATGAGACCGGATGCGCACTGACGGTCAATGGTTTGGGCGCTGACCGCAACTGGCAGCCCCGACGCGAATACAGCCTGGCGAGCAATGTTCCAACCTGAGGTGCCCGCACCAAGCACCGTTCCGATAACGGCGTCCTCGATGCGATCTGGCTCAATCCCGGCGCGTAGTACCGCATGCTGGATAGCATGCGCCATCAAGGTCGGCGACTTGGTGTCATTGAACGCGCCTCGAAACGCTTTACCAATTGGCGTGCGGGCTGTGGACACAATTACGGCATCGGTCATGACATTTTTTCCTTTGGAGTGGATTCGCTGGAGTGCCGCACTAGTCACTGCTCACACAACGATTTAGAAATAACTTGTTGGCATTTCAAGCAGCGTCGGGTCAGGGTCTTTGCAAAACGCCTCGAAACTGACGTTAGTGTAATTTATTTTGACTTCCAAGTCAACCTTATGGACGTACTTTTCCACGTCGAGATCAAATTGACGAAGCAATGGGTATGGCGCTCAGCAAGTGAGTCGTCAGTTAGGTCGGTGCGTTTCGACCATCTCGCGCACGGACCTGTCTTGGACGCCCGTAGTAGCCGTCTACACGTTGGTCGGCCGGCGGTTTCTACTTGCCTTTGGTCGGCGCGACAATCCGGGTCAGTTGATCAAGGGCATCCTGGACTGACGCCAATGCGGGGCGCAGTTCATCCAGCTTTGAAGAACCTTTGCCGTCCTGGCGTACCGATGCCAGCGCCATGGCTGCAATTTGGGCTGCGACTTCTTCATCATTCAAGGCACCGCCTGGCTGATACCACCATGCGGACCAGTTGTAGATTCCAAGAACTGCAAACGCGCCAATGGATGGATTCATTTTCTTGAAATGTCCACTTTTGATGCCGCGCTCTATGACAGCCTTGAACTTGTCGAAAATTGCCCGCCTGCCCTGAGCATTCACAAGCCGCGTTTTTTCAGGAAAGAAATTTTCTGAACGATCGATTACCTTGAAGAGGACGGCGTTGTTCAGAACGAAACGGGCGTTGTTCTTTACCATTTCGTAGAGCGTCTCCGCCGGATCACGCTTGTCATCCGCCATGCTCTCTCCCATCTCCTTGATGGCCAGCGTCACCTCCTCAACCATCGAAGTCAGGATCTCTTCCTTGTTGACAAAGTAGTAGTAGAGCGCCGGGCGGCTTATTTCCAGCGCACCAGCCAGGTCGGCCAAGCTCGTGCCGGCATACCCCTTTTCACTGAAAAGATTGGCTGCCGCAATGAGCACAGTCCGCCGCTGAAGTTCTTTGTTCTCGTTGACCCGGATTCTTCCTTTGGTTTTTTTGTTCACGACGACTTTTCGTTAATCTTGTTACTAAAACTGGATCGCTTGTGGCCGTAGTTGTAAACAAAATTGACTTAAATGTCAATAAGCCGAAGACATTGTGGCGACCGCACCGATCAACAGTGCGGCGCCGGCGCTACCGCAAAACTCAGGAAGCAGTCGGATAGTCGGTGTATCCTGGTGTCCCGCCGACATACCAGGTAGCCATGTTGTCTGGCGCAAGCGGCAAATTTGCGGCAATCCGTTTGGGGAGATCTGGATTCGAGATAAACGGGCGGCCAAATGAGATCGCGTCGGCCAGCCCGGCATCCAGAGCAGCTTGGGCCTTGAAGCCATCGAAGTCAGAGTTCAGCACAAATTTGCCGTTGAACGCCTTGCGCATGTAAGGGGCAATCGGAGGCCTTTCTGCTTTTCCGTTGGTGCCAGAAAATCCAGGTTCACGCACCTCAAGGAACGCGATCCCTAGTTCCGAGAGCGCTCTAGCCGCAGCCTCAAACAACGGCTGCGGGTTGCTGTCGTTCACACCTTGACGTTCTTCGTTTGGTGAGAGCCGTACCGCAGTCCGCTGAGCGCCTACCGAATTCACGACCGAAGCCACTACCTCACACAAGAAACGAATTCGGTTTTCCACTGTTCCGCCGTATTCGTCAGTCCTGAAATTTACGCTGTCACGCAAGAACTGATCGATGAGGTAACCGTTGGCAGCATGAATCTCCACGCCATCGAATCCGGCCTCGATCGCATTCGAAGCTGCGACATGATAGTCATTGCAGATCCTTTTAATGTCCGCATGCGAAAGCTCGCGGGCTTCGGCGGAAGGCAACTTTCCTTCATAGGTTCGAATAAGCCCCGGAAAAGATGTCGCCGATGACGATACGGGCTGGCCACGGCCCGGAAGACTCGGATGGACCATTCGCCCCATATGCCAAAGTTGGCAGAATATCTTCCCCTCTTGTTCATGCACCACAGATGTGATCAGCCTCCAGGCGTCAATTTGTTCCTGGTTCCATATCCCAGGGGCATTAGGCCAGCCAAGTCCCTCAAGCGAAATTCCCGTTGCCTCCGAAATCACAAGGCCAGCTCCTGCGCGCTGCCGGTAGTACTCGATCATCATGGGCGTGGGCACGTGATCGGCGGTGCAACGTGCCCGCGTCAGGGGCGCCATCAAGATCCGATTCGAGATTTCGACTAATCCTAGTTTCATGGGTTCAAATAAGTTAGGCATTTGATGCTCCAGAATAATTAAAAGTGAGTGGTTAGATAAGTCAGTTCTTGTGGAAGCTACGTCTGGATTCAGCTTGTGACCAACCCACCGTCGACGTTGTAGCATTGGCCGGTAATGTTTCTAGCGCCACTAGAGGCTAGAAATACTGCCATCGCCGCTATATCCTCAGGCGTGTTGGCGCGGCCAATGGGTATCATTTTTTGTGCATCCAACACGATTTCTTCCTTGGTCATACGGCGTTCCTGAGCCCTTGATTCGAGGACGCTCAACGCGAGCTCTGTAAGTGTTGCGCCCGGGCAGATTGAATTGACATTGATGTCATGGCGCCCCAGCTGCTGCGCTGCTGTTTTGGTCAGGGCGATAACGGCGCCTTTGCTCGCGGCATAAACCGCATTGGAAGTCCCGGGAGCGCCTCTACCGCCGGTCGATGCGATGTTGATGATTCGCCCACCATGTCCCTGCCTGATCATTTCTCGCGCAGCGGCCTGAATGCAGAAGAACACGCCCTTGGCATTGATCCGGAAGGTGTGATCCCAATCGTCCTCCACGAGATCCATGATGTATGCGGGACGCGTGACTCCGGCGTTGTTCACAACGATGTCGATTCGGCCGAACTCCTTGACCGAGCGCGCCACCATGGCGCCAATGTTTGCCAAGTCTCCGCAATCAGACTGAATGGCAATAACGGACGTTCCCTTGGCAGCTACCTTATTGGCTGTTCGGATAGCCCATTCACCATTGATGTCAATCACCGCCAGACGGGCACCCTCGCACGCATAGGCAAGTGCAATTGCCTCGCCTATGCCCGCTCCAGCGCCGGTTACCAGCGCGACTTTTCCCTTCAAAGCGTTCATGAGCATCCTTGTTTGTATTTCGCGCCGCGTGACTCCTGAGGCTCGCACGCGCTAACGGTAAAAAGCAGGGTTGCTGGCCGTCCTTGACGACTACAGCATTCAACTACGTGGTGGCGACACGGAGAGGACTGGGGGCAGGAGAAAGCGGTAGCTTCAAAAGCCTACTGTTTCTCGTACTTCAGCTCAGACGCCAGCTTTCCCATGTCCACATATTCCTTCCGAAGGTATTCAGTCCATGCCTCGGGGCTGGTATAGGTCGGATCAGATCCTTCTGCACGAAAGCGCTCGCTCAGGTCCTTGCTCTCCTGTGCATACTTCAATGCAGCGGAAAGACGCTGTATGGCGGCCTTAGGAGTACCGGTGCGCACAACCAAGCCGAGCCACATGTTGTGGGTGAAGTTGTAGCCCAACTCCATGAAGGTCGGAACGTTCGGCAATGGGACCAATCGGTTGGCCGAAGTCACTGCCAGAGGTCTCATCCTGGCGCCGTCGATAAATCCTTTCGTTCCCACATACGCATCAAAGCCGAAATCAACGCGACCCGCCGCAATATCCGGTTGGGCGGGTCCAGATCCCTTGTATTTGATCTCCGTCGCGTCTTTGATGCCTGCTGCCTGAAGAAATTGCGCCGCGGCAATCTCTTGCGGCGTACCCGGCCCGCCAGTTGAATAGTTCAGCTTGGATGTCTTGGCACGCGTCACAAGGTCCTTGACGCTCTTATCTGGTTGATCGGCGCCAACCAACAGAACAACCGGCAAGGTGAGCATGTTGCCCAAGCCTGTGAAGTCCTTCACCGGATCGAAGCCGGGATTGAGCCTTATGTAAGGCGCAAGCGAAAAGCTTGGGGCCTGAGCCAACACCGTGTAGCCGTCGGCGGGCGCGTCTTTCGCGACGCGAGTGCCTATCATGGTTCCGTCGCCCGGCCGGTTATCCACGACCACCGGCTGCCCAAGTTTTTCCGCCATTTTGATGGCAATCAGCCGCGTCGTCAGGTCGAGTCCGCCTCCAGTAGCGGCTGGCACGATGATGCGGACGGGCTTGTTCGGGTACTCATCCGCAGCTAGGGCTGAAGTTGCGACGAGTCCGAACGAAGCTGCGACCAATGCGCAAAAAAAGCCGCACTTCAATGATTTCTGCTTCATGTTGTCTCCATTGAGTTTTGCCGCGCAGCAACGGCCTTGCGCACATACCGGACACTTTGTTCGATCGCATCGGCTATGCGCCTGGAACCATTCATATCCGCGATTTCGTCGAAGCGTTCCGCAATGCCTTCCGGACTCAGTTGATCACCGGAAAGCACGACTCCCTCGCTTTCGATCATTTGGGCCACTGCAAAGCACCCGGCCCCCGCGCCAAGGATGACGCCGGTCGGCGCCTCCTCACTGACAAGAAACAACAATCCAGGGGTAACAGTTTCGGGAGCGAGCCAGGTCAGGTCATCTTTGGAGAGAATTCCTTCGGTCATCGGCGTCGCAGCGCTTGGGGCCAAGGAGTTGACCTTGATCCCGTTCTTTGCACCCTCCATCGCCAGGACATTCATCAACCCCACTACGCCTGACTTCGCAGCGCCATAGTTGGATTGGCCGAAGTTTCCATAGATACCAGACGCAGAAGTGGTCATCACAATCCGTCCATAACGTTGTTCACGCATGATTTCCCAAACCGCTTTCGAGCAGTTAACGGAACCCATCAGATGAACGTCCAGAATCAATTTGAAGTCTGCCAAGCTGCCTTTGGCGAAAGTCTTGTCCCGAAGAATGCCGGCATTGTTGACCAGCACATCGACACGGCCCCACATCGAAACGGTCTTGTTGACCATCTCTTGAACCTGCTCGAAATCACTGACACTGGCAGCAAGAGGAAGCGCCTGGCCTCCCGCACTGCGGATCTCGTCCGCGACTTTTCCGGCAGCCTCCAGTGAGAGGTCGTTTACAACGACCATGGCGCCACGAGCGGCCAGGCCCATAGCGTGTGCTCGACCAAGTCCAGATCCAGCGCCCGTCACGATAGCGATGCGATCATCAAAACGAATGCTCATTTCTTTTCCTTTAGGTTGTTTACTTAAATTGGCATAAAACGATCCAATCAGCGATCAATGCCGGTCGATCGTCCCCTTCAACTTCGACGGTCACTCGGTATACGATCCGAATGCGCCCTTCGTCTTGCTCAGCAAGCTCCTGCAAAATGAACCGCCCGCGCAATCTAGATCCACTGGAGATCGGTGACAGAAATCGAACTCTGTCGAAGCCATAATTCACTGACATCAGAACGCCCTCGACCGGAGGTACGGCTTCACCAGCGAGCATGCTGAGCAGCGAAAGACTGAGAAATCCGTGCGCAATCGTCCCTCCGAATCCGCCTTCACTTCGGGCGCGGTCCGCATCTACGTGTATGAATTGCCAGTCTTCGGTGACGTCGGCGAACGCGTTGATCCGACTCTGCTCAATCGAATGCCACGGGGAAATTCCGAGTTCGGAACCGACACGTTTACGCAGATCGGCGAGCGAGACGAGGGCTAGGGCGGTCATTTCTTTCGTCCTGCTACTGCTTCTCTGCAATGCCAGGAAATCACGCCAGGCGTTGGGGACCCCAGAAATGGAAGCAGTTTTCTCATACGCTCGCGCAGTGATGGAGGTACCGCACGCAGTCCACGTTCGATGCAGACGCTTGCATAGGAGGGATCACGTTCGAAGCGTGAAATATCTACCCGCCATCCCATTCCGATCATCAGCCACTTGAATTCGACCAGGTGCACTAGTCGCCCGTTCAGTTCTGCTTCGGATCCGACTATTCGCATCGGTGGCTCAAGCGCTTGGCTCATATATCTCAACCTGAACGCCGTGCAGCTGCTTGGGGTGAAGGAAATTCACTGCCCCAAAAGCACCTTTGGCCGATGACTTTAGCAGCGGGTTGAAACCTTTCGCCCGAAACCTCTCGACGTCGGAGTCGAATTCATCGACCTCGACAGATAGCAGGAAAACTCCCTCACCCTTCTGGTCGAGGAATTTTGCAACGGAGGTGTTCTCGTCTTTGGAAGCGATCAGATTCAAGTGAAACCCATTGAGATTGAACGCCGAGCCCAGCAAACCAGGAAACGCAAAGCCCTCCTCACCGACTGGCTGACTCTTGACGCCGAACGCCATCTCGTAATTCAGCGTAGCCTTTTCAAGATCGCGTACGGCGATGTTGATTCCGTAGATGCCTTTAATCATGATTTCCTTTCATTTAATATATTGACTCATTGGTTTATTTACTGGACTTTGTTGTCAGTTTTTTGAGCGTATCGAACCAGCGATTGCCCGGGGGCGACTTATCGCACCATGGAGCTCTACTCAGCTACTCTTGCGCCCCGTGAAAAATGCTTGTTGAGGAAGTCGAGAGTCCCGACATTGAATATTTCGTTGCGGTCCCCGGGAATCATGTGGCCCGCCCCCTTGACCTCGAATACCTCCAGTTGCGGCAAGTATTCGCGTAGCACTTGCACGCCCTCGTCGGTAACGACCTCGCTGTGGGTTCCCCGTACCAGTAGTGCGGGTACTTTGATACGCTGGCACAGTCGATGCAGATCCGAGGTCAACCGGTGAGGTTGCACCAGATCGGATCTCCTGAAGAAATCGGGATCCCAATGCCAGTAAAACCGCCCGTCGGTGTGCCGTCTGAGGTTCTTCATGAGGCCTCTGTGATCTCTAGGGCGCGGACGGGTAGGGTTGTAGTCAGAGACCGCATCGGCTGCTTCGTGCAGCGAATCGAATCCTGACTCGTGACGATGAAGGAAGTCCAGGATCTTCTTCGCCCCAGATCTTTCTATGCTCGGTACGACATCCACCAGGACAAGCGCGCTGGCGACATTGGGCGCCTGCCCGATCGCGTGAATGGCGGTCATCCCACCCATCGAGGCGCCAATCAACGCGGGCTTCGTCGAAAGCGTCCCCATGACCTCCTGCAGATCCCCGGACAGAACGCTAAGGCTGTAGTTCCCTGCGACCGACCAATCGCTTTCGCCATGCCCTCTTGCGTCGAGGCTGATCACATGAAATCCGCGCTTTACCAATTCAACCATCGTGCCTCGCCAAGAATGTCGAGTTTGTCCTCCGCCATGCAGGAGGATGACCGAAGGGTTCAGGCGCGCCCCGCCTATGTCGGCTGCGATCCTGGTCCCGTCAGACATCCTGAAATAGTGAGTAGCCATTAGTTTTCAGTGAAGAAGAAAAATTTCCCACACAGGATGCCGGTCGAAGTCATAGCACCTTGGAGGTTGTTTCATGAGCATCGTTACTTGGGTCGGACATTCCCAAGAGGCGCAGATATTCCGCTTCGAGGGCGCCCAGGCCATGCACCTCGTCGGACATGGTGCCTCGGATGAGAACGTATCCGCGGTCAACCTGACGCCCAATCAAGCGAATCGAGGGCTCGGCAATGATGACCGCGATGCCATCTTCAGCTAGTTGCTTGATGACCTGGACCACCTGCTCCACGATCACTGGTGCGAGACCAAGCATCGGCTCGTCGAGCAACAGGGTCTTGGGGCTTGTCATCAGTGCCCTGGCCAACGCAAGCATTTGCTGCTCTCCACCGCTCAGCTTCCCAGCGGAAACATTCCTTCGTTCGTGGAGGATGGGAAAGCGCTGCAAGGCACCTGCCACCTTATCCGATCCCAGCGAGAGCGCGTCCTTCATGACCTGCAGGTTCTCCTCCACCGTTAGACGAGGAAACACTTGCCGCCCCTGGGGAACGAGTACAAGTCCAGCCTTCGCCCGCGCAGTGGGATCAAGGCCACTAAGCGACTGGCCCGCAAGCACTACTTCGCCTGACGCCTGCTTAATCCCGCCAACAAGTGCATGAAACAGACTGCTCTTGCCCGCACCATTGGGGCCAACGATCGCCGTGACCGTTCCGGGTTCTGCAACGATGCTAGCTTGGCTCACGGCTTCGACATTGCCGTACCGCACGGCTAAACCGGTTGCCTTCAATACGGACATCCCTGCCATCTAGTGGACTCCTATGTATGTTCGCCGGAACACCTGACTGTCGAGGCATGTCTTGACGTCGCTATCGATAACGATCTGTCCTTGCGACAGAAGAGCCATTCGATCGACCAGCGGTGCCAGCAGGTCGATGTTGTGGTCGACCAGGAGAACGGCACAACCTGAACTACGCAGCTCTTGGAGCGCTTCAATGATTCCCTCGATTCCGCTGTCACCAACACCGGAGAACGGTTCGTCCAAAAGAACAACTTTTGGCTCCTGCATAAGAACGCGCGCGATCTCCACGAGCCGGTATTCGCCAAAGGTGACATCGGATGCGATGCGATCAATGTCCTTCAGCGCGACCCTGCGGCAGACTGCTTCAGCATCTGTGAAGCAATCGTCATAGGGATGGAAGATCCCCTTGACGACTTCCGCAAAAATCTGGCCCATCCCGCCCAGTTTTTTCACGGTGCAACCCGTGATCACGTTTTCCCGGAGCGTCAACTCACGGGCCAGTTGAGGGTGCTGGAAGGTCCGCGCCAACCCTTGGCGTGACCGGTAAACAGGATTGACTCCCGTCGTCAGGTCCTGCCCCAGATAGATTGCACCGGAGTCCTGCGATTGCTGGCCAGAGACGATGTCAATCAAAGTGGATTTGCCGGCCCCATTTGCCCCCACCAAGCCCAGTATTTCGCCACTTCGCACATGCAGATTCACGCCCTGCAGAACTTTCACTCCACCGTAGGACTTGAAGAGCTCCTGGCATCGAAGCTCGTTCATACGTGCCCCCGCCTGAAAGTCCGTCCCAAACCAAACTTCCCAAGAAGACCACCGATCAAACCCAGAACGCCTTTAGGAGCAACCAGAAGGATTACCAGCGCGAGCACGCCAAAGGTCAGCACTCCAGGGCCTGCGAAGAAATCATAGCCAAGCGTGACCACGACGACGATCAGTGCGCCCAGAACAGACCCCCATGGCGTAGACATACCGCCAAGAATTGGCATGAACAGCACCAGAAAAACGACTTTGACAGCAAAGGATTCGGGCAAGACAAATTGATTCATCAACGCCAGAAAAACGCCAGCGAGCGACGCGATCCCTGCACCAAGAGCCAGGCCGATCGTCTGCAGGGCGGCAACCGGGACGCCGCAAGCCAATGCCGCAGGCGCCGACTCGCGCTGCGTGCGTAGTGCAATGCCGACGAACGACGCCCTGAAGCGCGCGATCCCGCAAGCGATCAGCCAAACCAGCAGCGAGCCAGCCACGATCAGCTCCGTCCGACCCATCACCTTCCCCAACAACACCAGCCTTTGGATGTTCCCAATTCCTTCAAGACCACCGGTCACGCTAACGGTACGTACCAGCCACGTGAAAACCGCCACGCCAAACATCATCGTYGCCACGGCCAGGTGAAAGCCGGAAAGACGTGCAGTGACCATTCCAAGCAGGGTAGCGGTGACCATGGAGAGTGCTATGCCCATGATCGGAGCCAACCACAAACCTGAAGGTCCGTGCTGGCCCATAAGGGCGACAGAATAGGCACCGATAGCGAAGTAGGCGTTGTAAGCCAGTGAAAGTCGACCTCCAAGTGCGAGCGGCACGTACATCCCCAAGGCCAACAGCGCATAGATGATGACCAGGATCGCAAGGTCTTGTCGATAAACCGCGCTGCCCACAAAAAGTACGAACATGGCCATGAGGGCAAACCCCGAACCAGCCTCGAGACGCAGCGTTGTGTTCAATGTCCGGCGAAATTCCGAAGGCCGTCCGTTAGCGGTCAGCTGATTTGACGTGTTCATGTTCTCACCCGAACAGTGAAGATTCCCTCGGGCCTGACCGAGAAAATAAGCAGAACCAGCGCCAACAACACATAGTCGCGCGCGCCACCGCCCAGGTACCACATGGACAGCGCTTCGATCAGCCCTAGTATCAAACCGCCTACCAGACCCGCCCACGCGTTGGCACTACCTCCAATGACAAACGCGATGAAGCCCGTGATCGCAAAGCTCAGATGGGAATGAAAATTCAGTGGTACCTGGGAAACCTGCAAGATACCTGCGATTCCGCAGACGAGCCCTGTCGCCAGTACCGCCGCAAATTTGATACGCCGGATCGGAAGGCCCAGCACTTTGGCGGCCGGCTCGTTGTCCCCAACAGCTCGGAGCATTCGGCCATAGCGCCCATGCTTGAGCCACGCGGAAGTGACGGCGAAAACGCATACTGAAATGGCCAGCGACCAGACGAGCCGCGATTCGATGATGCTGTCTCCTACCGTATAGACAGTTTCGAACAGCATGCGCGATGTGATGGGCCGTTTTCCAAAAACCAAGCCCGCCGACTGCTCGATCACGAACATCAGCGCAACGATCGCAACCACCGCGCCAAAGTCGTCGCTGCTTCGGGCCATGATGGGCCGAAGAATGGCTGCTTCAGCGATCCATACCAGGACTACCGCCGAGGCAAGCGCAATCGCAGCGCCAAGCAGCCACGGGCTTGACCCCTCGCCAACCAGCCGGGCCATGGACATGCCCGCAAACATGACGCTGGCACCAATCGAGAAGTTGACGGCCGTCGTCGCGCGAATGAACAAGAAGTACCCAAGCGCCACCAGGCCATACAGAGCGCCCGCGCCAAGCCCGGACCAAACAATTCCGAAGATCATTTTCGGGCTCTACTTCGATGGCTGGTAAACCGACCACAGCACCGAAGGCTTCTGATTGGCGAACTGGATGACTACGAGCATCTTCTCGCTCGCACCGTTGTGCTTGCCCTTGGCGAAGCTCAGCGTGTTACCGGCCTGACCCAAGGCTGAAGGAAAGTTCGAGACGCTCTCGACGGCATCGCGAAGTTTCGTGCCGTCGGTCGACTTCGCAGCATTGGCGGCAGTTTTGATCAACATCAAGCCATCCCACACAGCGGCTTGCACCCAGATGAAGGTGTCAGCACCATATCTCGCTGTATAGACCTTCTTGATCTGTGCCGTGTTCGGGTTACTGGGGCCGCTGGGATCGACGACCAATGTGCCATTGACCGTGTCTCCGGCAAGTTCCCAGATCTTCGGCGTGACCGACAGGCCGCTATTGGCCCAGCGCTGAGCCGGCACGCCGAAGCGAGCCAAGCTCTTGTAGAGCGCTGCCTGCTCGGTAGGGGAGGAAATGGCGTCAAACACTACGTCGGGCTTTTGCTCCTTCATCCGCAGGACAGGAGAGTTAACGTCGGAAGAGCCAATCTCAACCTGTTCATCTGCTACCGTCGTGAAACCCGCTATCTCCCACGTCTTCCGGTAGGAATCCGCAACCGCCCGGCTCGTTCCCGAAGTATCGGAGATCACGGCGACCTTCTTGAACCCGAGTTTCTTCCATGCATTGATATAGGCAGTTGCGCCCAACTCATTCTGAGGAGCCACCGTAAAGATGTAGTCATCATTCGGCGCCTGCACCAAGCGGGAATTTGTATTGGTCGGAGCAATGCAGAGGATTTTTTGTTCGCTACAGACAACCCGTCCCTGGGCAGTCGCACCAGAACCTGAGAGGAAGAGGAGGACGTTTGCACCCCGCTCGACAAGGCGCCTCGATTTCACGATGGTGACGTTGGGGTTGTTTTCGTCATCCTCATAAAGCACCTGCACGGGCTTGCCGAGGATACCGGGCGTGTTTCCCACGACAGGACCAGCGTATCCCAACTCGCCCTTGTTGATTGACTCTACGAACACCTTGACAGCCTTCACCGCCTCCTGCGAGAAAAAACTGGCCGTTCCAGAGCGATCTTCGATGACGCCAAGCACAATGGAATCGCTCGTCTTTTTCTCCTGGGCAAGCGCTGGCGAAAGCATCGTGCCGAGGAGGTTTATTGATGTAGCTGCACATGCAGCCCACAGGATGGACTTACTTTTTATCAACATATTTGTCTCCAATTATTTGGTTATGAAAATGTCCCCGCTGTCTACCTCTTGCGAAGATCAAGCAACCGACGGGGCTTGTCGCTTGACTTGGTGAATTCGTCCAGTGCCCCCATCTCCACCACTTCGACGGCAACGCGCGCGCCCAGATCTTTTTTCAACGCTGCCGCCAGATCTGCCGAAAGGAGTTCCGCATCGACGTCGATGGAGCGACGCTCGACCCTGACGATCATTTCCTCGCGCTTGCCAAGTCCCTCGCCAAGGTACTGAACCACGCAAAGGAATTCACCAGTCGTGCGTGCATCTTTTTTCACCGCACCCTGGCAACTCATGGGATAGATATTGGTTCCGCGCAACTTGACCATCTCGTCAATGCGCCCAAACAGGGCCGACAGCTTGCGCGTCGAAATCCCGCAGGCGCATTGGGACCGTGGGTAAGTGGTCATTCGATCGCGCTGGTCGTAGCGAATAAACGGCGGCACGGATCGGTACAGGCTGGTAATGACCGTGCTACCCGGTTCGCCGTCAGGAAGCAGCTTGCCGTCGACATCACAGATCTCGACGTAGCTTGTGTCTTCATTGATGTGTTTGTGGTTCTGATGCGTGCACTCCCACGCCACCAGTCCGGCCTCGTGCGACCCATAGTTGTCGTAGACAGGGGCGCCCCAAGCATCTTCAAGCCCTTGACGCAGACTTCCGTCGGTATCGGGGCCGAGGAAGGTGTACAGGTACTTCGTGGGCAGTTGCCGCAGATCGAATCCCATCTCTTTCGCAACGTGGGTCAGACGTCCGAGATAGTCGCCTTGGGCATACCAACCGTTCGTTCCCCATGCCTTCGCATATTCCAGTTGACGCTCACTGGAAGTGACGTTGCCGGCGCCGGTCGTGAGGGGAACCGCTCCCAGCCAGTTGAAAACGGCGGTGTTGGCGGACCAGCCGGAGTTTGACAGGGACGCCGTATACGGTATCTGAATGATGTCGCCAGGGCGGGCCCCTTGGGCGTAAAACCCGCGCGCTGTCTGAATGCCCTGGACTTCCCACGCCAGGGGGTCAAACAATGTGACACGTGGCATGCCAGTGGTGCCGCCACTGGTCTGAATTTTGAGCGGCATCTTGCCGAACCCGGCAAGGCCAAAAGGGTGATGACTCCCGAAGGGAGGCGCTGCTTCAATCGCAGCTTTCAAGTCATCGCTGTTGAAAGTCGGGATCTTCTGGATATCGGCTAGGCTTTTGATGTCACCAGGCTGGAGCCCGGCGCGGCTCCAACGCTCACGATAAAAGGGCACATCCCAGCCCTCCTTCACCCGAGCAAGAAACCGCTTGTTCTGCAGAGCGTAAAGCGCGTCAGCGGACAGGACTCCCACCTTGCTCGCATACAGCGGCGGCGGAGGATAGTCCTCGATCAGTTGATCCCAGTCCAGCGACTTGCAGTAGTAAGGAATTGAATCGCTCATTTGTATGCTTGTCTCGTTGTGTGTGCAAAGCGTGAATCTTTGTCGGCCCATCGACACCGCCTGATGCATGTCAGGAGAGTGACTTCTCGGCAAGCCACTAAGAGCCGAATCGGTCACATCCCGCGCCATATTTCTGACTTTATTGTAATTTCTTTCGACTGTAGTGTCAACCAATAAGATAACGTTTTGTCTGCGTCATTAGTAAGTGAAAACCCTTGAATAAACAGTCAGACATCGTGCGGTTTCTTTAGTGCTTGAAATGGCAACGCGCCCTTCTCCATCATGGGCGGATGATCAGTTGCTGAAAGCGGAAACGACGCCTTACGAGATCAGCGGGAGCGGAAGAAGTACACAACAGGATTGTCAAAATACGGGAGCCGGCGCATTGCATGCGCCAGCGAGTGCCACCTCCAAAGTGCTTTGAGGCTGGATTGGATGCCGTCACCTGTGCGGTTGACCCCGCGGCGCGGTGCCAACTGCCCGTGGGGCCGGCGTGAGCTACTCGCCTTTGGGGAAATCGGCCCCTCGTGACACGGATTCCCATTTTTTTATTTCTTCACTCACCGTGGCAATTTTTGCTTGCGCGCGCTCGACAGCGTCGCTCCCGAGGAACAGCCTCAGCGGTGGCTCAGCCGCATGTACGGCCTCGATGATGGCCGCCGCCGCCCGTTTCGGATCGCCGGCCTGCTTGCCATCATTTTTGCGCACGTGGGAAATTCGGGCTCCGGCGGTTTCTGCGTAATCGGTGATTGATTCCTTGGCCGCGTGCAGGGAGTGCCCGGCAAAATCGGTGCGGAAACTGGTAGGAGCAACAATGGTGACAGCAATCCCCAGAGGGTTCAGCTCCCCTGCTGCCGATTCGGAAATGCCCTCGATTGCGAATTTCGTGGCTGCGTAGAACGAAGCACTGGCAATCCCGACGAATCCGAATATCGAGGACATATTCAGAATATGCCCCTGCCTTCGCTTGCGCATCCCGGGCAAGACAGCCTGCGTCATGGCAATCAAGCCGAACAGGTTCGTTTCAAACAACTTTCGGTACTCGGTGTCGTCACCCTCTTCGAAAGCCGTAAGGTAACCGTAGCCGGCGTTATTGACCAGCACATCGATTCTGCCAAACCTGTGTTCCGCATCGCGCACGGCAACCGCAATCTGGTCGGGCTTCGTGACGTCCAGTCGCAAAGCCAGAGTGCGATCGCCGTGTGCTGCGATCAGATCCTGTAGCGTGGCTGGATCGCGCGCTGTGACAACCGCCCGCCCTCCCCTGGCCAGAATGAGTTCGGCCAATTCACGGCCGAAGCCGGTAGAACAACCGGTGATAAACCAGACCGGATCATTTCCCACCATCGCCATTTGCTTTTCCTTCATTTGAGAATCAAAAAGGTCGCCCTGCAAACCAGGTTCATCCTGACAGCCAAAAATGCTGACACACGTGGACTGCTAGCTGTCGAAACCTCTCAGTCGATCTGCACGAAAATCCGGACTCAATTCATGACCGAGGCCGCGCCGCTGTCGACAGACAGGATTTGCGCAGTGACCCGACGGGATTCATCCGACGCAAGATAAACCGCCATTTGCGCCACATCCTCCGGCTCGACAAAGCCAAGTAGGTGGCGATCTGCCAGCTGGCTAGATCCCCAACCATCGGCCATCCTGGCCGCCACCCTTGGAGTGAGGGTCACACCTGCAGCGATGGCGTTGACCCGTATCGCATATTCGGCATATTCGGCCGCCATAGAGCGCGTGAGAGCTGACACCCCACCTTTGGCCGCGGTGTAGCAGTCACGACCGGGCAATGCGATGAGCGCCACTATCGACGTCATGTTGATCACGGAGCCGCCGCCCGCCTTGATCATTTCCGGCAGTGCGTGTTTGCAACAGAGGAATGTTCCAAACAGATCCAGCTTGATCGCACGCCAGAACTCTTCCTCGGGCGCATCTGTCACCCTCGCGTCGTCCGGTGTGGAACCACCTGCAAGGTTGCACAGAACATTGATCTTGCCGAAAGCTTCCATCGCACGTTCGACGGCAACCCGGACATCAAGGCCCTTTGTGACATCGCATCCCAGGGCAAAGGCTTGTCCTGGCGGCGCACCTGCGACGGCATTGGCAGCAAGTGTCACGTCGATATCGGCTGCAATCACACGTGCACCTTCTGCCAGGAAGCGCTCGCATATGCTTCGACCGATTCCGCCAGCGGCCCCCGTGACGAAGGCCACTTTTCCGTCAAGTCTGTACATTCGATTTGACAATCAGTTCCGGCTATTGCTTCGGAATGCCTGCATCGTTGACTGCCTTGATATAGAAGTCACGATCATCACGAAATGTGTTGGCCAGCTCGTTCTGAGGCATATCCTTGTATGTGATCTGCATATCTTCGAAGGTCTTTTTGTTGGCGGGATTGTTCATGACCTTTCGAATCGCGTCTGCTAACTTCTTCGCAATCGGTTCTGGCAACTTGGCTGGCCCAAAAATCGAGAACCAGGGAGCCGGAAACTTATCGACACTCGAAAACCCCAGCTCTTTCAGGGTGGGCACTTCGGACAATCCCGGCATTGGGCTGCGTTCGCTGCGAATGTTTGCGACGGCGAGGATCTGTCCGGATTTCACATATTCATAGACGGACGGCGTTCCTATGAGAATATCAACTCGACCACTGACCAGATCCAGAACACCCGGCGCTTCCCCCTTGTACTGAACCGGCTCAACTTTGATGTTCAATGAGTTGAACATATAGGCTTGGCCCAGATAGCTTGTTCCCGACATCGCCGCGTAGAAATATTTGCCGGGGTTCTTGCGGGCCAACTCGACGAATTCTGCAAACGTCTTTGCAGGCACGGATTTGCTCAGGTAGTAGTACAGGAATAACTGCATTGGCGCAGCCAATGGCGTGAGGTCTTTCACCGCGTCATAGGGAACCTTCGTCATCATCGCGGGGGCGACCGTGAGGGCACCATTTCCTGCGAACAGCAGTCGATAACCATCAGGCTTCGCGCCGATGACATCATTGGCCGCAATGATCCCATTGGCTCCAGGCTTGGGCTCGACAAGCACCGGTTGCCCGAGCTCTTTGCTGAGCTGTTCTGCAATCAGCCGTGGCAGCGCGTCAGGCACGCCTCCCACATACGGCGAGACCAGCGTGATCGGCTTTGTTGGATATTGAGCCCAGGAGCTGGCAGATGATGCCAGCACGATTGCAGCAAGTAATGTCTTTCCAATTGAACGTCCGAGCAAAAGCATAACAGTCTCCTTTTAGTTTGTTAAGCCGCGATCGGTTTCATGGGTCGCGGCGCCTGTCAACTGACGAATTCACACTTTGGTGTCAGGAGTGATGGCCTTGCTGCCAATACCCGGCCAGCCAATGGGCCGCACCGACTCGTGGCCCGTGGCGTCTGCTTCGGGCGTCCACGTTGCAGCCACCACGCGTTTGCCGTTCGGAGAACCAGGCCCTTCGCCGACGAACCACAACAGGGGCGGCACCATGGCCTCGGGTTGAACCAGAGTGCTTCGGTCAAAACCCATGTCGTTGGGGACCATTGCCGTGTCCGCCGCCCCCCCGGGTACGATGACGTTGACCGTGATGCCACTTCCCTCGAGCTCCTGCGCCATTGCCGCAGAATGGGCTTCGAGCGAGGCCTTGGACCCGCCGTACGGCACAAAGCCTGGCCGCATCATCGAGTCGTTGCTGGTCGTCACATTGACGATCCGTCCCCAGCCTGCCCTGCGCATGCGTCGGGTCGCGTGCATGGCGAGCAGCAGGGGCGCCACTCCGTTGACGTTGAAGAAGAGCCGGACGAGGTCATCAGGCACCTCCTCGAATTTGGGTGGGTCGTTCAGGTAGTTCTTGCCGAGGGCGTCCGGACCGATGCCAGCGTTATTTACAAGAATCTCGATGCCTCCGAGGTCGTTGTCCGCAGCAGCCAGGACTTTGGAAACCGCATCCTTCTCTGTCAGATCCAAGGCAAGGCCAAAGGCACGATCACCTTGACCTGAATTTCTGGCGATGTCCAGCGTGTCCTGCACCGCCTCTTTGCGCTGATCGACGATAAGGACAGAGTGGCCGGCGTTGAGCAGGCCCAGCGCCATGGCGCGTCCGAGGCCCCGCCCAGCCCCGGTGACCACGGCTTTCCGGGAGATTGAAGTTTCTTGCGAACCCATGATGGTGTTTTCCTTGTGGCTATTGAGCAGATGAATGGGTTGCGGGGCGCCGGTTTCAGGGCCAGTCGCATTTAGATGAGATCCAGATTCGACTCGCTCACAGACACAGCGATGACGATGTCATACGGATCCCCGCTTCAAATCATCCATCCAATTCGCTCGCCGTCCTGCACGGCGTCATCAATGCGCCGCGGCGCTATGGCGTCACCGATCGCGTAAAGCTCTTCGACTTCACCTTTGAGGTCGCGGTAGAGGTCGTTTTCGGCGACATTCCCCATCGCCAGGATGACCGTGTCAATTCCGCTGAGCTTCGTCACTTCACCGCTGTATTTGTCTTCAAGCTCGACCTCGTGACCTGCGACTCCGTTTAAAAACAATGAGCTGCGGACCTTGACGCCCTTTTCACCGAGCCTCTTGTAGACCTCACGCGCGTGATCGACGCCAAGATCGCGCCCCGCGAAAAAGTGCGAGGTCACGATCTCAACCGTGTGGCCTTTATCGGCAAGATGCTCGGCAACATAGATTCCAGAAAAGTGCGGATCCTCATCAATGAGAACCACGTTTCGGCCGATGGTCTCGGGCTGCTTGAATACGTCCCACACCGTGAGCACATTCGTCTGGTCCATCCCCGGAATGGTCAGTATCGCCGGACGGGAACTTGAGAGGCCTGTCTTCTGCGGTTTGGAGCCAGTCGCCACGATCACGGCGTCGGGCTTAAGTGCGAGGATCGCCTCCCGGGTTGCCGTGAAGCCCAGTCGCACATCTGCCTTCATTTTTGTCAGGCGGTGTGACTGCCAGCGCGTGACCTCGATGAAGTTTTTGCGGGTTACCATCTTTGCCGTCATCCGGTTTTGCCCACCAAGCTCAGCCGCTTTTTCCAGAAGAGTGACGTGATGGCCGCGCTCGCTGGCGATCCGGGCGGCTGCCATTCCTGCAGGGCCTCCACCGACGACCACCACGCGTTTTTGCTTCTTGGCCGGCCGCATCGTGCCCATGCCCAGTTGTGCCTCTCTGCCCACAGCCACGTTATGAAGGCAGGCCACGCCCTTGCCAGATGAAACGCCCATCAGGCAGGACTGGTTTGAATAGGTGCATGCACGGATATCGTCGAGGTCACCTCGAAGCGCCTTGTTCGGAAGTTCCGGGTCCGAGATCAACGCGCGGCACATGCCAACAAGATCTGCCTTTCCTTGGACAAGAACACTTTCAGCCAGCTCCGGCGAGCCGACCCGTGAAACGACACAGATGGGAATGCCAGGAACGGCTGAGCGGATGTCTTTTGCCAGATCCGCGAACTGGGCTTCTGGCGCGGTCATGTCGGCGATCCAGCCTGGATACTGGAGGTAAGTCATGCCGCTGATGTTGAGGTAGTCAACCAGTCCAGCCTCGGCCAGCCTTTTGGCGATTTCGCACGCCATGGACAAATCAATACCGGTCGGTTCGAAATCGCTACCGTTCATACGCACACCCAGCACGAACTTGGGGCCCATGACCTGACGGATGCCTTTGAGAGCGTCAATGAGAAACCGCATGCGGTTCTCGAGGCTGCCGCCGTAAGCGTCGGTTCGATGATTGCTTACGGGTGAGAGAAATTCGTGCAGAAGATAGCCTTGGGCCGCGAAGATTTCCACCCCATCGGCGCCGGCCTTGGACATATTGATGGCGGCGTTCACATACGTCTCCACGTGCTCCTCGATATCCTCAACCTCCATCTCTTTCGGGATCTGCTTGGTCTTTGGACATGCAATGGGCGACGGCGCCAGAAGCGGCATGTTGTAGTTGATGGTGCCCGGACCAAAGAACTGCCGTCCGCCCGCATTGAGCTGAGAGATGAATTTCGCACCATTGTCATGAACGCCGTCGATCAAGCGCCGGTACGTGGGCAAAAGTTGCTCGTCGTTTGCGGAGTCGAGGCCACCGAGCTGGGTCAGTTCCAGCGCCCCGCCCCAGCTTCCATACTTCTTGTAGGAAGGTGGGACGATGAAGTTGGACATCACGATCAGGCCGACACCGCCTTTTGCTCGCTCAATGTGGTAGTCCGCTACGCGGTCGGTATTGCTTCCATAACCCGCTGCGAAGAAGACGCCATGCGGCGGAAGGACGATTCGGTTACGTACGGTCATCTGCCCGATTTGCAGGGGCGTAAAGAGATGTTTGAACGACATGGACGTTTCTTTCCTGTGGGGACAAATACGATCTAAGAATCTTGACTACGGATGTCGATGTTCTGCAAGCCATCGGACCCAAAAACCGTCACAGGGAAACTGCAAACTGTGACTGCACAGGATGACTGCTTACATGGTGACGGCTCCATCGATCGCGTGCTGAAGCCCGTTGTCTTTGCATTTTATTTGACTTTATAGTCACAATATTAGACTTATCTGTCAGATTGAGTCATCGGGAAAACCCTTGCCTTCTTTTGTTTCCGGAAAATGAGTCTGGGGTCGAGCTCTTCACGTGATTTCTTCGCTCTGTAAATAAGCTCGCGCCCTCTCGATTCAGGTCGTTCCCGCGGTCTCAAGGAGCGTGCAGTTGGCGGCGCGCCAACCCGGGTAGATGAAGCGAATCGAAATTCGCTGACATGGATGCGTCTATGAAGGTGTCGGCCGCTGGGTATTGCAATGCCTTGAAAGACTCAGCCAGGAATCTCAAGACCGGCATGGCGGCGATCGAGCACACATTTCGGGCCATCGATGGGCCGGTACCTCACCTCGATGCGAGATACAGGAGACAGGATCGGGGTGATCGGTTTGCGTGCATGCGCTCTCCGAAGAAATCCGTCGACTCGGGCTAAAGGTTGCATCTGTCCTGTGCCGTCGGTCTCGCACGTTCAGGTCCGGTTTGATTTACCTCAAGTCATTGCGGAATTGACGGTTGGTCAGGGATTGGAGAAAAGTGATGCTGAAGGATCTTCCACTCCTGGCCACGTTCCACTAAAACCAACGAGGTGCGCATGGTCGTCCCGGTCTGTTTACCGCCCTTCAGCCAGAACTGAAAATCACCACAGCCCTGCGCCAGGTAAATGTCGGGCGCGAGTCGGATCATGATCTGATCTTTGAATTCCAGCCGGGTCGAGGCCAGAATGTCTGTGTAAGAGTCAAAGTACCGCCGCATTCCAGCATTGCCAATTGACATGCCAGGTCGGCCGCCATACATCACTGCGTCTGGCGTATACATCGCTGCGAGTGCTTCGACATCCCAGGTCAGCCCAGCCTGGTTCCACCGGTCTTGAATTGTCCGAAGGACAGACTGCGCCTCTGCGGTGGCGTCTTCGGTCACGCCCACAGGTGTAAGGGTTTGGATCATCGAGAAACTTCCAAGGCAATCAGTCGAGGGCTGTCCCGTTACGAACCATTTCGATCATCCGTGCGACCCGCGTTTCGTACGGCAGGTACTCAACGCCGAACTCCTTCAGCACGCGCGAGTGGTCGTACATGTAGGCCACGGCGTCTTTTTCCTTCACGTGGCCACCGGTCTCATGCTCGAATGTGATATCGGCGTCGGGGATATGCTTTCTAACGATCTCAGCAAGCTGACCAAGACTCAGGGACTCGCCCCCGGTGTTGTAGACGGGAAAGTCGGGCCGGCGCTTTTCTGCAATGCGAACGAAGACTTCCGCCACATCGTCGGCGTAGACAATGGACCGCATCTGGTCTCGGTACTTGAACTGCACGCATTCTCCTCTGGCCGGATTCACAATGCAGGCCACATGGTCCATCGAGCCCAACAGCTTGTCTGTTCCGGAGATGTTGCCTGGACGAACGGCGGTGATCGTCATGCCGTGCTTCTCACGGTATTCCTTGGCTTGCCATTCATTGAAAACCTTATGCACCGCATATTGCATTTCAGCGATATGGGCGTCGTCTTCGACCAATGGACGATGACCGTAGTGGCGCTGCCCGCCATTGACTGCAATGGAACTGCAGAACAAAACCCGGTCCACGCCAGCCAGACGCGCGGCCTCGAAGCAGTTGTCCGCTCCGAGGATATTCACCCGCATCGCGGCCCGGGGCGCGAAGTCTCCCACCAGGAAACCGAGGTTGATGACCACCTCGGGCCGGTAAGTGAGGAATGCGGCCATTACGTCCTCAAACTCTGAGACATCGGTACGGATACTGCGGACCTGAGACTCAAGATCGCCGAATTCTGCGCGGGCGATGTCCATGCAGATCACCTCGTGGCCATTCGCCGCAAGCTTGCGGATTACTCGTCGGCCGAGAAAGCCGGCGCCGCCAACAACACAAACGATCACTTTTTCACCCCTTCAGACAGAACCATTGCGCTGGATTGCGTCTTGGATTCGTTAAATCTAGATCGTGTTGTGAATTCAAGATTTCCCCAACTTTGTTTGACTAGTTAGTCATATTATTAGACTTATACGTCAGATTAAGCCCACGGGAAAACCCTCGCACTTGCCCATCGGACGAGCGACGAAAACTGCATAGTGTTTGTGCTGCCGAAGCTTGGCTTGATGTTCCTGCTGAGCTGAGCATGGATTTCATGCATCAGTACCTGAAACTTCTCTTTTAGCGACGCCGGTGACAAAGCACTGAATCGCCCCCCTTACCACCTAGGCGGTGGGCAGGGTGATTTGCCCCCGCCCGAAGTAGCTGAAGACGCAACGCAACAGTTAGCGTTTTGCGCACCAGCTATGCACGCTGCGCTAACAAGCCATTAAGCCAGGTTCAGATCGTCATGCCACCTGAGACTTCAATTGCTGCACCGTTGACAAAACGGCGTCATCGCTTGCGAGAAAAGCGCAGACACTGGCGATTTCGTCGGGGGAGCCCAGGCGCCCCTGCCAGCAAGGAAACCTGTCGGTAAGTAAAAGCAGGGTCACCGGGTAGAAAATCGCCACTCGAGACAGCCACGTGGCTGACCGGAATTTGCACAACCTGTTGGAACTCACCACTCGGGAGAGTCCTTTTTCCTCACCCCTGCATGTGTGTCATTTTCTAGCAGCAACACAATGGGGTCATTTCAACGCGTTGCTGTAGCCTGCTAAGGGCTCAAATTGCCAAGCGCACCGACATGGTCAGCGGTACCTGCCAAGCGCATTGGCGTTAGTGGTTATTGGTGCTGCTTTCCTACTTACCAAAACACCCCATTCTCGGAGGTAGGCGAGTTTTGGGCCCACGCAGTCTTACCCCAAGCAATTGGCAATGCTGTGTTGCGCACGCAGCCAGCAAAATAGTTTGATATTGGCAGTGCACCTTGCGAAAGATTGGTGTGGACCATGCCCGCTCCTCCTCCAGTCATATCAGTCATTTGTGCTGCTGCCGCAATGCATTCACCGGCAAATTACTGCTTGCTGCAACGTGCGGCTGGTGTAGGAGGCCGTATGACGCAGCGCGCGACGACGTACGTTGCTCGGGACACCGCGATGCGAATACACCAAGAGTTGCCGGCACAGCGGTTCCCCAACGAAATCGCGCCAATATTTCCGGTCAATTCTGCTGAATATTCACTATCTCTCTCGCGGTGCCCGGCCTACCGTGTTAGGTATCGCATCCGGGTTGGCAATTAAATTGCCCTGGTGCACACCGATAAGCGCAGCGTGCCGTTGGAGTTGATTAGCAACTACTACCAAAGGAGTATTCAGCCATGACAGACCTGAACATCGAATTCAAGCTTGATCGCATCCACTGCCACGACGAAGGTGACGGCC
>NZ_JBFUJT010000036.1:0-52306 GCF_056401235.1 Polaromonas sp. P4_F9 | reverse complement strand
GGGTCCGCCGCATGGGCTCATGCCCATGCAAGGGCCCGGGTGGCTCAATCGCCCGATTTCACCCCAACCCGAAGGGCAAGCGCCTTCTCGGGCGGTCTGCGGCGTTGCGGCGCTTGCCCATAGCCCAAGCTATGGGCGGCGCACCGCGCCTTGCATCCCATCCCGAGAAGGTGCTTGCGCGGCCCCGTTTAGATCGTAAACAGGTTCTGAGCCATTGATCCGGGGTATTGACTTCAGGTCGAAGCTTTAAACCGTTGATTCATAAAGTTTTTCGGGCAGTGCGGTAGAATTGCCAAGCCGAGCACAGACGCCTGCGAAAGCCTCGCAAACCGGGACATGCCGATGAATCGGCCGCAACCGCCGAGGCGCCCGCCGACCTCTCTTTAATTTTCACAGCCTCTGGACACATACCATGAACCGCTGCACCCACCGCCTGATCGCCGTCCTGGTCCTGACAGCCGCCGCTGCCGGCCTGATCACGACGCCGATTGCCGCCCAGACAGACGAAGCTCCGCTCAAGATCCGGGAATTTCCCAAAGCCGCCCTGCGCGGCGAAATGACGGTGCTGGCGCCTCCGGAAATTTCCCTGAACGGCAAAGCTGACCGTCTCTCGGTCGGTGCACGCATACGTGATGCCAACAACCACTTTGTCCTGCCGGGTCCGCTGACCAACCAGACGCTGGTGGTCAACTACCTGCGCGACAACATCGGCCAGGTGCAGCAGGTCTGGATCCTCAACGCAGAAGAAGCCAGGGAAAAGCGGGCCGGTTCCGCCGGCACCGTTTTCAACTTCATCACCGGCACGGCTGCGGCTCCCGCGGACGACGGCAAGACGCCCTACACGCAGCTGCCAGCCTACAAGCAGTAATCTGGCGTCATCCACCGCCAAGCAAGCCTCCCGCCCCTTTTGCCCTTCATTCAAGGGCGACCATAGCTATCATTTACATAGCACATCATGAGCAAAAAAGTTTTTATCAAAACCTTCGGGTGCCAGATGAACGAGTACGACTCGGACAAGATGTCCGACGTGCTGCATGCGGCGGAAGGTTACGAGCCCACCCAGAACGTGGACGAAGCCGACCTGATCCTGTTCAACACCTGCTCGGTGCGCGAAAAGGCGCAGGAAAAAGTCTTCAGTGACCTGGGCCGCGTCAAGCACCTGAAGGAAAAAGGCGTGCTGATTGGCGTGGGCGGCTGCGTCGCCAGCCAGGAAGGCGCGGCCATCATCCAGCGCGCACCGTATGTCGACGTGGTGTTCGGCCCCCAGACGCTGCATCGCCTGCCCGACCTGCTGTCGCAACGCCAGCGACTGGGCAAACCGCAGGTCGACATCAGCTTTCCTGAAATTGAAAAATTCGACCACCTGCCGCCGGCCCGTGTGGAAGGCGCCAGCGCCTTTGTCAGCATCATGGAAGGCTGTTCAAAATACTGCAGTTACTGCGTGGTGCCCTACACGCGCGGAGAGGAAGTCTCGCGCCCCTTTGAAGACGTACTGGTCGAAGTGGCGGGTCTGGCCGACCAGGGCGTCAAGGAAGTCACGCTGCTGGGACAAAACGTCAATGCCTACCGTGGCCCCATGGGCGGCACGGCCGAGATCGCCGACTTTGCCACCCTGCTGGAATATGTGTCCGATATTCCCGGCATCGAACGCATCCGCTATGTCACCAGCCACCCCAACGAGTTCACGCAAAACCTGATCGACGCCTATGCCCGGCTGCCCAAGCTGGTCAACCACCTGCATCTGCCGGTGCAGCACGGCTCGGACCGCATCCTGATGGCCATGAAGCGCGGCTACACCGCCATGGAATACAAAAGCACCATTCGCAAATTGCGCGCCATCCGCCCCGACCTCGCCATGAGCAGCGATTTCATCGTCGGCTTTCCGGGCGAAACCGAAGAAGATTTTGGCAAGATGATGAAGCTGATTGACGAGATCGGCTACGACACCTCCTTCAGTTTCATCTACAGCCCGCGGCCCGGTACACCTGCCGCCGCGCTGCACGACGATACGCCGCACGAGGTCAAGCTCAGGCGCCTGCAGCATTTGCAGGCCACGATCGACGACAGCGTGCGCGCCATCAGCGCCAGCCGCCTGGGTACCGTGCAGCGCATTCTCGTGGAAGGCGCGTCGCGCAAGGACCCGACCGAACTGATGGGCCGCACCGAGTGCAACCGCGTGGTCAATTTCAAGGGCCAACCGCGGCTGATCGGCCAGATGATCGACATCACCATCACGGCGGCCACACAGCGCTCACTGCGCGGCGAAGTCCTGACCCGGGACATCGCCATGCCGGCCTGAGGCGGCTCGTTGCGCCAGTACGCCAAGCACATGCTGCAACGGTTTTCGTTCCGGCAACTGCTGGTCATTGCGTTCCTGCTGATCGCCGCCTTGCTGGGCGCCGCTTCGCTGCGCGCGCTGTTCACCCTCGAAGACCTGACACTGCAAAGCCGTGACAACGCGGCCCGCGCGCTTGAACTGGGCAGCGCGGCCCAGTCGCTGGGCGAGCGCAGCGTCTCGATGGAACGCACCTCAAGGCAGTCGGTTGTCCTCGACGACCGGGTGCTGCGTGAGCGCTTTGGCGACGAAGTCCGCGAGTCGACGGCCATCCTGGACAGCCTGGTCAAGGAAGGCATCCCGAACGCGAAAGCGCGGCAATGGCGCGCGCACCTGCAAACCGTTGTCAGCCTGATGCCCGGCCCGCCGGCAACCGCGCTGGACCGGGAACGCCAGCTGGCGCAGGAGTTTCGCGAACTGGAGGGGGTCAATGCGGCCATCGCGGTGCAGGTTCAGCAAGCCATTCAGCAACGCAACAAATCGCTGGAAGGCCGGCTGGAAGCCAGCCGCCAGCGCCTGGCGCAGCAGGTGGGCTGGGCCATTGCACTGGCGGTGGTCATGGCGCTGGCGTTCGGCATCTGGTTCACCCTGCCCCTGAAGCGGCTGGAACATGCCATTGTGGGCCTCGGTGAAAACCGGCTGGACCAGGTGATTGCGATCCAGGGACCGGCCGATCTGGCTCTGGTCGGGCAGCGGTTGAACTGGCTGCGGTTGCGCCTGGTGGAGCTCGATGCCGACAAGTCCCGCTTTTTGCGCCATATCTCGCATGAGCTCAAGACGCCACTGGCGTCCCTGCGAGAAGGGGTGTCACTGCTGGAAGACGGCGTGGCCGGACCCTTGAGCGATGACCAGCGCGAGATTGCGCAAATCCTGAAGCACAACACCGGCGTGCTGCAGGGGCAGATTGAGGATTTGCTGCGCTTCAATACAGCGGCGTTCGAAGCGCGCCAGTTGCGCAGGCAGACGGTGGACCTGCTGCAGCTCATGGAGGATCAGGTCGACGCGCAGCGCCTGCAATGGCGTGCACGGGAATTGTCAGTCGCCGTCGTGGGTGAGCCGCTCAGGATGGAGCTGGACGCCGAGAAAATCGGGACTGCGCTGGCCAACCTCCTGTCCAACGCCATCCGCTACTCACCGCCCAGGGGCATGGTCCGCCTGGAGCTGGCTGCGCTGCCGGGCCGGGTACGCATTGATATTCACGACCAGGGCATCGGCGTGGCTGCAGCCGACCGAGAGCGGATTTTCGAGCCCTTCTACCGTGGCGAGCGGCAACCCGCCGACGTGGTACGCGGCAGCGGCATTGGTTTGTCCATCGTGCACGAATATATTGCTGCGCACGGCGGGCGCCTCGAACTGCTGCCAGACCAACCTGGTGCACACTTCCGGATTGAGCTTCCCCATGTTTCCAAACCCTGACTTTTTTAATCGCCGCACCCACGCGGGCCTGCTGGCCCTGGTGGCTGCGGCTGCGCTGGCGGCCTGCAGTGCCGGCCCTTCCAGCCAGGGCGTCGGCGACGCGGCGGGCAAGACAGCCGCACAACCGGCTACCGCAGCCGAGCGCGCTGCACGTGCCAATGCCGGCCAGCCGGCTGGCGCAGCGAAGCCTGCCCCACCGGCCGAGCCGGACGCCGTGGTCCGCATGCTGGCCTATGCCGAGCGGGTACGCGTAATGCCGCCCGCCGAACTGGGCCAGGAGCTCGCACGGTTGGGCGACGCGTCCGCTCCCGCCGACCAGCTGCGGCTGTCCCTGGTCCTGAGCCAGCTTCATCAATTGCCAGACCTGATACGGGCGCAGGAGTTGCTCGCCCGGGTACTCGGCAATGCAGACGCGGAAGCCCAGGCGCTGCAGCCGCTGGCCCGCCTGCTGGCCTCGCGTTTTGCCGAGCAGCGCCGCCTTGAAGAGCAGCTTGAAAAACAGAACCAGCAGATGCGCGATGTGCAGCGCAGGCTGGACCAGACCAATGAAAGGCTGGAAGCGCTCAAGGCCATTGAACGCAGCCTGGCGAGCCGTCCCCCTGCTGCGCCCGCATCGGCCCCGGTACCAACCAACCGTGGCCGGCCCCCGGCGCCATGACCTCATGACCGACTCCTCCACGCCATCCGCAGCGCCGGTCTCACAGTCGGCCCATCTGCTGGTCGTTGACGACGACCCGGACATGCTGCGCCTGCTGACGATCCGGCTCACCGCGGCGGGGTACCGCGTGACCGCAGTCACCTCTGCGGAGGCGGCCATGACCCAGATCCATATCGAGCGGCCGCAGCTGGTGCTGAGCGACGTGCAGCTTCCCGGCCGGGACGGCCTGGCCCTGTTTGACGACATCCGCGCCCAGCATCCTTCGCTGCCCGTGATCCTGCTGACGGCGCATGGCACGATTCCCGATGCGGTGGAGGCGACCGAGCGGGGCGTGTTCACCTACCTGACCAAACCTTTTGATGGCAAGGGCCTGCTCGACAAGATCGCGCAGGCCCTGGCGCTGAGCGCGCCTTCGCATCCGGCCAGGCGGGGCAGCCCCGAGGCATGGCAACACCAGATCATCAGCCGCTCCAGCCGCATGGCCGAAGCGCTAGCGGAAGCGCGCATGATCTCGCAATCGGACGCCAGTGTGCTGCTGCGCGGTGAAAGCGGCACCGGCAAGGAACTGCTGGCACAGGCCATCCACCAGGCCAGCCCGCGCGCCGGCAAACCCTTTATCGCCGTCAACTGCGGCGCCATCCCCGAGGCCCTGCTGGAGTCGGAACTGTTCGGCCACGTCAAGGGCGCCTTCACCGACGCGGTGGCCAGTCACAAGGGCTTGTTCCAGGCAGCCGACGGCGGCACACTGCTGCTCGACGAAATTGGCGACATGCCACCGGCCCTCCAGGTCAAGCTGCTGCGCGTGCTGCAGGAGCGGGTGGTGCGGCCCCTGGGCTCAAGCCAGTCCATCCCGGTGGACGTGCGCATCATCTCGGCCACCCACCGCGACCTGGACGCCGCCATGGCCGAAGGCCAGTTCCGCGCCGACCTGTATTACCGCCTCAATGTGGTGACACTGACGCTGCCGCCGCTGTCGGAGCGCCGCGAGGACATTCCCCTGCTGGCCAACCATTTCCTCATCAAGCTGGCCAGCAAGTACGACAAGCGCCTGAGCGGCTTCGCCCCCGAAGCCATCAAGGCCCTGACCACGGCCGCCTGGCCGGGCAATGTGCGGCAGCTCTACAACGTGGTGGAGCAGGTCTGTGCGCTGTCGACCACGCCGCTCGTGCCGCTGGCCCTGGTGCAGCGCGCCCTTCGCTCACCAAGTGTGCAGGTACTCACTTTTGCCGAAGCCAGGCAACGTTTTGAGCGCGACTACCTGGTCGGCCTGCTCAAGCTGACCGATGGCAATGTGGCCGACGCCGCGCGCCTGGCCGACCGGAACCGCACCGAGTTTTACCGCCTGATGCAAAAACATGGCTTGACGCCCGGGCATTTCAAGGCCGACAGCGCCTCCACCGCCTGACGGGCCCTGACGGACGGTGGGGCCCCGCCGCCAGGCAGTCGCTGGCTGGCGACAGCCTTGAGCCCCTGATTTCAAAGGGATTTTTTCTGCAGACGCAGAAGGCTGTCGCTCTCAGGCGACAAAAAGGCGACTTTGGACCTGTTTTTACGGATGTGTGGCCGCCACTTCCGAAACATCCTGGCCAAGTGGTTGATTTGAAAGGGGTTTTCAGAACTGGCACAGGGTTTGCCCTAGTCAAGCGATGGAAACCTTTTTCAGCCCGTTTCGCGACAAAGTTTTCGCCGGTTCCCGAGCCCCTGTTGTCCCCGTTGTCTTAGGCAGCGGTGGCCCCCGCTGGCAGGCCCGGCTGGCCGCCCTGGCATGCTTGGGCCTGCTGGGGCTGATGGCCTTGGGCACGAGCCAAGCCCGCGCTTGGAGCCTGGAAGACGTCGCCGGCCTGGCCCGCGAGCGTGCCCAGACACCCTTCAAACCCGCCGCACAAGCCATGCCGGCAGAACTCGCCAACCTCGACTACGACGGTTACCGCGACATCCGCTTCAACCCGGCCAGCACGGTGTGGCGGGCCGACAAGCTCCCCTATGAAGTGAACTTCTTCCATATCGGCAGGGAGGTGGCCTCGGTTCGCATCCATGAGATCACGCCCGAAGGCGTCAAGCCGGTCCCCTACCGCCCCGCCGAATTCAATTACGGAAAAAACAGCTTGTCGCCAGAAAAGTGGGGCGACCTCGGCCACGGCGGGCTGCGCGTTTTCAACAACCTAAACTCGGCCACTTACAAGGACGAACTGGCAGTATTCCAGGGCGCCAGCTACTTCAGGGCGCTGGGCACAGGCCAGCGTTACGGCTTGTCAGCCCGCGGCCTGGCAGTCGACACCGTGGGCGGTGGCAAGGAAGAGTTTCCGCGCTTCACGGACTTCTGGCTGGAAAAACCCGCAGCCGATGCGAAGCGGCTCACGGTTTACGCGCTGATGGACTCGCAGCGCATGACGGGCGCCTACCGTTTTGACATCACGCCGGGTGAACAGACCACCACCACGGTGCAGGCACGCATCTTCATGCGGGACAACAAGCAGCCGGGCGCCCAAACGCCGGTCAAGACGCTGGGGCTGGCACCGCTGACCAGCATGTTTTTCTTTGGGGAAAACCAGCCCCGCCCCGGCGACTTTCGGCCCGAGGTACACGACTCGGACGGCTTGATGATTGCGACCGGAGAGGGGGAATGGCTGTGGCGTCCACTGCAGAACCCTGCCTCACCACTGGTCACCTCGTTTCGCATGAAAAGCCTCAAGGGCTTCGGCCTGATGCAGCGCGACCGCGCATTCAACAGCTATGAGGACACCGAAGCACGTTACGAACTCCGGCCCAGTGCCTGGGTGACACCGGTCGGCGACTGGGGCGCCGGTCGCGTGGAGCTTTTGCAATTTGCCACGCCGGACGAGACCCATGACAACGTGGCGGCCTACTGGGTACCCGACAGGATGCCGGCCCCCGGGGAGTCCCTGGACCTGTCCTGGCAGATCGCCTGGCAAGGCAAAAACCAGCAACTGCCGCCCAACGGCTGGGTCACCCAATCGCGCCGCGGCACCGGCTATTCCAAGCTCGATACCAAGGCGCTGAACCAGCAGATCCAGTTCGTCATCGATTTTGCGGGTCCGGCACTCGAGGCCTTGCCCGAAGACGCCGCCGTGCGGGCCATTGCCACCGCCAATGCCAACGGCCGCGTGCTCGAAAGCCTGGCTTACCGCAACCCTGCCACGGGCACCTGGCGCATGACCTTGCGCGTGCAGCGACTCAACCCGGCCCAGCCGGTCGAACTGCGCGCCTTCCTTCAACACAACAGCAACACCTTGAGTGAAACATGGACCAACCTCATCACACCTTGATCCAGCCCGGTAGCCGCAGCCCCCTGCGGGAGGAGCGTCACCCGAACTCGGTCACCGCACCGCCCATCCATCGCGGCGCCATGGTGCCGCGTCCATGGCGCGGCTTCTGGAACGGCCTGGGAACGGCCGCGCTGATGCCCCTGGTGAGGCTGACCACCCCGAGGCCGGCCCGCGTGTTGCCGCGCGAGAGGCTGGAGCCCTGGCAGCACGCGGCCCAGTGCCGCCGGGCCATCTTCGTGGTGCTGACCCTGGTCAGCACGGTACTGGCCACCTGCATTTTTGCCGACATGCAGCCCGACTATGACAACGCCTGGCTGGAGTACGGCCAGATCAGCCTGTTTGCGCTGCTGTCGGCCTGGGTGGTCACAGGTTTCATGACGGCCGTGATGGGGTTTTATGTGACGCTGTTCGGAGATGCCCGGGCCCTGTCGGCCAAAAAGGTGCAGCACTACCCGCTGAATGAGTCGACCCGCACGGCCATCATCATGCCGATCTGCAATGAAGATGTGCGCACCGTGTTCGCCGGCCTGCGCGCCACCTGCGAGTCGGTGGCGATGACCGGCCATGTGAAAAACTTCGACGTGTTTGTGCTGTCGGACAGCAGCAATCCGGCCATCATCAAGGCCGAGCGGGCCGCATGGGAAGACCTGCGCACCCAGCTGGCCGCCCACCCAGAGCAGCCGCAGATCGAGGTGTATTACCGCCTGCGCAAACGCCGCACCGACCGCAAGGCCGGCAACGTGGCCGACTTCTGCCGCCGCTGGGGCAAGGACTACCGCTACATGGTGGTGCTGGATGCCGACAGCGTGATGAGCGGCGATTGCCTGGTCTCAATGGTCAAGCTGATGGAAGCCAACCCCAGGGCCGGCATCATCCAGACAGCGACCCAGGCCATCGGCCATGTGACGCTGCATGCGCGTGCGCAGCAGTTCGCCTCGCGCGTGACGGGCCGGCTCTTCACGCTCGGCATGCAGTTTTGGCAAATGGGCGAGTCGCACTACTGGGGTCACAACGCCATTCTCCGCATCGAGCCCTTCATGCAGCACTGCGCACTGGCGCACATCAAGGGCACGGGCGGCATGGCGGGCAGCATCATGTCGCATGACTTCGTGGAAGCCGCCCTGATGCGCCGCGCCGGTTACCACGTCTGGCTGGTGGCCGACCTGGTGGGCAGTTATGAACAGCAGCCGCCCGACTTGCTCGCAGAATTGCAGCGGGACCGCCGCTGGTGCCAGGGTAATTTGCAAAACTCGCGCCTGATTGCAGAGCCGGGCATTCATCCGGTGCACCGCTCCATGTTTGCCACCGGTGCCATGGCCTACCTGTCGGCGCCGCTGTGGTTGTGCTTCCTGACACTGGGAACGGCGCTGTGGCTGTCGGGCTCGCCCATGATGAGCGACTGGGCCCTGCTGCCCGGCGAACTCGTGTCGCTCTGGGCCTGGACGCTGTGCATGCTGTTTTTGCCGCGTATCCTCGGCCTTGCGGCCGTGCTGATCAACCGCCAGCAACAGGCGTACGGCGGCACGGCCAGCCTGCTGCGCAGCGCGCTGCTGGAAACCCTCATTGCCCTGCTGCAGGCGCCGATTCGCATGCTGGCGCATTCGCTGTTTGTCGTGGTTGCCCTGACGGGCCTGAAGCTGGAATGGAAATCGCCCCCGCGCGAGGCCGCAGCCGTGCTCTGGCGGCACGCGTTGGCGCAGCTCGCCCCGATGAGCGGCGTGATCGCCTTGCTGGCAGCCGGCATTGCGATGATTGACGCAGGCGCCCTGGTCTGGCTGCTGCCTGTGGGCTTGCCCCTGCTGCTGGCGATTCCGATGACCGTGCTCACCAGCCAGGTGGGGGTGGGCGCGGCCCTGCGCGCGCAAAGCTACCTGCTGATTCCAGAAGAAACCCGGTCACCGGCCGTGCTGCGCCGCGCCTGGCTACATGCCAGCCGGCGGGCCCAGCCGTGGCTGAAGGCGGCCTGACGCTTTGAAGCCCACAATAAAAGCCGCTTCAACCGGCTTTTATTGTGGGCAGATGGCCCCGATTCCATTTCTAATTCAATGCGAGAGTAGGCGCGCCGCCGCAGACAGTGCTACAGCACGGCAAGGCGGCGCAACGACCTATCGCTTTGAAGTAGAAATGGAATCAGAATTTGGGCATGCCTTTCATGCCGCCCATGCGCTTCATCATCTTCATCATGCCGCTGCCCTTCATCTTTTTCATCATGCCCTGCATCTGCTCAAACTCGTTGAGCAGGCGGTTGACTTCCTGAACCTGCACACCCGAGCCGGCCGCAATGCGGCGCTTGCGGGTGGCCTTGATGAGCTCGGGCTTGCGACGCTCCAGCGGGGTCATGCTCTGGATGATGCCTTCCTTGCGCTTGATGTCTTTTTCGGCTTTGTCCATGTCGACCTGGCCGGCCTTGGCCGCCATCTGCGCCGGCAGCTTTTCGAGCAGGCTGGACAAGCCGCCCATGTTCTTCATCTGCTGAAGCTGGCTTAAAAAATCGTTGAGGTCAAAGCCGTCACCCGACTTGATCTTGGCGGCGAGCTTTTGCGCCGCGGCCACATCCACGCCTGCCGCGACCTGCTCGACCAGGGCGACAATGTCGCCCATGCCCAGGATGCGGCCGGCATGCCGCTCGGCATCAAACACCTCCAGGCCGTCGATCTTTTCGCTGGTGCCGGAGAACTTGATCGGTGCGCCGGTGATCTGCCGCACGCTCAGTGCCGCACCGCCGCGCGAGTCGCCGTCGGTCTTGGTCRGGATGATGCCAGTCAGCGGCAACGCCTCCTTGAAGGCCTTGGCGGTGTTGACCGCGTCCTGTCCCTGCATGGCATCGACGACGAACAGCGTTTCAACCGGGTTGAGCACGGCGTGCAACTCCCTGATTTCCTTCATCAGGGCTTCGTCAATGGCCAGGCGGCCGGCGGTGTCGACGAGCAGCACGTCAAAGAAATGCCTGCGTGCGTAGTCGATCGCGGCTTTGGCAATGTCGACGGGCTTCTGGTCGGGCGTGCTCGGAAACCATTCGGCGCCGGCCTGCGCCGTCACGGTCTTGAGCTGCTCAATGGCGGCAGGCCGGTAGACGTCACCTGACACCGTCAGGACTTTTTTCTTGCGCTTTTCAATCAGGTGCTTGGCCAGCTTGGCCGTGGTGGTGGTCTTGCCCGCGCCCTGCAGGCCGGCCATGAGGATCACCGCGGGTGGTTGCGCCGCCAGGTTGATGTCGCTGACGCCCTCGCCCATGGTCGCCGCCAGCTCGCGGTTGACGATGCCCACCAGGGCCTGGCCGGGAGAAAGCGAACCCATCACCTCCTGGCCGAGGGCCTTGTCCTTGACGCGGGCGATGAAGTCGCGCACCACCGGCAGGGCCACGTCGGCTTCGAGCAGCGCCATGCGCACCTCGCGCAGCATGTCCTGCACGTTGGATTCGGTGATGCGGGCCTGGCCTCGCATTTCCTTGACGAGGCGGGAGAGTTTGTCGGTAAGGGCTGAGGCCATGAGCAGGCTCCACAAACATGGAGCAATTAGGAAAGGAAAGAAGAGAGGAAAGAAAGCACTACGGGCTAAACTGTAGCCATGATTTTAGCTTTCAGTGCGTGGTGGGGTCTTGGGGCGGCAGTGGGCGCCGCTTTAGCCTACGCCACCCTGGCGCTGGCCACCCCTCGCCTGAGTTCGTCCACCATCCGCGGAATTTTGCTGGCGGCATGGCTGCTGCACGCGTTGGCACTGGCCAACGGGCTGCTTGGAGAGCCGCCGCGTTTTGGTTTTGCGCCCGCCCTTTCCATGACCGTCTGGCTGGTGCTGACCGTCTACGCGATTGAAAGCAGCCTGTTTCCACAGCTCCAGGCCCATTGGGCACTGGCGGGGCTGGGCAGCGCCGCAGTCATTTTGACGCTGCTCTTTCCCGGCACCAGCTACCACCGGATCGCCTCGCCCTGGCTGCCGCTGCACTGGGCGCTGGGCATTGCCTCCTATGGGCTGTTTGCCGCGGCGGTGGTGCACGGCTGGCTGATGACGCGCTCGGAGCGGTCCATCCGGCAGGCCGCGCAAACCGATGCCGGCGTGCCGCTGCTCACACTGGAGCGCCTCACCTTTCGCTTCGTGGAAGCAGGTTTCGTGCTGCTGTCAGCGACCCTGCTGGTGGGCTGGCTGTTTGCCGAAACGCTTTACGGCCCGGGCCTGGTCCGGATGTGGAACCACAAAACGATTTTTTCCGTGCTGTCCTGGCTGACCTTTGCGGGGCTGCTGGCCGGGCGTGCCCGCCTCGGCTGGCGCGGCCGCAAGGCGGTTCACGTGCTGTACCTGGGCGCGGGCCTGCTGCTGCTGGGCTATGCAGGTTCGAGCTTTGTGCTTGAAGTCATCCTGAGGCGCGCATGAAATACCTGCTGGTCGCGGCTCTTGTGCTGATGGTTTTCTGGCTCTGGCGCCACAACCGGCAGGCCGAAAGAGATGAAGCCGCCGCGGCTCGTCCGCCCAGCCCGCCGCGCCCGGCCACAGAGGTCACGGAGATGGTGGCCTGCGAGGTTTGCCACGTGCATCTTCCCCGGTCCGAAGCCCTGATCGGGTCCAGGGGCGGCATCTACTGCAGCGATGCGCATCGCCGTCAGGCCGGAGACTAGATGACCACGCCATCCCAATGGTTTGAGACGGCGGAAAAGATCCCCGGAGCCTGGGAGACTGAACCCGAACTCGGTTCGTTCGGGCGCCTCTGGCGCGTTTTCATGACGGCGCGCGTCGCGACTGCCGGCGTGCTGGTGGTCCTGCAAGCCGTCATCCATGCCTTGGGCAGCAGCAGCAATCGCTGGCCCGTCGCCGTGTGCATCGCCTACTTGTGTGCGACGCTGGCCGTACGGCTCTGGGCCCGGCCACGGCCACCGGGCCGCACGTTTGACGCACACTGGCTGGCCACCATCGGGGTGGACGTGATCACCTTCTCCCTGCTGGAATTCCTGCAATCGGGCGGCATCAATTACGCCCCGCTGTTTGCCCTGCCGGTGCTTTTATCGTCGATTCTCGGGCCGATTTTGCTGGCTTTTGGCACGGCTGCCAGCGTCACGCTTTTGTTGCTCGCCGATGCCTGGTGGACTTCCCTGCAGACGTTGGGGGATTTCAACGCGCGCTTTCTCCAGGCCGGCCTGAGCGGCTCGGGATTCTTCCTGGTGGCACTGCTGGCCAACCAGCTGGCGCTGCGGTTGGCGCGGGAGGAACAACGGGCCAAGGCCAGCCAGTCTGCGGCCCGCATGCAGACGCAGGTCAATGAACTGGTCATTGAAGCATTGGCCGATGGCGTGCTGGTGGTTGACGTCAATGGCGTTGTGCGTTCTGCGAACCCGGCTTCCAGGCGCTTGCTATTCATGCGCAAGGCCATCCGCAACGCGCCCTTCATGCTGGCCACGGAGAACGCCTGGCAACCGCTGGCCGATCTGATGCATCACACCTTCCTGACGCAGTCCCCCCAGGAAGCGGACATCCGGCTTGAATACCCGGCACGCAACACAAGGCGGCTGCATGTCCGCACGCGCCTGGCGGCCTCGCAGAACGGCACGCACGAAAACCTCTGCGTGATGTTTCTCGAGGACCTGCGCGAAATGGAAGCGCGTGTGCGCACCGAAAAAATGGCCGCCATGGGGCGCATGTCTGCCGCGGTGGCCCACGAAATCAGGAACCCGCTTGCCGCCATTTCACAGGCCAACGCCCTGCTTGAAGAAGACCTGCAGGATGCCGGCCACCGGCAACTCACCGCCATGGTCAGGCAAAACGCCCAGCGCCTGGCCAAAATTGTCGATGAGGTCCTGAACATCTCGCGGGCTCAGGAGCAGGCACCGGCGCTGCAGACGACTTCGCTGATGCTGGATGACACCGTCGTTCACATCGCCACCGATTGGGCCAGGCAGACCGGGGCATCACAGCGCCTGCGCCTGACCATGGGCGCGGCCCAGGCCGCGGTCCGGTTCGAGGCCGAGCATCTGCGGCGCCTGATGGTCAACCTGCTGGATAACGCCCTGCGTTACGCCAGCACCTCCGCGCATTCGATGGAAGTAGTGACCCGGGTGATGGCGGGAGGCGAGGTGCGGCTGGCGGTATGGAGTGATGGCCAACCGCTGGAGGCAACGGTCGAGACCCATTTATTCGAACCTTTTTTCTCCTCCGAAAGCCGCTCCAGCGGGCTGGGCCTCTACATCTGCCGGGAATTGTGTGAGCGCTACGGCGCCCTGATTGGCTATCAGCGGGTGGCGCGTGATGCCGCCGAAGGCAATGAGTTTTTTGTCATCTTCAAGCCGGTGCCACAATCCCCGGGCAATTCCCAGCTTTCTTTTGACACAATGCCTGCCTGAGACCCTACGCATACCCTACGCATGCAAGTACCCCCCACCACACCAGCCCATATTCTTGTCGTCGACGATGAGCCGGATCTGCGCACCCTGTACGAGCTGACGCTGCTTCGCGAAGGCTATCGGGTGGAAGCGGCCGGCGATTTATTGCAGGCGCGCGAGCAGCTTGAGAGCAAACGCTTCGATGCGGTCATCACCGACATGCGCCTGCCCGATGGCTTGGGGCTGGAGCTGCTGCGTGAGCTGGTGGCCCAGCAGCGCGCGGAACGCTGCGTGATCATCACGGCGCACGGCTCAGCCGAAAATGCGGTGGAAGCCCTCAAGGCCGGCGCGTTCGACTATCTCACCAAACCCGTTGATCTGAAGCAGTTCCGCAACGTCGTGGCGTCGGCCATCCAGGGCACGCAGAATCTGGCGCGGCCAGCCGCTGGCGATACCAGCCCCGGCGAGCTGGGCCCGGGACCGACCGTTGCCACCTCAGCCAAATCGGACAAATCGGACAAGTCGTCTGCCATCCTGCAAAAGCTGGTGGGCGAATCGGCGGTGATGCGGGCGGTCAAGTCGCGCATTGTCAAGGTAGCCGGCAGCATGGCGCCGGTCCTGATTCAGGGCGAATCGGGCACGGGCAAAGAGCTGGTGGCGCACGCGGTGCATGCCTGCAGCCACCGCGCGGCCGGCCCCTTCGTGGCGGTCAACTGCGGCGCCATTCCGGAAAACCTGCTCGAAGCAGAGTTTTTTGGCGCGCGCAAAGGCGCCTACACCGGCTCGACCCAGGACCGGCAAGGCTACTTTCAGGCCGCCAAGGGGGGAACCCTGTTTCTCGATGAGATCGGCGATCTGCCGCTGGCCATGCAATCAAAGCTGCTGCGGGCGATCCAGGAACGCTCGGTGCGGCCGCTGGGCTCCCCCCAGGAAGACACGGTGGATGTCCGCATCGTCAGCGCCACGCACAAAGAGCTGGGCGCGCAGGTTCAGGCAGGCGCCTTCCGGCAGGATCTGTATTACCGGCTCAACGTGATCGAAATCGGTGTGCCGCCGCTGCGCGAGCGGCGCGAAGACCTGCCGGCACTTTGCCAGGCCCTGCTGTCAAGAATCTGCAAGGAGTCGGGGCTCGCCGTGCCTGAGCTCACCGGCGCGGTGACGGAGCAGCTGCGCTCGCATCCCTTTGACGGCAATGTCAGGGAACTGGAGAATATCCTGCACCGCGCGGTGGCACTCGGCGAAGGCAATGACCTGCATTTCGAGGCGCCCCCCCAGGATTTCGTGGCGGTTCCGGAAAATCTGCAGGCGTTTCTCGACCAGCAGGAGAAAAACATCCTCTCCAAGGTGTTGCAGGAGACCGGGTTTAACCGCACCGCTGCCGCCTCCAAACTGGGGCTGAGCCTGCGCCAGATCCGCTACCGCATTGCCCGCCTGAACATCGAGACACCCGGCGGCGATGACACATCCGATGAACCTGCCTGAGCCCGATGGCACGCCGGCTGTCAGTTCGGCCTTGTGGCGGGACGGCTGGTACCGCTTTGCACGCACGCTGGCATCACCGAATTTCGGCCCACGTCCGTGCGGCGCGCACATCGACCTGATCGTCATTCACTCCATCAGCCTGCCACCCGGCGAGTTTGGCAACGGCAACGTGCAGCGCCTCTTTACCAATCAGCTCGACTGGGAAGCGCACCCTTACTTCCAGAGCATTCGGGGCCTGCAGGTGTCGTCGCACTTTTTCATCACCCGCACCGGTGCGTTGTGGCAATTTGTCGGCTGCGACGACCGTGCATGGCATGCCGGCGAGTCCCGTTACCGGGGACGCGGCAACTGCAACGACGACTCGATTGGCATTGAGCTGGAAGGGCTGGAGGGCAGCACCTTTGAAGCGCGCCAGTACGAGACCCTGGCGGGACTGTGTGCAGCGCTGCTTCAGGCCTATCCCATTGCCCACATTGCGGGGCACGAGCACATCGCGGCCGGACGCAAGCAGGACCCCGGCCCGGGTTTTGACTGGCCCTTGTTGCAACGCTCACTGGCCGCGCCCGATAGGTATTTTCCCGCAATCGACTGAACTGATGCGAAGTCGGCAGCCCGCCGATGAAAATACATCGAGTGGCTAGAAAATAAACGGTATTTTTACCCATCAAGTATTCGTCGGCCTTGACAGAAGGAAGTCCGCGCAAAAGCCCACCGGCACTTCGTTTGTCTCGCCAAAGCCTGATCTGACAAGGCTTTCACGGCTATTCGCCACACCAATCCGGCGCCATCCGGCACGCAAAAAACAGCGTGAAAAAGGCCTCAGGACGCAAAAGCGAATTCAGTCGGCGATACACTACCGGTAGTGGCTTGTATTCCACTTGGACCCTAGGTATAGTGTCTTAGCCCTGATTCAGTTTGATGTAATTCGGGCGGATCAGGACGAGGAATATCACGAGGGATATCGCCAAGAAATCAGCTTGCGGATCTGACCAGCCTTCAGCGAACCAAGATCACCCTGAACACCACATCAAACCCAGTCACAAAACAAACAAAGCAAAGAGGAAGTCATGCAAACAGCACAACACGCAGTGCCCATTACGCCAATTAGTCTGACCGGCAATCCGGTCAACAACGACAGCAACGCGCCAACCAACCCACTCGCCCATTACCAGATCATTCGCCGCAATGGTTCCGTGGTGCCGTTCGAGCCCAACAAAATTGCCGTGGCCATGATGAAAGCCTTCCTGGCCGTGCATGGCACGCAGGGAGCCGCTTCGGCCAGTGTCCGCGAAACCGTCGACGGCCTGACCCAAGCCGTCATTCGGGCCCTGATGCGCTCCCGCCCCGGCGGCGGGACCTTTCATATTGAGGATGTACAGGACCAGGTCGAGCTGGGCCTGATGCGCGGAGGCCACCACGAAATTGCCCGCGCCTACGTGCTGTACCGCGAAAAGCGCAGCCAGGAACGCGCCCGCCAGCCGCAGACCCCGGCGCCCGAAGCCCCCATGCTGCATGTGACGGACAGGGGCCAGCGGGTCGCACTGGACGTGCGCAATTTGCAGGCCCTGATTGAAGCGTCCTGCGCCAACCTGGGCACCGATGTCAAACCCGACCCGATTGTTGCCGAGACCATGCGCAACCTCTACGACGGCGTGCCCATCGACGAGGTCTACAAGGCGTCCATCCTCGCGGCCCGCACCCTGATCGAAAAAGACCCTGACTACACCTACGCCACTGCACGCCTGCTGATGCACACCATCCGCCGGGAAGTCCTGGGCGAAGAAGTCAGCCAGGAAGAAATGCACACCCGCTATGCAGAGTATTTCCCGAAGTTCATCGCCAAAGGCGTGCAGAACGAACTGCTTGACGAAAAACTGCAGCAGTTTGACCTGGCCCGGCTGGGCGCGGCGCTCAAGCCGGAGCGCGACCTGAAGTTTGACTACCTCGGCCTGCAGACCCTGTTTGACCGCTATTTCCTGCATGTGCGCAAACAGCGCATCGAACTGCCGCAGGCGTTCTTCATGCGCGTGGCCATGGGCCTGTCGCTCAACGAAATCGACCGCGAAGCGCGCGCCATCGAGTTTTACGAAATCCTTTCGTCGTTCGACTTCATGTCGAGCACGCCCACCCTGTTCAATGCCGGCACCCTGCGTTCGCAGCTGTCGTCCTGCTACCTCACCACGGTGGCCGATGACCTGGGCGGCATTTACGACGCCATCAAGGAAAACGCCCTGCTCTCCAAGTTTGCCGGCGGGCTGGGCAACGACTGGACGCCTGTGCGCGCCCTGGGCGCCCACATCAAGGGCACCAACGGCGAGTCCCAGGGCGTCGTGCCTTTCCTGAAAGTCGTCAACGACACGGCTGTCGCGGTCAACCAGGGCGGCAAGCGCAAGGGCGCGGTCTGCGCCTACCTGGAGACCTGGCACCTGGATATTGAAGAGTTCCTGGAACTGCGCAAAAACACCGGCGACGACCGCCGGCGCACGCATGACATGAACACAGCCAACTGGATTCCCGACCTCTTCATGCGCCGCGTGATGGAAAAGGGCACTTGGACGCTGTTCTCGCCATCGGACACACCCGACCTGCACGACAAGTTCGGCAAAGAGTTCGAAAAAATTTATACCGCCTACGAAGCCAGGGCCGAGCGCGGCGAGATCAAGCCTGCCCGCAAGCTGCAGGCCACCGACATGTGGCGCAAGATGCTGTCGATGCTGTTCGAAACCGGCCATCCCTGGATCACTTTCAAGGATGCCTGCAATGTGCGCTCCCCGCAGCAGCATGCCGGCGTGGTGCACTCCTCCAACCTGTGCACCGAGATCACGCTCAATACCAGCGACACCGAAACCGCAGTCTGCAACCTCGGCTCCGTCAACCTGGTCCAGCACCTGAAGGACGGCGCGATTGACCATGACAAGCTGAAAAAGACCATCACCACGGCCATGCGCATGCTGGACAACGTGATCGACATCAACTACTACGCGGTCAAGAAAGCACGCGACTCCAACATGCGCCACCGCCCTGTGGGCTTGGGAATCATGGGCTTCCAGGACTGCCTGTACGAACTGCGCGTGCCCTACGCCTCCCAGGAAGCGGTCGAGTTTGCCGACAAGTCCATGGAGGCGGTCTGCTACCACGCCTACTGGGCTTCTACCGAGCTGGCCAAGGAGCGCGGCAAGTACGCCAGCTACAAGGGATCGCTCTGGGACAAAGGCATCCTGCCGCTCGACACGCTGGACATGCTGGCCGAGGAGCGCGGTGGTTATGTGGAAGTCGACCGTTCCGCCACCCTGGACTGGGATGCCCTGCGCCAAAAGATTGCGCGGGACGGCATGCGCAACTCCAACTGCGTCGCCATTGCCCCGACGGCCACCATCTCCAACATCATCGGGGTGGACGCCTGCATCGAACCCTGCTTTGGCAACCTCTCGGTCAAGTCCAACCTGTCCGGCGAGTTCACCGTCATCAACCACTACCTGGTGCGTGACCTGAAGCGACTCGGCCTGTGGGACGATGTGATGGTTGTCGACCTCAAGCACTTCGATGGCTCGCTCCGCCCGGTTGACCGGGTGCCGCAGGAAATCAAGGCGCTTTACGCCACCGCATTTGAAGTGGAAACGTCGTGGATTGTTGAAGCCGCAGCCCGCCGCCAGAAATGGATTGACCAGGCGCAGTCGCTCAATATCTACATGGCGGGAGCCTCAGGCAAAAAGCTCGATGACACCTACAAGCTGGCCTGGTTGCGAGGATTGAAAACCACCTACTACCTGCGCACCATGGGTGCCACCCACGCCGAGAAATCGACTGTGAAGGCCGGCAAGATGAACTCGGTTTCCTCGGGCTCCGAAGCATCAGGCGGCGGCAAGAGCGCGCTTGAGATGGCAGCCGCTGCAGCGCAAGTGCAGATGAATGCATCGCCTGCAACCGACATCAAGTTCTGCGCGATTGACGACCCCGGTTGCGAAGCCTGCCAATAAAAAACATCGAGTCGTGCGGTGAAATTCTCCGCACGATTTGATGGTGTGATTCGATGTAATTGAGCAACACTAATTTACAGCGATGTGAATGAACACTTTTCATTTTGTATCGCTGCTTTCATAATCCCAAAGTATTGGAAACCTTTATGTTGACCTGGGACGAAGAAGTCAAACCATCGCTGCAAAAACCTCATGCCAGCGGCTCGACCGACAGCCGCTCGATGGAACTTCCGCCTCTTTCTTCTGATGAGCCTCAAGCCCAGGTGCGCATGCTGCACGATGGCGCTTACGCTCCGGCTGCGCCAGCGGCTCAAGCTGCACCTGCTGTGAGCGGCACACCGCCAATCGCACTACGCGTCAAGGCGTCGGACAAACGCATCATCAACGGCCAGACCGACGTCAATCAGCTGGTGCCGTTCAAATACAAATGGGCCTGGGAGAAGTACCTCGCGACCTGCGCCAACCACTGGATGCCGCAGGAAGTCAACATGACGCGCGACATTGCACTGTGGAAAGACCCGAACGGATTGACCGAAGACGAGCGCCGCCTGGTCAAGCGCAACCTGGGTTTCTTTGTCACTGCCGACTCACTGGCCGCCAACAACATCGTGCTGGGCACCTACCGCCACATCACGGCGCCCGAGTGCCGCCAGTTCCTGCTGCGCCAGGCCTTCGAGGAAGCCATTCACACCCACGCCTACCAGTACATCACCGAGTCACTGGGCCTGGACGAGGCTGAAATCTTCAATGCCTACAACGAAGTGCAATCCATCAAGGACAAGGATCAGTTCCTGATCCCGTTCATTGAAGTCATTTCCGACCCCCACTTCAAGACCGGCACCACCGAGGCTGACCAGACCCTGCTCAAGTCCCTGATCGTGTTTGCCTGCCTGATGGAAGGCCTGTTCTTCTATGTCGGCTTCACACAGATTCTGGCGCTGGGCCGCCAGAACAAGATGACGGGTGCGGCCGAGCAGTACCAGTACATCCTGCGCGACGAGTCCATGCACTGCAATTTCGGCATCGATCTGATCAACCAGCTCAAGCTCGAAAACCCCCACCTCTGGACCGCGGACTTCAAGGCCGAGATCAAGGCCTTGTTCCTCAAGGCCGTGGAGCTGGAGTACCGCTATGCCGAAGACACCATGCCCCGCGGCGTGCTCGGACTCAATGCCTCCATGTTCAAAGGCTACCTGCGCTACATCGCCAATCGCCGTGCCACGCAAATCGGACTTGAAACTCTCTTCCCCAACGAGGAGAATCCGTTTCCATGGATGAGCGAAATGATCGACCTGAAAAAAGAACGCAATTTCTTTGAGACCCGTGTGATCGAGTACCAGTCAGGCGGCGCCCTGTCGTGGGATTGATCCTGGATTGAATGACGCAAGACACGTAAAAAAATAATGATTTTTAGAATTGCAATGACCAATGACGCTGCCGCAGAGTGCGCGTTGGGCTTTGCTCCTGTGTTCGCGGCGCTGGGCCGGTTATCCGAAGACCCAACGCCGTGAATCGCTTCGCGTACTCCAGACGTGAAGTGCTCTTTGCAATGTGATCAAGGAGAAAACTATGGCAACTGCGAAAAAACCTGCGGCTAAAAAAGCTGCTCCGAAGAAAGCGCCGGCTAAAAAAGTAGCGGCAAAAAAAGCACCTGCTAAGAAAGTAGCAGCCAAAAAAGCTCCGGCCAAAAAAGCGCCAGCGAAAAAAGTAGCGGCCAAAAAGCCGGCTGCGAAAAAAGCGCCAGCGAAAAAGGCCCCAGCGAAGAAAGTAGCGGCCAAAAAGCCGGCTGCGAAAAAAGCTGCTGCGAAAAAGCCTGCTGCCAAGAAGGTAGCGAAAAAGGTAGCCAAGAAGCCCGCTGCGAAAAAACCCGCCGCCAAGAAAGCAGCGAAAAAACCCGCTGCGAAGAAAGCCGCGAAGAAACCTGCTGCCAAAGCACCCGCTGTAGCGGCTGCCCCTGCGGCTCAGACGACTCTGAACCCGCAAGCTGCCTGGCCGTTTCCAACCGCCAGCAAGCCCTAAGCAGTAAGGTATTTCTGCTCAAAGCCCGATGTCGCAAGATATCGGGCTTTTTTAATGCCCATTACCTGCCTGCGGCTGCAGGCGCCGCCGGTAGACGGCCAAGCCCATCAACGCGGGTCAAATGGCTGGCTCATCCTCGAGGCGCAAGCAATTGCAGGCAAATGCCGCACCGCGGCAAGCCAGGCCACCTGGAACGACCGGGTGACAGCCATCCCATCATCCTGAAATTTCACCCCGGCAGACCTGGCAAACCTTGCAGATGAGGCAGCCGATCGACTGCCATGCTTTCATGCGCCTGGAAGACCCGTTAAGGCGCGTTCCCGTCGAACTGCCCCGCTGGACTAACCGTTTATTTGAGCGGCGCTCAGCGTGTAATTCTGGCCGCCACGCGTTGCGATCTTGTGCGCGCCGATCCGGTTGCCCAGCGCCGCACAGCGGGCCAGCGACCAGCCCTGCTCCAACCCGTACAGCAGCGCGCCGCGAAAGGCGTCGCCACAGCCGGTCGGATCGACCACCGTCTCGGCCTTGACCGGAGGCACCAGCGTCTTCTCGCCGTCAATCCATATCTCGCAGCCCTCCGCGCCCAAGGTCACGACCACACCCTGCACCTGCCGGGACATCTCGGCGCAAGACAGGCCCGTGCGGTCGCTCAGCATTCTGGCTTCGTAATCGTTCACCGTGACCCAGCTCGCCAACTCGACAAAATGAGCCAGTTCCTTGCCGTCAAACATGGGCAGGCCCTGGCCTGGGTCAAACACAAAGGGGATGCCTGCCGACTTGAATTGCTCGGCATGCTGCAGCATGGCATCACGCCCGTCCGGCGAAATGATGCCGAGCTTGATATCGCTGCGCGCATCGATGCGGCTGATGTGGGCCTGCATCATCGCGCCCGGGTGAAAGGCCGTGATCTGGTTGTTGTCGCGGTCGGTCATGATCATGGCCTGCGCGGTGTAGGTATCGCCGACCTGACGCACAAACTCCGTGCTGATACCCAGTGCGTTCATGCGCGCCACATAGTCGGCCCCGTCGCTGCCGACGGTGGCCATGGGCAAGGGTGCACCGCCGAGCTGCCGCAGGCTGTAGGCAATGTTGCCGGCACACCCGCCGAATTCCCGGCGCAGGGCCGGCACCAGAAAGGACACGTTGAGAATGTGCAACTGGTCGGGCAGGATCTGCTCCGAAAAGCGACCCTCAAAGGTCATGATGGTGTCAAACGCCAGGGAGCCACAAATCACAGCAGACATTCAGTTCTCGATTCAATCAGGGGTAATGAGGTAATGGGGTGAACGGGGTAATCAAGGATAAAAAGCAAGGACACGGTACCCAGCCACGCGCCAGGGCGCTGCTGCCGGGGATGACGGCGCCACCGAGGCGCTGCGAACACCTTCACCCGAGACTTTCAGGCTCAGGACACCGGCCAGTTCCGAACGGGCGGCCAAGGTGGTGGTGGTCACACCAAACTGCACGGGCGTCACAACGCGGCGGACCACCGCCCGGTCCTGGGTATCCGTGAGGGTCACTTCCAGAGAGGGTACTTCCAGCGCAATGGTCCCGGTATTCTTGAGCACAAAACTGAGCCGGTACGCATCGGGGCCGATTCTGTTGAAGCTGGAGCTGTCAATCACCAGGGAGTCGATATGGCGTGGCGCGCGAATTTCACAGCGCAGCTGCCCACACACCGCCTGCAACAGGGAGCCGAGCCGGGGATCCAGCGCAGCCAGACTGTCTTTTTGCTGTACCAGCCATTGAAAAACCAGCGTGGCCGCCAGTAAAAGCGCCAGCGCACCCAGTGACCAGCGTACCAGCGGCTTTTTCCAGAAGGCCCTGTTCCGTGCAGTACGCACAAAGGAAACATCGTCCGACACCCCGGAAGCCGGCATCTCCGACGATTCGAATTCGGCCTCATCCGCAGTCGCCGCATGAACCAGTTCCGGTGTGCGCGGGGGCATGTCCTCCGGGGCGGCACTGGCCGTAGCGGGCACGCTGTCCTGCTGCTTGCGTTCGTGGAGCGCCTGCTTCCAGCTGGCCGGATCAAAATCGGCGACGCTGTCGTGCTCCTGCGCATCCAGCACGGAAAGAAAAGGGGTCAGCGGCACCCTGTCGGCAAACGACCGGGCGGGCGCCCAGGAAGACTCGGCGGCCGATTCCTCCGCCTGCGCCGGCTCGTGGATGTCCGGCGCCGAGGCAGCCTCGCGAAACACCGGCTCCTGTTCGGGGTTGAAGACCGAGGGTGGCAGGCCGGCCGCTTCACCCGGCAGCAGGTGCGTTGAGGCATCAAACACTTCGGCGCAATGCCCGCACCGTACCCAGCCCTGAGAGACTTTGAGTTGATCGGTCACGACCTTGAACATCGTGCCGCACGCGGGGCAGCGGGTAATCAGGCTCATCTAACGCCGTATTGTAGGGGGGTAGGAGTCGTTGCCGGCCGGCAGGCCGGGCGGGCAACGGGTTGCCGCGAGCCTAGAACCGCGCGCCCATCAGGATCCAGCCTTCTTCCTGGTCGAGCACCTGGAGCTGGCAATAAGGCAGATAGGCCGCCTTGAGTTCGTCGGCCTGACGCTCCAGAATGCCGGCGAGCACCAGATTGCCGCCCTTTTGAACATGCGAGCACAGCAGCGGCGCCAGCACTTTCAGCGGTGTGGCGAGAATATTCGCGAGCACGGTCTGGTAGGCGCCGACGGCCTTGTCAGGCAGGCCGGCATTCAGGGTGACATGGTTGGCTTCAGCATTGGCGCGTGCGGACTCGACGGCGGCTTCGTCGATATCGACGGCATCAATATCCACCGCCCCGAACTTGGCAGCGCCAATGGCCAGAATGCCCGAGCCGCAGCCATAGTCGAGGACACGGCCCAACGCCTTGTTCGCCGCGCCCTGGCCCGCAATCCAGCGCAGGCACATGCGGGTGGTCGGATGGGTGCCCGTGCCAAAAGCCAGGCCTGGATCCAGACGGATGAGCTGTTTTGCCTGTTCAGGCGGTTCGTGCCAGGTCGGCACGATCCAGAATTCGGGTGTGATTTCTACCGGCGTGAACTGCGACTGCGTGAGCCGGACCCAGTCCTGCTCGGGCACGGCCTGAACCGCCACCAACTGGCAGCCCGCAAAAAAGTCCTGGGCGGCGAGGACGGAAGCGGCGTCCCGCGCCAGGGCCTCGCTGGCAAACAGCGACACCACGCGCGAACGCTCCCAGCCGGCCTTCGGTGGCGGCAAGCCGGGCTCGCCAAAGAGCGCCTGCTCGGCCGGTGTCTGGGCGTCGGCGTCTTCCACCGACACACTAAGCGCATCCAGCGCATCCAGGGCTTCGCTGAGCGTTTCCACCTCGTCGACTGGCGCCAGCAGAATCAGTTCAAACATCGCGCATCCCTTTGCCGTAGATCTGTACGCCGGGGTACCAGGCAGTCCGTTCAAGCCAGGGCCGCGGAACCGGCTTTGCCGGGCCGCAGGCGCAGCGCCCCCCGAGGGGCTGGAGCCTGCGGCTCCAAAGCTGCTTGAGCAGCTTTGGACAGGCGACAGAGGCGAAGCGTCTCGCGAGCCGCGGCCTGCAAGGCCTCGGGAGCGACACGCAGTGCGCGACCGTGGGGACTTTACCTGTCACGCTTGGACAGCCACTCTTCGAGGTAGTGGATGTTGGTGCCGCCGTCCATGAATTTGGCGTCGACCATGAGTTCCCGGTGCAGCGGAATATTGGTGTTGATGCCTTCCACAACGGTCTCGGCCAGCGCCGTGCGCATGCGCGCCAGGGCCTGCTCGCGCGTATCGCCGTGCACGATGATCTTGCCGATCATGGAGTCGTAGTTGGGCGGCACAAAGTAGTTGGCATAAATATGGGAGTCCACCCGCACCCCGGGGCCGCCCGGCGTGTGCCAGGTCGTGATACGCCCCGGTGAGGGAGTGAACTTGTAGGGATCTTCCGCATTGATGCGGCATTCGATCGCATGGCCCTTGAATTGAATGTCGCGCTGCAGGAAGGGCAGCCTTTCACCGGCCGCCACCATGATCTGGGTTTTCACGATGTCAACGCCCGTGATCCACTCCGTCACCGGGTGTTCCACCTGCACGCGGGTGTTCATTTCGATGAAATAGAACTCGCCGTTTTCGTAGAGGAATTCGAAGGTGCCGGCGCCGCGGTAATTGATTTTCTTGACGGCCGCCACACAGCGCTCGCCGATTTTTTCTATCAGCTTGCGCGGAATGCCCGGCGCCGGCGCCTCTTCAATGACCTTCTGGTGGCGCCGCTGCATGGAGCAGTCACGCTCGCCAAGCCAGACCGCGTTCCTGTGCTGATCGGCCAGGATCTGGATTTCGACGTGCCGCGGGTTCTGCAGGAATTTCTCCATGTAGACCTCGGGATTGCCGAACGCCGCGCCGGCCTCCGCCTTGGTGGTCTGCACCGCATGGAGCAGGGCCGCTTCGGTATGCACCACGCGCATGCCGCGGCCACCGCCACCGCCCGCCGCCTTGATGATGACCGGATAGCCGACTTGTTTGGCGATCCGCTTGATGATCACGGGATCATCCGGCAGCGCACCCTCGGAACCGGGCACGCAGGGAACGCCCGCCTTGATCATGGTCTGCTTGGCCGACACCTTGTCGCCCATGATGCGAATCGACTCGGGTGTGGGGCCAATGAACTTGAAACCGCTCTTTTCAACCCGTTCGGCGAAATCGGCGTTTTCGCTCAGGAAACCATAACCCGGGTGAATCGCCTCGGCGTCAGTGACCTCGGCCGCCGAGATGATCGCGGGCATGTTGAGGTAGCTATGGGAGGAAGGGGCGGGTCCGATACACACCGACTCATCGGCCAGCTTGATGTATTTGGCTTCCCGGTCGGCCTCGGAGTAGACCATCACGGCCTTGACGCCGAGTTCCCGGCAGGCACGCTGGATCCGGAGGGCAATCTCACCCCTGTTGGCGATCAGTATTTTTTTGAACATGCGTCGATGGGCCTGGTTCGGCAAGGGGGCAACAGCCCCGCTTACTCAATAATGAAGAGGGGCTGCCCGTATTCCACAGCCTGGCCGTTTTCCGAAAGTATCTTGGTGATGGTGCCGGACTTGTCGGCCTCAATTTCGTTGAGTATCTTCATGGCCTCAATGATGCAGATCGTTTCGCCCTCTTTCACCACACTGCCGAGCTCGACAAAAGGCTTGGCTCCGGGGCTCGCGGAGCGGTAAAAGGTACCAACCATGGGTGACTTGACGGCATGGCCAGCGGGAGCGGCCGGTGCGGACGCCTCCACGGCGGGCGCGCCACCTGCGGGAGCTGGCGCCGGAGCTGCTACCATGGCAACAGGGGCCTGCTGCATCACGACGGGAGCACCACTGGATTTGACAATGCGTACCTTGCCTTCGGCTTCGGTAATCTCAAGTTCGGACACATTGGACTCTGAGACGAGATCGATCAGTGTCTTGAGTTTTCTTAGATCCATAGATTCTCCAACGACGGTAGATACTGGCGCCGGGATGTCAGCACACAGCTTGAATGAGCATGAAAAATCGGCATTGCCGATCTTCGTTCTTTTTCCACTTACTCTCAGCTTTTAAGCTTTAAAACGCCTATCAGTCAATTATTGTGCGTGGCAGTCAATGGACTGGCCCGAGGAAAGCGCAGAGTGTACCTCAAGCCAACACTGCTCAAAACCAGCTTTCACAAGGTTATCCCTGAGACTCCAAATGACGCCAACGCCACTGTAAGCCGTATTTGCATGCAAATACAGCCATTTTCAGAACATTTGGACAAATTCCGGCGAAACTCGCCGGTGTGAGCGTCAAGCTACTTGAGTTGTGCCCATTGCGCCAGCTCTTCGGGCAGGATTTTGCCGATCTTGCGGTGCAGCAGCTGACCGGAAGCGCCGAAGATCACGGAAAAAGGCAAACCGCCTGCGAGATTACCGAGTGACTTGCTCAACTCGGTGCCCGTCAAACCCGCCAGACCGACCGGAAAATTCAGCGGCCTCGCCTGCAACCAGCTCCGTACCGCGCTGGGCTGGTCCACTGCCAAGCCCACAGTTTGCCAGCCCTTATCCTTGTTTTCCTGATAAAAGTAGTCCAGCAAAGGAAGCTCTTCCACGCAGGGAGGACACCAGGTTGCCCAAAAATTCACCAGCAGCGGCTTGCCCCTGAAGCTGCTCATGGGCAAATTCCCGCCCGCCGGCGTGTCAAAACTCAGGCTCCAAAAAGCGTCCTGCGTTTCCTCTGCCTTGCCGGCCACGCCCGCGCCTGCTGCCGGCGCCGCCGCATGGGGCTGGAATTTCCACCACGCCACCCCGGCGCCAGCCAGGCCGGCCACCGCGGCAACGCTGCCATAAAGCATATTTCTGCGATTCATTTTCTTCAAAACTCCGGAAAGGTTGTCCTGGCGCGCTTACACGCTGGCCAGCAATTTTTGCACTGCAGGCAGATCGCCACGGGGCGTACGGCCTTTGGCATCGGGCTTCAGGGCACCACGCAAATCGTCGTGATCGTAGACCATCAGGTGCACACCGACGGTCTCATTGAGGGGCTTGCACACACTTCGCAGACTCAGGGCTTCCACGCTGTCGCCGGTGAAGCCGTTCACGGTACGCGGCTCGTAGTCCACGTTGTGCTCTATGAGGGCGATCTCGGCCGATTTCGGGTCGTCGCAAAACAGCTGAATGTAAATATCCGATAGCCGCGTGGCTGTCCCGTGCCAGACCGCGCCTCCCAGGTGAGGCCGGAATTGGGCCAGACGCTCCATCCAGACCAGGGCCAGTTCGCGCAGGGCAGCCAGTTCGGCGGGCTGGGTATCAGCGCAAAAGAGGGCTATGTATTCACGCACGGCGTCTTCCAGTTCGTCGTTGCCCGGCAGTTCGGTGCGCACGGGCAGCGCCATCTGCTTGACGGCGCGGCGTTTGGCGGGGCCGTATTCCAGCCCCTCCTCCACCACCAGCGCAGCGGCCATGGCGGCGATTTCGGATTTGAGGGTGTTGAGTTTCACGGGGTCAGTAGCACGAAAGAGGAAAAGTCCGCAGGAAAGGCCCGCGCAGGGATGGGAGCGGCGCCAAAGTCGCGAAATGGGTGCCCCGGTGATTGTGCCCCTGTTGGGTTCGAGCGGGCATCAAAAGTTCACGGTCCGCCCTTTCGCTATCAAATCAGGAGCGAATTCCGGCCAAATTGAATGGGTTGAATGTGGGTTGACCATGGGTTGAGCAATATTTTTCTTTCCCACATGGGGGCCCTGCAAACCGCCGTGGTGACAAAACCCATAAGGGCCCTGCCTAGAATACAGCCCCATGCACATACATATTCTGGGAATTTGCGGCACCTTCATGGGCGGCCTCGCAGCCCTGGCGCGGGAGGCGGGGCACAAGGTGACGGGTTGCGACAGCGGCGTCTATCCGCCCATGAGCGACCAGCTGCGCGGCCTGGGCATTGAGCTGATTGAGGGTTACGGCGCCGACCAGCTCGCCTTTGAGCCCGACGTGTTCGTGATCGGCAACGTGGTTTCGCGTGCCCGCGGGCCCGACGGCAGCCCCAAATACCCTTTGATGGAAGCCATCCTGAACAGCGGCCGGCCCTATACCAGCGGCCCGCAATGGCTTTCGGGCCATGTGCTGCACCATCCTACCCACCACCCGACCGGGCCGCGCCACGTGCTGGCCGTGGCGGGCACCCACGGCAAGACCACGACCACGGCCATGCTGGCCTGGATCCTGGAGCGGGCCGGGCTGCAACCGGGCTTCCTCGTCGGCGGCGTTCCGCTGAATTTTGGTGTCTCGGCCCGGCTGGGCGAAGGCAACACCTTTGTGATCGAAGCCGACGAATACGACACGGCGTTTTTTGACAAGCGCAGCAAGTTCGTGCACTACCGCCCGCGCACCGCCCTGCTGAACAACCTGGAGTTTGATCACGCCGATATTTTTGATGACCTGGCGGACATCGAGCGGCAGTTTCACCATCTGGTGCGCACGGTGCCCTCACAGGGCCGCATCGTGGTGAATGCCGGCGAGGAAAGCCTGCAGCGCGTGCTGGCCCAAGGCTGCTGGAGTGAGCAGGTACTCTTTGGCAACAGCCCGCTGAATCAAAGCGGCTTCACCGCCCAGGGCGAACCGAACGACTTCAAGGTGCTCAAGGCCGGCCAGGCCGTGGCCCACGTCCAGTGGGGCATCAGCGGGGTCCACAACCAGCTCAATGCCCTGGCCGCCATCGCCGCCGCAGAGCACGTGGGCCTGGCACCCGAAGTGGCCGCCCGGGCGCTGGCCGAGTTCCAGAACGTCAAGCGCCGCATGGAAGTGCGTGGCGTGGTTCATGCGCACGGTGGCGATATCACGGTGTACGACGATTTTGCCCACCACCCCACGGCCATCCACACCACCGTGGACGGCCTGCGCCGACAGCTCAAAGGGGCCGGAAAAGACGGCGACCGCATCCTGGCCATCTTCGAGCCGCGCAGCAACACCATGAAGCTGGGCAGCATGACAGCGCAACTGCCCTGGAGCCTGGAGCAGGCCGACCTGGCGTTTTGCCACGCTGGCGGGCTGGAGTGGGATGCGCGCGCCGCGCTGATGCCGATGGGCGCAAGCGCCCAGGTCGCTGACAACATCGACCAGTTGGTGGCGCAGGTCAAAGCCTCAGCCCGCCCGGGCGACCATTTGCTGTGCATGAGCAATGGCGGGTTTGGCGGGATTCACGCGAGGCTGCTGGAAGCGCTCAAATCCTGATGCGCGACCCTTTATGGGCGACGATGGGCGACGCACCGGGAGAACTCAGGTCGGGCGCAGCAAGCAGGTAACCGAGGGGCCAAGCCTGGATCAGTAGCTGATGCTGAGCGCCGCCACATCAATGTGCACCACCGGCTTGGCCAGCGACGCGCTGGCTGCGCGGGCAAATTCCTGGGCCCATTGCGGGTCGGCAAATTTGGCCGGGCCACCGGCCTGGGCTACCACCACAACCTTGTCGGCAAGCAGCAGCTTGCCGGTGGGCCGCAGCGGCTCGCAGCCCATCTGGGTGAACTGGTCGTCCAGCCACTGCCTGGCCACTTCGTGCGGCATGGGCTGCACTTCATGCAGGTCCACGCGCACCGGCGGGCTGTTTTTAAATGTCACCCTGACTTCGCTGCGCATGGCTGGCTCCCGGTGGTGGAAGATTCATATTGGCTATAGCAAGGTGCATCGGCAATTCGCGGAAACCCGCAAGTGCCGGCGCAACTCTTGGCCGTCTGGCCTACTTTTTGGCCCGCCGAGCCAGCACTGCGGCCGACAGCGACTCCAGCACTTCAAGCGAATGGTTCCAGCCCAGGCAGGCGTCGGTGATGCTTTTACCGTACTCCAGCGCCTGCGCGTCGTCCTTGCCTGGCGTGAACTTTTGGGCACCGGAATTCAGGTGGCTTTCCACCATCAGGCCGAACACATGGTGCGAGCCGCCGGCCACCTGCCCTGCAATGTCACGCGCCACATCCACCTGCTTCTCGTGCTGCTTGGAGCTGTTGGCGTGGCTGCAGTCGACCATCAGGGTAGCCGGCAATTTGGAGGCCTCAAGCTCCTTGCACGCCGCCGCCACGCTGGCCGCATCGTAATTGGGGGTCTTGCCGCCACGCAAAATCACATGGCAGTCCTTGTTGCCGTTGGTTTGCACAATCGCGACCTGGCCGTTTTTATGTACCGACAAAAAGTGGTGGCCGCGCGCAGCCGCCTGGATGGCGTCGGTGGCAATCCGGATGTTGCCGTCGGTGCCGTTCTTGAAGCCGATGGGCGCCGACAGGCCGGACGCCAGCTCACGGTGTACCTGGCTTTCGGTGGTGCGCGCGCCGATCGCGCCCCAGGAGATCAGGTCACCGATGTACTGGGGTGAAATGACATCCAGGAACTCGCTGCCCGCCGGCAAACCCAGCCGGTTGATTTCAATCAGCAACTGGCGCGCGATGCGCAGGCCTTCGTCTATGCGGAAGGTTTCATCCAGGTAGGGGTCGTTGATCAACCCTTTCCAGCCGACGGTGGTGCGTGGTTTCTCGAAATACACGCGCATCACGATTTCCAGCGTGCCGGCGTATTTCTTGCGCTGCTCCATGAGGCGGCGTGCGTACTCCAGGGCCGCTGCCGGGTCGTGAATGGAACAGGGGCCAATCACCACCAGCAGGCGGTCATCCTTGCCCGCGATGATGTTGTGGATGCTCCGGCGCGTGCGGGTGATCAGCGATTCAACAGCGGTACCACGGATCGGGAAAAAGCGGATGAGATGCTCTGGAGGAGGTAGCACGGTAATGTCCTTGATGCGTTCGTCGTCGGTCTGGCTGGTTTTTTCGACGTTCGCATACCAGCTTTCGGTGGCAGGGCTGGCAGAGGTGGCTTTGGCATTCATCGCAGGCTTCCTTTTTAAAATTCAGGCAATTCGGGGATCAGTCAAGCATTCAAATATTCAAATAAAAAACGGCAAAAAAAAAACCGCCGGGCATCCGGCGGTTTTTGGAGATTTGTTGCGTTTTTTCGGGTTACGCGAAGATCTCTCTACCGCCGGAGGCGCTTGAGAACCAAAAGTAACCGAAATAAAATTTCGCTGAAGTCATGAGTTGGAATGTAGCACAGGTCTGAAAAAAGCCCGTAAATACCGCTTCCGACGGCAATTTACGCGGTCCCGCCCACGGTCAGCCCGTCGATGCGCAAGGTCGGCTGGCCCACACCCACCGGCACGCTCTGCCCCTCCTTGCCACAGGTGCCCACGCCGCTGTCCAGCTGCATGTCATTGCCGATCATGGTGACGCGGGTCAGCGCATCCGGGCCGTTGCCCACAATCGTGGCGCCCTTCACCGGGTACAGGATCTTGCCGTTTTCAACCCAGAAGGCCTCGCTGGCCGAGAAAACGAACTTGCCGCTGGTGATGTCGACCTGGCCGCCGCCGAAATTGGTGGCGTACAGGCCTTTTTTAATACTGGCCACGATCTCTTCAGGCGCCTTGTCACCGCCCAGCATGTAGGTGTTCGTCATGCGCGGCATGGGTACATGGGCGTAACTCTCGCGTCGACCATTGCCGGTGGGCTTGACTTTCATCAGTCGGGCATTGAGCGAATCCTGGATGTAGCCCTTCAGGATGCCATCTTCAATCAATACGTTGCGCTGGCTGGCATGGCCTTCATCATCCACATTGAGCGAACCGCGGCGGTCGGCGATGGTGCCGTCGTCCAGTACCGTCACGCCTTTGGCCGCAACGCGCTGGCCAATGCGGCCTGAAAACGCGCTGGAGCCCTTGCGGTTGAAGTCGCCTTCCAGCCCGTGGCCAATCGCCTCATGCAGCAAAATGCCGGGCCAGCCGGGGCCGAGCACCACGGTCATTTCACCGGCAGGCGCGGGGCGCGCATCCAGGTTGGTCAGCGCTGCCTTCACCGCATCATTTACATACTCCGCAATCTGCACGTCGTCAAAATAGGCGAGGCCAAAACGGCCGCCACCACCGCCCGAGCCCATCTCACGGCGGCCCTTTTGCTCGGCAATGACCGTCACGCTCAGGCGAACCAGGGGCCGCACATCGGCGGCCAGTGTGCCGTCGGCGCGTGCCACCATCACCACGTCATACTCGCTGGCGAGCCCGGCCATCACCTGCACGATGCGCGGATCCTTGGCCTTGGCGAGTTTTTCCACTTTTTCCAGCAGCTTGACCTTGGCGGTGCTGTCCAGTGTGGCAATGGGATCCAGGTCCCGGTAGAGCGAGCGGCTGCTGGCGACTTTCCGCGGTGGCGTTTTCACACGGCCAGCCTTGCTGGCGGCAGAAATGCTGCGCACCGTGCGCGCTGCGTCGAGCAGCGAGGCTTCGGAAATATCGTCGGAATAGGCAAATGCCGTCTTTTCGCCGCTCACGGCGCGCACGCCGACACCCTGGTCGATGCTGAAAGAGCCGGTTTTGACAATGCCTTCTTCCAGGCTCCAGCCTTCGCTGCGGGTGTACTGGAAGTACAGGTCGGCATCATCCACACCGTAGGATGTGATTTCACCCAGGGCGCGGTTCAGCGCGGCATCGTTCAACCCGAAGGGTTCAAGCAGGAGCTTTTGCGCAATCACCAGCCTCTGCGAGGTGGACTCGTGCGTAGGACGCGCCAGCGGACCGGCCCCCACGCTGGTTTGACGAGCGGACACGGCGGCAGATTTGAGTGAGGTCATGCAGCCATTGTAGGCAGTCTGGGCCTGTTGCACCCGGCCCCGGCGCCCGCGCCATGCGCAGGAGGGTTTTGCAGCCGGGGAACGTGCGGGGCAGCCCGGTCAGCGCCCGGTCAGGTCAGATCGGTGGTGGCGGCGCCAGGGCCATTCGTCTTGCAGGATTCAATGCCGCCATCCCGCGCTGATGCGCTGGCGTACATCTCGCTGACCCCGATGACCTGCCCGTTGCCCGCCTTCAGCGTGAAATAGGGTGAGCCGTCCTTGCCCAAAAGACGGTCGTAACGGCCGTCCTCTGCTGCGTTTTTCTTCACCGATTCAATGCCGCTGACCGCGCTGGCTTTGCTCTCATACATCTCGCTGGCGAGAATCTTCTGGCCATTGCCAGCCAGCAGGGAGAAGAAATACTTGTCGTTTTTTGCCTTCTTGAGCTCGAATTTACCGGCCATCACATGACTCCTTGGAAAAAATAAGGAAGGGATCCAGCTAACCAGAGCCTTTGTACGCGGCAAGTCGCTTTAAGGCAAGCCCTGATAGTTACTTGACACAGCCATTTTTTACCTCCAAGGCATTCAGGTCTGCACCAGCCGTTTGGCCTTGGCAATCGACATCAATATGCCGAGGGCCAGGCCCAGCGTCACCATGGCGGTGCCACCATAACTGATAAAGGGCAGCGGAACCCCCACGACCGGCAGGATGCCGCTGACCATGCCCATGTTGACGAAGGCGTAGGTGAAAAAAATCATGGTCAGCGCACCGGCCAACAGGCGCGCAAACAGCGTGGAAGCCTCCAGGGCAATGGCCAGCCCGCGCAGGATCAGGAAGATAAAGCCGGCGATGAGCAGCAGATTGCCGACAAGGCCGAACTCTTCGGAGTAGGCGGCAAAAATAAAGTCGGTCGTGCGCTCGGGGATGAACTCCAGGTGGGTCTGCGTGCCGGCCATGAAGCCCTTGCCGGTGATGCCGCCCGAGCCGATGGCGATCATGCCCTGGATGATGTGAAAACCCTTGCCCAGCGGATCGCGCGACGGATCCAGCAGGGTACAGATGCGCTGCTGCTGGTAGTCATGCAGGATGGGCCAGCGCATCCCGTCAGCGCACAGTTGTGGCTCAAACCACACCACCAGGAAAACGCCAACCAGGCCCAGCAGCACCGGAGGAACAATGAGTTTCCAGCTCAGGCCGGCGAAAAAAATCACCGCCAGGCCCGCGGCCAGCACCAGCAGGGAGGTCCCCAGGTCAGGCTGCTTCATGATCAACCCGACGGGTAGTGCCAGCAACAGGCCGGCCGCCAGAAAATCCAGCGGCCGCAGTTGCCCTTCGCGCTTCTGGAACCACCAGGCCAGCATCAGCGGCATGGCAATCTTCAGGATTTCGCTGGGCTGGATCACCACCCCGACATTGAGCCAGCGACGCGCACCCTTTTTGGTGACGCCAAAGATGGCAACGGCCACCAGCAGGCTGACGCCGACGATATAAAGCGGAACGGCGAAAGCCATCAGGCGCTGCGGCGGAATCTGCGCCACGACGAACATGATGGCCCCGGCAATCAGCATGTTGCGGCCATGGTCAGCAAAGCGGCTGCCATGGTCGTAACCGGAGGAATACATGATCAGCAGGCCGGCACAGGCCAGCAGAAAGACCGCAAAGGCCAAGGGGCCGTCAAAACCCTGCAGCAGGGGGGCGGTTCGCTGGAAAAAAGAGGGTTTGTCGAAAACTGCGGCCATGCACCGATTATCTGCCAGCTTCAATACAGCCAACCACAGGAAGCCGATCGGGCCCACCCTGTTTTGCTATCAATACAATAGCTATCCACTCGCTCATATATTGGGTAAGACCCTATTTCCCCCAGCAATCCAACTGCAGCCGCACCGGCCACCCGATACCCGTACAAGCCCCCGCACCGGCCCCGCTGCAGCTCAGCCACGTACCATGTCGCCATGCGCACCACCCACCTGCTCTACCTGCACGGTTTTCGCTCCTCCCCCCAGTCCGCCAAGGCGAAAAAAATGGCCGCCATCGTGCGGCTGCGCCATCCGTCCGTGCGGTGGTGGTGCCCGCAACTGCCACCCTCCCCGCGCGAGGCCCTGCAGGCAATCATGGACGGCATTGCCGGCTGGCCCCGGGAAGCCGGGTTCGAAAGCCTGGCCGTGGTCGGCTCCTCGCTCGGCGGTTTTTATGCCACCGCAGTGGCCGAACGGACCGGCTGCAAGGCGGTGCTGCTTAACCCCGCGGTGGAGCCGGCGCGCGACCTGAGCGGCTACATCGGCGAGCAAACCGCCTGGCACAACGCTGAAGAGCACTTTTTCTTTGAACCCCGCTTTGTGGACGAGTTGCGCGCGCTGCATGCCGGCCCGCTGAAAACGCCTGAAAACTACCTGGCCGTGATCGCCAAAGGCGACGAAGTGCTGGACTGGCGCGAAATGACGGCCCGTTATGCCGGCGCGCGGATACGCCTGCTCGAAGGCGGCGACCATGCCCTGAGCGATTTCGACCTGCATGTGCCGGCGATTCTGGATTTTCTGGAACTGGCCTGACACGGCACGCAGCGTCGGGCTGATTACACTAACCGCAAGTCATTAAAGACACGCAAAGGATCACGTTTTGTTCGTATTGTTTGAAGAGACCGGCAAGTTTCTGGCGGGCCGGATTTTGTCGGAGAGCGATGCATCGCTGCAGGTCGAGCTCGACTCCGGCAAGCGCGTGAAGGTCAAGGCGGCCAACGCGCTGCTGAAGTTTGAAAAGCCCGCCCCCGCCGAGTTGGTGGCCGCCGGGCAAAAATTGAGCGCAGACATCGAACTGGACCTGGCCTGGGAGTTTGCCAGCGAAGAGGAATTCGGCTTTGCCGACCTGGCGCGCGACTATTTCAGTTCCGACGCGTCCAAACCCGCCTCTCTCGAGCAGCAGGCGGCGGCGCTGTTCCGCCTGTTCGAATCGCCGCATTATTTCCGGCGGGCGGGCAAGGGCCGCTTCAAGAAAGCGCCGGCAGAGATCCTGCAGCAGGCATTGGTCGCCATCGAGAAGAAAAAGCAGCTCGCCGCGCAGATTACCGCGTGGGCAGAAGAGCTCGCCCAGGGGCAATGCCCTGCACCGGTGCGCGAGCAGCTTTACAAAATCCTGTTCAAGCCCGACAAGAACAGCGCCGAATACAAGGCCGTGGTCGAGGCTTCGCGCCACACGCACATCGCACCGCTGGACCTGCTGCAAAAAGCCGGTGCCATTGCCTCGCCTTACCAGTTTCACTGGAAGCGCTTTCTGTTTGAAAACTTCCCCAAGGGCACGGCCTTCCCGGCCCTGCAGGCGCCCGAGATCAAGGACGAACTGCCGCTGGCGGACGTGAAAGCGTTTTCCATCGACGACTCCGCCACCACCGAGATCGACGATGCCCTGTCGGTGCAAGGCCTGGGCAGCGGCACGGTCACGCTGGGCATTCACATTGCGGCACCCGGCCTGGTCGTGCTGCCCGGCAGCGCGATTGATGCCGTGGGCCGCGCGCGGCTGTCCACGGTGTACATGCCGGGCTACAAGCTGACCATGCTGCCCGACGAGATCGTCAAGACCTATACGCTGCTGGAGGGCCGCAACTGCCCCGCGCTGTCGCTCTATCTCACGCTGGACGAAGCCACCTTCGAGATCAAGGCAAGCGCCACGCGGCTGGAACAGGTGCCCATCGTCAGCAACCTGCGGCACGACGTGCTGGACAGCGTCTTCACCGAGGCGTTTTTTGAAGCGGCCCAGGCCAGCCCGCCGGTGGATGTCCAGTGGGGTGTGGAACTGTCCTTTCTGCACCGCCTGGCCAGGCACCTGAAGGCCCAGCGTGAAGTCGTGCGCGGCAAGCCTGAAAACTTCAACCGGCCCGACTACAACTTTCGGCTCGACAACCCGTCCGGCCAGGAGCCGCAGGGCGACGAGGCGGTCAGCATCAGCATCCGCCAGCGCGGCGCGCCACTCGACCTGATCGTGGCCGAGGCCATGATCCTGGCCAACAGCACCTGGGGCCAGTGGCTGGCCGAGCACGGCGTGCCCGGCATTTACCGCAGCCAGGCCAGCCTGGCGCCCGGCGTGAAGGTGCGCATGGGCACCAAGGCCCTGCCGCATGCGGGGATTGGCGTCAAAAGCTATGCCTGGAGCACCTCGCCGCTGCGCCGCTACACCGACCTGGTCAACCAGTGGCAAATCATTGCCTGCGCACGGCACGGCCGAACGGCGGCCCTGGCGGCGCCCTTCAAACCCAAGGATGCCGAGCTGTTTTCCATCATCTCGGGATTCGACGCCGCCTACAGCGCCTACAACGGCTTCCAGGCCGGCATCGAGCGCTACTGGACACTCAAATACCTTCAGCAAAACGGCATCACCGAACTGACGGCCACCGCCTTCAAGGACAACCTGGTGCGTGCCGACGACCTGCCGCTGGTGCTGCCTGCGATGGGCGCGCAGGGCCTGCCGCGCGGCGCCAAAGTACGCGTGAAACTGGGCGCGATTGACGAAATCACCCTGGACATTTCAGGCACCGTGACCGAGCGGCTGGATACCGTGGCGGATGAATCAGCGGCGCCGATGGAAGAAGAAGACAGCGAGGCCGACCTGGCCGCCGGTCCGATCTCGATTGCGGTCGATGTCGACGAGCCGGCAGCCGATGGCGCGCCTGCGCCTGCGCCTGCACTTGCAGCGGCTGATTGACACCGATAAGCCCGATAATCCCCTCTTGTGAAGTCACCAAGCACACTGCAAATTGCCCTGGGCGTCTCCATCGCCCTCCACGCGGTGCTGCTGACCGCGCGCTTTGTCGATCCGGAGCGCTTTAACCGCGTGTTCCAGGACACACCGCTGGAAGTGATTCTGGTCAACGCGAAATCCCGTGAAAAACCGGACTTTGCCAAAGCCATTGCGCAAGCCTCGCTGGCAGGTGGCGGCCAGCTTGAAAAAGGCCGCGCCACCTCTCCCCTGCCGCCCTCGGCCCTGACCGAAATGGGTGATGCCAGCGACGAGACGCAGCGACAGATCGAATCGCTGCATGAGCAGCAGACCCAGCTGCTGACGCAAATCAAGAAACAGCTGGCCTCGATGCCGCCACCCGACATGACGCAGGCGGCCACCAACCCTGCGCACGCCGATCGTGAGGAAAAGCGCCGGCAGCTCGTGAAGATACTGGCCGAAATTGAACGGCGCATCAATGAAGAGAATGCCCGGCCCAAAAAGCGCTACATCAGTCCGGCGACCCGCGAAGAGGTTTATGCGGTGTACTACGACGAGCTGCGCCGCAAGATCGAGGACAAGGGAACCGTAAACTTTCCCGAACTGGCCGGAAAAAAACTGTATGGCGAGCTCACCATGGTCATGACCGTGAATTTTGATGGCCGCATCCTGGACACCGAAGTGGCAGAAACTTCCGGCAACCTGACACTGGACCGCAGGGCCCAAAGCATCGTCCGCGGCACCGGCCCCTTCGGCCGGTTCACCGAGGCCATGCGCCGCAAGGCGGACCAGATCGTGGTGGTGTCCCGTTTCAAGTTCACGCGCGACGACACACTGGAAACCCGGCTGACCAACCGCTAAGCCATCGCCCGACCCCGTCCGACCCTCCCGACCCTCTACCCCTGCTAACAACGCTCCAATGCCTCCCGACTTCAATCATGCATAAGCATTGCATTCATGGATAAGTACTTCGTTCTGGGCAACCCGATTCAACACAGCAAATCGCCGCTGATCCATGCCCGCTTTGCCGAACTGACTGGCCAGGCGCTGGAATACGACCGGCTGCTGACGCCGCTCGACGGTTTCGCCGCAACGCTCGCCCAACTGGTGCAGAGCGGCGCGCGCGGCTGCAACGTCACGGTTCCGTTCAAATTTGAGGCCTTTCAGGCAGCCGGCACGCAGAGCGACCGGGCGCAGCTGGCCCAGGCTGCCAACACCCTGAAGCTGGATGGCAACACCATTTACGCCGACAACACCGATGGCATAGGGCTCGTCAACGACATCCAGAACAACGCCGGCGTTTCGCTGGCCGGGCGCGACGTCCTGCTCATAGGCGCCGGCGGCGCGGGCGCCGGTGCGCTGGCACCGCTGCTGGCAGCCGGGCCCCGGCGGCTGGTGCTGGTGAACCGCACCCGGGCCAAGGCAGATGCACTGGTGGCGCGCCACAGGGCACATGCCTCGCTTCAGCACGTGCGGCAAACAACCGAGCTGTCATCCGAGGATCTACAAGGACTGGAGGGCTGTTTTGATGTCGTCATCAACGCCAGCGCAAGCAGCCTTGCCGGTGGTGGCGTACCGGTCGACAGCCGCGTGCTCAAGCCCGGCGCGCTGGCTTACGACATGATGTACGGCCCCGCGGCGGCCGGTTTCATGACCTGGGCCCGGGAACACGGTGCCACGCCGCGTGACGGCCTGGGCATGCTGGTCGAACAGGCCGCCGAGGCGTTTGAGCTGTGGCGTGGCGTGCGGCCGCCATCGCAGCAGGTGCTGCGGGAAATGCGCGCGGACATGCAAGCGCCAGGTACATGAAAGCGCTGCTGCGCCTGCTGGGTCTGGCCCTGCTGGCGGGTCTGGCCCTGCAGATTTATTTTGTGGCCCGCATTGCGCTGATGACCGTGGTCAACCCCGAATCGACCGCCTTTCAGCGCTCTGAAATTTACCTCGTCGCCCGGCATACCGGAACGCTGAAATGGCGCCAGCAGTGGGTGCCCTACGTGGCTCTGCCAGACCACCTCAAACGCGCGGTGATTGCATCGGAAGATGCCAGTTTCGCCGAGCACGAAGGCGTGGACATGGAGGCGCTGGAGAAAGCCTGGGAAAAAAACGCCAGGGCGGAGCAGCGCGCCGCGCAGCTGGGCAGCCGCCTGGCCCCCACCCGGGCGGCCAAACCAGCGAAGATCATTGGTGGCTCCACCATCACCCAGCAACTGGCCAAAAACCTGTTCCTGTCGGGTGAGCGCACACTGCTGCGCAAGGGCCAGGAGCTGCTGCTGACGCTGCTGTTGGAAGCCCTCCTGGACAAGCGGCGCATTCTGGAGATTTACCTCAACAGCGTCGAGTGGGGAGAAGGCGTGTTTGGCGCCGAAGCCGCCGCCCAGCACTACTACCGCAAACCGGCGGCCCGGTTGAGCGCCTATGAAGCCGCGCGCCTGGCCGTGATGCTGCCGCGGCCCAAGTATTTTGAAACCCGGCCGGGCTCGGGCTACCTGGCCTCACGCGCCAGCACCATTGCGGCGCGCATGGGCGGTGTGGAACTGCCTTGACAGCCCATGAACGATAAAGTGTCTCCGGTTTTGGCCAAACTCATGAGCATGTTTTTGCTGGGACTGATTCGCTTGCTGACCGGTGCCCAGGCGCGCTGGCAGGGCTGCCCGCCCAAGGCCGAGCAGCGGATTTACTTTGCCAACCACCAGAGCCATGTGGATCTGGTGCTCATGTGGGCCGCCCTGCCCGAAGAGCTGCGCAGCATCACGCGGCCCATCGCGGCCAAGGATTACTGGACCAAAACGCCGTTCAAGAAATGGATCACCACGGCGGTGTTCAACGCCATTTATGTGGACCGCGTCAAAACCGGCGAGCAGGATCCGCTGGAGCCCCTGATTGAGGCGCTCACCAACGGCGACTCCATCATCCTGTTTCCGGAGGGCACCCGGGGCAACCACGAGGAGCCACAGAATTTCAAGTCCGGCCTGTACAACCTGGCGCAGAAATTCCCCCAGGTCGTGCTGGTGCCGGCCTGGATCAACAACGTACAGCGGGTGATGCCCAAGGGAGAAGTGGTGCCCGTGCCCATCCTGTGCTCGGTCACGTTTGGAGCCCCCATCGCGGTGGGCGCCGGGGAGGACCGGGGCAGTTTTCTGGCCCGCGCGCGCCAGGCCGTCATGGACCTCCGGCAAACCTGATCAACCGCAGACGCCCTGATGAACACCTTTTTGCGCAACCTGTCACCCGGCCAGCAGGTGGGCCTGCTTTTTGTGGTGGTTTTTGGCCTGCTGCTCATCATCAGTGCGGCCGCGTTTGTCTTGTCCCTGCAGGACCGGCATGAGGATGACCTGCATACCCAAAAGCTCAAGGACTTCAATGGCCTGCTGAGAACCTCGTGGGTGATGTGCACGGTGTTCTGGGTCGGCTGGACACTGGGTGAAACCGTGGCCACGGTGCTGTTTGGCCTGGTGGCATTTTTTGCGCTGCGCGAATTCATCACCCTCTCGCCGACCCGGCAGGGCGATCACCGCAGCCTGGTGCTGGCTTTTTTTGTGGTGCTGCCGCTGCAGTTTGCCCTCGTCATCACCCGGCATTTCGACCTCGTCACCGTGTTCATCCCGGTGTATGTGTTCCTGGCAATTCCGGTGGTCAGCGCGTTGGCAGACGACCCGCACCGCTTTTTGGAGCGCAACGCCAAATTGCAGTGGGGCATCATGGTCTGCGTCTACGGCATCAGCCATGTGCCGGCCCTGCTGCTGCTGAAGTTTCCGAATTACCAGGGCAAGAATGCCTTCCTCGTGTTTTTCCTGGTGTTTGTCGTGCAGAGCTGCATGATCGTGCAGCACCTGGCCAGCCGCCGGCTGGCGCGAGCGCCGATTGCGCCCAATGTCAGCCAAAGCTTTGAATGGACCAGCTGGCTGACCGCTGTGGTCGTGGCCAGCCTGGTCGGCGGCCTGATGGCGGGCCTGACGCCCTTCAAGCCGGCCCAGGCGGTGGCGATGGCCCTGATCGCCTGCGTGGCCGGCTCCATGGGGCACCTGGTGATGAAGGCCCTCAAACGCGACCGCGGGATTACCAACTGGGGTTCGGAAGGAAAGTCAGTCACCGGCGCCAGCGGTTTGCTGGACCGCGTCGATGCCCTGTGTTTTGCCGCACCGATATTTTTCCATTCGGTTCGATGGTATTTTGGCCTTTAGCCCTTTCATTTCACTTTCATTTCAAATCCTGCGCAAGCAGCTACCAAATTTATAGCCTATGCGTATTCTTGGAATTGACCCTGGCTTGCAGATCGCCGGATTCGGCGTGGTCGAAGTCGACGGCCCGCACTTGCACTATGTGGCCAGCGGCACCATCAAGACCACGCACATGGTGCGCGGCGACCTGCCGGCCCGGCTGAAGGTGCTGTTTGACGGGGTACGGGAAGTGGTGCAGCGCTACCAGCCCGACATGGCCTCGGTGGAGATCGTCTTTACCAACGTCAACCCGCAGGCCACGCTGCTGCTGGGGCAGGCGCGCGGTGCCTGCATCACCGCGCTGGTCTCCAGCGATCTCGCCGTGGCCGAATACACGGCCCTGCAAATGAAGAAGGCGGTGGCCGGCTATGGCAAGGCCGGCAAGGCCGAGGTGCAGCAGATGGTGATGCGGCTGCTCAAGCTGCCAGCCCTCCCCGGCAAGGACGCCGCCGACGCGCTGGGCCTGGCCATCACCCACGCCCATGCGGGGCGTTCAACGGCCATTTTGGCGGCAGCCACGGCGTTGAAGCCCAACGCCAGCGCTTCCTACAAAGCGGGTCGTCACTATTGAGCGTGCTGTCAGCGTGCTCGAGCGTGCTGTCGCCTTGGGGAAGAGGCTGGTCACGGGTGCGCCGCCTTCATGGACGCACCTTTGCCATCAACCGCTGCCGACCGAGGTAGATGCTGGCCAACGCTAATGTCGTAAAGACGCGTGTCGGTTCTTGGCCGGGCCTCGGTAGTGCGCCTTGCCAAAGCCCTACTCGTCATGCTGTCGCTCTCCTCAGGGCTTGAGACCGCCCTACACGCGATACTTTCCGAGTGTCTTTCCCGCTCGAGCATGCGTCGAAGTGTCCCGATTACGCTGGGAGTCTTGGTCGAGATCGATGTGACCGCCAGAGTCGCCGCCTAACCCTACTGGTTCAGCGAGACTTATCAACTCCATTCCGACAACCGCCCCGACACCAACCCAAACCTCCGCCCGCACCGCGTTGCCAGCGTTTCATCATGCGTGACCAGCACAAACGCGGTGCCGAAATCACGCGCCAGTTGCAGCATCAACTCAAACACACCGTCGGCCGTAGACCTGTCGAGGTTGCCGGTCGGCTCGTCTGCCAGCACGCAGGCGGGCTGCGTGACCAGTGCACGTGCGATGGCCACGCGCTGGCGCTCGCCGCCTGAGAGCTCGGACGGGCGGTGATGGATGCGGTCTTTCAGGCCCACGCTCGCCAGCATGTTGGTAGCGGTTTGCGCAGATTCCACTGGGGTTTGGCGCCTGATCCATAAGGGCATGGCGACGTTGTCCAGGGCACTGAACTCGGGCAGCAGGTGGTGGAACTGGTAGACAAAGCCCAGGTGCTGGTTGCGCAAGCGGCCCTGCTCGGCCGCTGACAGCGTTGACAGGGTTTGGCCCATCAGCTCGACCTGCCCGCTGGTGGGCGCATCGAGCCCGCCCATCAAATGCAGCAAGGTGCTTTTGCCCGAACCCGAAGCGCCGACGATGGCCAGCGTTTCGCCGGCATGCACCTGCAGGTCTACGCCGTGCAGCACGGTCAGGTCGATCGGGCCTTCGTGAAAGCGTTTGGTGAGGCCGCTGGCCTTGAGCACCACTTTGTTTTGGAGCGGGGAGCCCTCACCCCTGCCCTCTCCCAGGGGGAGAGGGAGTGAAGCCTTGGGGAGCGAAGCCTCGCGGAGTGAATCCATGTTGTCTTTATTCATAACGCAGGGCCTCGGCGGGGTTCACCTGGCTGGCGCGCCAGCTGGGGTAAATGGTCGCCAGAAAAGCCAGCACCAGCGAGATGACGACAATCGGCATGATGTCGGCGTACTGCGGTTCGCTGGGCATGCGGCTGATCAGGTAGATGTCGCGGGGCAGGAAGCTCGCATTGAGCAGCCGCTCCAGCGCCGGCACGATGATGTCGATATTCAGGGCGATGCCCAGGCCCAGGAGCAGGCCCGAGAAGGTGCCGATCACGCCGACCAGGGCGCCTTGCACCATGAATATCTTCATGATGCTCTGGGGGCTGGCGCCCAGGGTGCGCAGGATGGCAATGTCGGCGCGCTTGTCGGTCACCGTCATCACCAGCGTGCTGACGAGGTTGAAGGCCGCCACCGCCACGATCAGCGTCAGGATGATGAACATCATGCGTTTTTCGAGCTGCACCGCCGCAAACCAGGTCTTGTTCTGCCGCGTCCAGTCGCGAATCAGCAGGTCCCCGGTCAGGCTTCTGGACAGTTCCAGCGCCACCTCGCGCGCCTGGTGCAAATCTTTCAGCTTGACGCGGATGCCGGTAGGGCCCTCCAGCCTGAAAATCCTGGCGGCATCGTCCTGGTGCAGCATGACGAGCGCGGAGTCGTATTCATAGTGGCCCGAGTCGAAGGTGCCCACCACCGTCATTTGCTTGAGGCGCGGCACCACGCCCGCCGGCGTGACCTGGCCGCTGGGCGCGATCAGGGTGACGGTGTCGCCTTCACGCACACCCATGGACCGCGCCAGTTCGCCGCCCAGCACCACGCCAAAGCCGCCGCTGACCAGCTTGGGAAAGGCGGTGTCTTTCAATTGCACGGCCAGGTCGGTGACCTGCCCTTCCAGCGCCGGATCGATGCCGCGCACCAGCGTGCCTTTCATGTCTTCGCCGCGCGCGAGCAGGGCCTGCGCGGCAATGAAGGTGGCAGCACCTGCGACCTGCGGGTTGGCCTTGATCTCGGCCAGGGTTTTCTGCGGGTCGGGCAGGGCTGCGCCATTGGGCGCGAGCACCTCGATGTGCGAAATCACGCCAAGCATGCGGTCGCGCACTTCCTTCTGGAAGCCGTTCATCACGCTCAACACGATGATCAGCGCGGCCACACCCAGCGCGATGCCCAGCATGGACACGCCCGAAATAAAAGAGATAAAGCCGTTGCGCCGCGTGGCCCGGCCAGCCCGGGTGTAGCGCCAGCCCAGAATCAACTCGTAGGGGATTTGCATTCTTAACCTGGCAACCGCAGCTGACCGCTTGTCATTGATCTGAACGAACATTTGTAAATTGACATTTCTTGCCTTCACGACCGATATCGTTGAACGAACACGCTACACGCCAAGGGCGCGTCCAGCTACCGTTACCAGGTTCAATTGTGGCATCCCGGACAATAGCCCCATGCCAGCCCCGTCCTCATCCCCGCCAGCTTCCCCACCCCCTCACCTGCTGATTCCATTTGCAGCCTGCAGCACGGAGGCATGGCTGCCGGCCATGCAGGCGCTGCCACGCGACAGCACGCGCCATCTCGGCGAGCTGCTGCGCGGCATGAAACAGACACACATGGATACGGGCGAGGCCTATTCGCTGTCGCCGCCGCACGAACGCGCTCTGGGCCGGGCGCTGGGCCTGGTTCAGCCCGGCACGCCGGACGGACTGATTCCCTGGGCGGCCGGGGATGCAGCCGGGCAGGGGCATGACGCGGGCAACAAAGCCTGGGCCTGGGTCACGCCCTGCCACTGGGCCATGGGGCGCGAACACGCCACACTGACCGACCCGGCCGCGCTGGCCCTGCGTGAAGACGAATCGCGCGCCCTGCTGGCGGCCATGCAACCCTACTTTGAAACCGACGGCATCACGCTGCATTACCTGTCACCCGAGCGCTGGCTGGCCGAGGGCGAGCTGTTTCGCACCCTGCCCACGGCCTCGCTGGACCGGGTGCTGGGGCGCAACGTGGATGCGTGGTTGCCCGACGCCGGCAGCGCCAGCCACCGCACGCAGGAGGCACACGAGGTGAAAAGCGCAGCGGCCAAAATCATGCGGCGTTTGCAAAATGAAATGCAGATGCTGCTTTACACGCACCCCTTGAATGACGAGCGGGCCGCGCGACGCCAGTTGCCGGTCAACTCCTTCTGGCTCAGCGGTACCGGCGCATTGCCGTCCTTGCCGGCGCCCGGGGTGAATGGTCAGGTCAGCGTGCCGCGCGGCCTGGCCCAGGCCGCCTTTCATGATGACTGGGCCGCTTACGCGCAAGCCTGGGCCGCACTGGATGCGGGTGAAATCGCCGGCCTGCTGAGGCGCCAGCGCATGGGCGAGTCCGTGCGCCTGACCCTGTGCGGTGAGCGCAGCGCCCAAACCTATGAAAGCAGCCGCCCCGGCCTGCTTGCCAGAGTGTCCAGCCTTTTAGCCCCCACCCTACCGGCGGACGTGCTCAAACAACTCTGATCAAACAGCTCCAAGCAGGCAGTTCCAATCAGGCAGCTCTAAAAATAGCTCTAAAAATGACAGTAAGAATCACACCATGAAAATTCAGGTACGCGACGTGCCGCCGCGCAGCGTCTGGGCGCTGCAACAGGGCGGCGTTCACCCCTTGCTGGCGCAGCTCTATGCGGCGCGGGGTGTTCACTCGATGGAGGAACTCGACGACGGCCTGGGCAAATTGCTGCCGCCGGCCTCGCTGCGCGGCAACCGCGAAGCCGCACAGTTGCTGGCCGATGCCATGGCCGCCGGGAAGAAAATCTGCGTGGTGGCCGACTACGACTGCGACGGCGCCACCGCCTGCGCCGTAGCCCTGCGCGGCCTGCGCCTGCTGGGTGCACAGAACGTTGGCTACCTGGTGCCCGACCGGGTGATTGACGGCTACGGGCTCACGCCGCCGATTGCCGAGCGCGTCAAGGCCACCGGCGCGGATGTGCTGGTCACTGTGGACAACGGCATTGCCAGCCTGGAGGGCGTGGCACGGGCCAAGGCGCTGGGCATGCAGGTACTGGTGACCGACCACCACCTGCCGGCGCTGCATGACGGCCAGGTGGTGCTGCCCGCCGCCGACGTGATCGTCAACCCGAACCAGCCCGATTGCAGCTTTGAAAGCAAATCGATGGCCGGTGTGGGCGTGATGTTTTATGTGCTGCTGGCGCTGCGCGCCGAGCTGCGCGAGCGTGGCGTGTTCGGCCGTCCCGCCGCCGGGCCGCCCCTAGGGGGGACAGCCCCCTCGGGGGGCAGCACAGCACACGAAGTGGCAAGCGTGGGGGCCATTCCTCAACCGAAGCTGGACACACTGCTGCCGCTGGTCGCACTCGGCACGGTGGCCGATGTGGTCAGGCTGGACGCCAACAACCGCCGCCTGGTGGCGCAGGGACTCAAGCGCATTCGCGCGGGCGCGCTGCCGGCCGGCCTGGCAGGCCTGTTCACCGCGGCCGGCCGCCACGCAGCGCTGGCCACCACCTTCGATTTCGGCTTTGCACTCGGCCCGCGCATCAATGCGGCCGGCCGCCTCGCCGACATGACGCTGGGCATTGAATGCCTGCTCACGGACGACGCGGCGCGGGCCGACGAGCTGGCCCGCATGCTGGACGGCATCAACCGCGAACGCCGGGACATCGAAGCGGGCATGCGCGAGCAGGCCCAACTGGCGGCTGACGCCATGATTGATGAGGATGAAGAACCGCCACCGGCCATCGCGATTTTTGACCCCGAGTTTCACGAAGGCGTGGTCGGCATCGTGGCCTCGCGCATCAAGGACAAACTGCATCGCCCAACCTTTGTCTTCGCCGCCAGCCAGGCGCCGGGCAAGGAACACGAGCTCAAGGGTTCGGGCCGCTCGATTGCCGGCTTTCACCTGCGCGACGCGTTGGACCTGGTCGCCAAACGCCACCCCGGCGTGCTGCTGCGTTTTGGTGGCCACGCCATGGCGGCCGGCTGCACCATTGCCGAAGAGCGCTTTGAGCAGTTCGAACAAGCGCTGCAACAAGTCGCCCACGAGTGGCTGGACGCCGCCACGCTGACGCGGCGCATGGACACTGACGGCCCGCTGCCGGCCGAGTACCGCCGCACCGATGTGGTGGACACCTTGCACCGGGAAGTCTGGGGACAGGGGTTTGCGGCCCCCACCTTCAGCGAGGAAGTCGAGGTGGTGTCGCAACGGCTGGTGGGTGAAAAACACCTGGCCCTGAAACTGAAACATCAGGGCCAGCCGGTGGACGGTATCTGGTTCGGCCACACCACGGCACTGCCCGCACGCGTGACGATCGCGTTCAGGCTGGATGCCGATGAGTGGCAGGGCGTCAAGCGCGTGCGCTTTTTGGTGGAAGGCGCCGAGCTTTAGCGTGGTTTTGTAGGGTGTGTCGCGGGGGCTTGCGGGCGAGACGGCAACACCGCGCTGGTTGTCTGCCTGCGTGTAGAGGGCCCTGTCCGACGGTGCTTGGGTGGAGCCGCCTACAGTCCGGCACAGGAGCGGCGGCAATGATTGGCGTATAGCTACGCTGCATCGGCGCGTCAACTACCCAAAGGACATCATGAACACCATCATTTACATCGTAGGCCTCGTCGTGATCATCGGCGTCATCCTGTCGTATTTCGGTTTTCGCTAACTCATCCTTGCGAGCTGCGATAGCCAGCTGGCGATGGCTAGCTGACGATGGCGTAGTCTCCGCCACGCTCCAGGGCACGCTGGTAAGCCGGCCTGGCATGAATGCGTTGCAAAAAATCCATCAGCCGGGGCCGGCTGGCGTTGAGCCCGCCCCGCGCGGCAGCGGCTTCCAGCGGGAAACTCATCTGAATGTCGGCGCCGCTGAATTCGTCACCGGCAAACCAGCCGCTCTCGCCCAGTGAGGCTTCCAGATAATCCAGGTGCTGCCTGATCTGCGGCTCGATGAAGGATGCCTTGACCTTGCCGGCAATCGCCCGGGCAATCGGCTTGACCAAAAACGGCATGGGCGCGGTCTCAATCCTGTCGAACACCAGCTTGAGCAAGAGCGGTGGCATGGCCGAGCCCTCGGCGTACTGCAGCCAGCAGGTGTAGCGCAAACGCGCCGGCGTACCGGTAGCGGGGGCCAGGCGCCCCGCGCCATGACGCTCGATGAGGTAGTCGATGATGGCTCCTGACTCCGCCAGCGTCAGATCGCCGTCGGTGATGACGGGCGACTTGCCCAGCGGGTGCACCGCGCGCAGCGAAGCCGGCGCCAGCATGGTTTGGGGATCGCGCTCGTAACGCTGAATGTCATAGGCCAGGCCCAGCTCTTCAAGCAGCCAGACGATGCGCTGTGAACGGGAATTGTTCAGGTGGTGAAGGGTGATCATGGGCAATTCCCAGGTGAGATCAAAGGTCAAATCAAAGGCAAATCAAAGGTAAAGGTCAAATTGAGCAGCCATGGCAGGCAATGGCCTCTTCCTCCAATAGCAAAAACTGGGCCCCACCCGCGCCCGGTCAGCCGTATTCGCTGCAGCCGCAGGTCATAGCGCCTAAAATGGGATTGTGACGTTCAAAAACATCCTCAATGCCGACCTGCATTGCCATTCCGTCGTATCCGACGGCACCTTGACCCCGGAGGCCCTGGCAGAGCGCGCCAAAACCAACGGCGTGGAGTTGTGGGCCCTGACAGACCATGACGAGATTGGCGGCCAGCAGCGTGCCGCGGCCGCCGCCAGTGCGCAGGGGCTGTATTACCTCACCGGAACGGAAATATCGGTCACCTTTGCCGGCGAGACCGTGCACATTGTGGGCCTGGGTTTTGATGCCGACGATGCAGACTTGCAGCAAGGTCTGCGCAACACGCGGGGCGGGCGTGAGCAGCGTGCCATGGAAATGTCTGACGGCCTGGCCAAGGTAGGCATCAAAGGGGCTTACGAAGGGGCCCTGAAGTTTGTCGGCAACCCCGAGCTGATTTCGCGCACGCACTTTGCCCGCTTTCTGGTGGAGTCCGGCGTGTGCCGCGAAACAGCCGACGTCTTTCGCAAATACCTCACCGAAGGCAAACCCGGTTATGTGCCCCACCGCTGGGCCAATCTGCGTGACGCTGTGGGCTGGATCACGAAGGCCCAGGGCGTGGCGGTGATCGCCCATCCGGGCCGTTACAAGTTCACACCCAATGAAGAGTACGCGCTCTTCACCGAATTCAAGGCGCATGGGGGGCAAGGGGTTGAAGTCGTCACGGGCAGCCACACCCCGCAGGAATACCTGAAATACGCCGAAACCGCCCGGGAATTCGGCCTGGCGGCCTCGCGCGGCAGCGACTTTCACAGCCCCGACGAGAGCCACACTGACCTGGGCACCCTGCCCTTTTTGCCGGGTGAGCTCACCCCGGTATGGGACCTGCTGGCGGACCGGATCCAGTAATGGCCGGCCCCGCAAGAACCGCTCCCCACGCTCTGACCGGCATCGCGCTCCAGGTGGCGGCGATGGCCTGCTTTGCCCTGCTGGACACCACCACCAAATTCATCAGCGCGAGTGTGCCGGTGCTGATGGCCCTGTGGTTCCGCTATGCCTTCCAGGCGGTTGCCACCACGGTGGCCGTGCTGCCGACGCGCGGCCGCTCGCTGCTGCGCACGGCTCACCCCCGCTTTCAATGCCTGCGTGGCGTGCTGCTGCTGACCTCGAGCATGCTGGCGTTCTTCAGCCTCAAGTACATGCCGGTAGGCGAATTCACGGCCATCGTGATGATCTCGCCGCTCATCATCACCCTGCTCGCCTCGCTGACGCTGGGCGAGCGGGTCTCGGTGCTGCGCTGGGCGCTGGTGGTCGGCGGCTTCATGGGCACCCTGATCATCATCCGCCCGGGCGACGACACCTTTGACTGGACGATGCTGCTGCCGCTGGCGCTGGTGGCCTGCCACGCCTGGTTCCAGATCCTGACCAGCCGCCTCGCCCGCACTGAAGACCCCGTCACCATGCATTTTTATACCGGCTGGGTGGGCACACTGATCGCATCGCTGGCGCTGCCGTTTGCCTGGACGTGGCTGGACTCCTGGACGCTGTGGGCTGGCCTGATGCTCATGGGGGTCATGGGCACCGTTGGGCATTTCATGATGATCCTGGCCTATGGCCGGGCGCCGGCGTCGACCCTGACACCCTTTCTCTATACCCAGATCGGCTTTGCCATGATAGGCGGCTGGCTGGCGTTTTCACATGTGCCCGATCGCTGGTCGATATTCGGCATAGCGCTGATTGCGGTGTGCGGTGCAGCCGGCGCGTGGCTGTCTGTGCGCGAGACCCGGCTGCCCGTTGCCCCCCCTGAATCCTGAAACACCGCCATGGCCCAGTTTTTCGAAGTTCATCCCGACAATCCCCAGCCGCGGCTGCTCAAACAGGCGGTGAACCTGCTTGCGCGCGGGGGCGTCGCAGCCGTACCGACCGACTCCAGCTACGCGCTGGTCTGCCATCTGGACGACAAGGCCGCGGCCGACAGCCTGCGCCGTATTCGCGGGGTGGATGACAAGCACCACCTCACGCTGCTGTGCCGCGACCTGAGCGAGCTGGCCAACTATGCGCGGGTCGACAACAAGCAGTTCCGCCTGCTCAAGGCGGCCACGCCCGGGCCCTACACCTTCATCCTGGAGGCCAGCAAGGAAGTGCCACGGCGTCTCAGCCACCCGTCCCGCAAAACCATCGGCCTGCGCGTGCCCGGGCACAAGACGCTGCAGGCCTTGCTGGAGCTGCACGGCGCGCCGCTGCTGGCCACCACGCTGATCCTTCCCGGACCCGGCAGCCCGCCTCACGAACCGCTCAACGACGCGCGTGAGATCCGCGACCAGCTGGAGCATGAACTGGCCGCCGTGATCGACGCGGGCGCCTGCCACCAGGCGCCCACCACCGTGATCGACCTGACGCCCATGGGCGAGGGCGGCGAACCGGTGGTGGTCCGCAAAGGCCGTGGCGATCTGGCGGCGCTGGGTCTGTCGGGCTAAGAACCTGTTTACGATCTAAACGGGGCCGCGCAAGCACCTTCTCGGGATGGGATGCAAGGCGCGGTGCGCCGCCCATAGCTTGGGCTATGGGCAAGCGCCGCAACGCCGCAGACCGCCCGAGAAGGCGCTTGCCCTTCGGGTTGGGGTGACGCAAACGCGGTCGCGTTTGCATCCCCATGGGGC